>CALRTZ010000025.1:0-44518 GCA_943371235.1 Sphingobacterium thalpophilum | reverse complement strand
TCTGCTTGCAGAACAAATTTAGTTCGCTCGGCACTGTAAGAAACGCACTGAAAACGTTCGGCATCGTAATGAATTATTAAATCATAAATAGATTTTGTATCGAAATAAAAACTTTCGTCAACCCTCTCTATTTTATGTATGTTTACGTTGTTTTGCTGCGACATACGGCAAATGTATTATTTTTTAGCAGTTTTTGAACATTGATTCCAGAAATTACAAAACACCTAGGGCATGAACCCACTGAGGGTCAGCTACAATTTTTCCGAAACTTCGAGGCTTTCCTTCATGAAAAAAGGGATTTTTCGGCTTTTATTTTGAAAGGATATGCGGGTACAGGTAAAACGAGTACCATGAAAGCCCTCGTGAAGCTTCTACCTCATTATAATCTAAAATCTGTTTTATTAGCCCCTACTGGTCGTGCTGCCAAAGTTTTATCAGAATATACAGGGAAACAAGCTTCTACCATTCACAAAAAAATATACCGCCGAAAATCGTCTGTTGATTTGCAAGCTGGTTTTCAATTAACGGAAAACAAACATAGAGACACTCTTTTTATTGTAGATGAATCCTCTATGATTGCCGGCTCAGTGCACGATACCGCTGGAGTACATTGGTCGAAAGATAGTTTACTCGACGATTTAATTAAATATGTTTACGAAGCCGATCAAAATTGTAAAATTCTGTTTGTTGGCGACACTGCTCAGCTACCTCCTGTAGGTTCCGAAACGAGCCCTGCACTTAGTGCTGTATTATTAGAAGCTCATTATGGCTTAAAAATTATTTCGCAAGAATTAACAGAAGTAGTAAGGCAAGAAAAGGCTTCTGGAATTTTATTCAATGCCACCAACATCCGTAAATTAATTGCCGAAAACAAAGATTTTAGTCCGAAGTTAGTTAGCAAAGGCTTTAATGATTTTTTTATGATTGGTGGTGAGAAATTAGAAGATGGTTTACAGTATGCCTATAATAAATACGGCATGGAAGATAGTTTAGTTATTTGCCGATCAAATAAAAATGCCAATAACTTTAACCAGGCCATACGTGCACGAATTTTATTTAGAGAAGAAGAAATTTCGGCGGGCGATTATTTAATGGTGGTGAAAAATAATTATTTCTGGCTGCCAGAGGAAGAACAAGGTTTTATAGCCAACGGTGAATTATTAAAAGTGAGCCGCGTACGAAAAGAAGAAGAAATACATGGCTTTAGGTTTGCCGAAGCTACGGTACAACTCATCGATTTTGAGAAACAACCAAGCATAACAGTTAAAGTATTGTTAAGTACTTTAACTTCCGAAAGTCCTGCCTTAACTCAAGCCGAGCAGAAACAATTATTTGAAAGTGTAAGTGCCGATTATGCCGATATACCCAATAAAAGAGAGCGTTTAATTGCGATTAAAGCCGACCCTTATTACAATGCCTTACAAATTAAATTCGCCTATGCTGTTACTTGCCACAAAGCACAAGGTGGGCAATGGAAAGCAGTGTTTATAGACCAAGGCTATATAACCGATGAAATGATGAACAGTGATTTTTTACGATGGCTGTATACTGCCATTACACGCGCACAATCGGAGGTTTTTTTAGTGAATTTTCACCCCAAATTAATTGTGAATGGTGAATTGTAAATGGTGAATTATGCAACACAGTTACATAATCGCGTCATTCACAATTCACAATTCACAATTTATTTATAAGTTTGTCGTTATGCATGCAATGTTCGCAAAAAAGCTATTTATAGTTGTGCTGTTAAGTATATTACTAAACGTTACGGTTGCTTATTCACAAATTGGTGGTAGCCGTAGTTTCGCCTTTTTACAATTACCAGCAAGTGCCAGAATTACTGCATTGGGGGGCTATCATGCTGTAGTGGCCGACAATGATTTAGCCAATATCAGCCAAAACCCAAGTTTATTAAATACTCGCATGGATAATATGTGGAATTTAAACATCTGCAATTATTTTCAAGACATACAATATGGTCATATATCTACGGCCTTTAAGGTAAATAATGTTGGAATGTTTGGCATAGGAGTGAATTACATTAATTACGGTGATTTTGTGCTGCGAGATGATATTGGCAATGAACAAGGAACCTTTAAAGCCAACGAAAACACCTTCAACTTTACCTACGCTCGCCCTTATAAACAGTTTAATTACGGCGCAACCATGAAGTTACTTTTCTCTAACTTAGAATCGTACCGATCTACCGGCATAGCTTTAGACTTAGGTGGCTCTTACACCGACAGTGCAAGTGGTTTAGGTTTATCATTCTCTTTATTAAATGTGGGTTCGCAAGTAAAGAGTTATTATGGCAATACAGAAGCACTGCCTTTTGAAGCAAGGTTCGCAGTAACAAAAAAATTAGCACATGCTCCTTTCCGATTTACGCTTACCTTACATAACCTTCAGAAATTTGATTTAACCTATGATGATGAATTGAACAGTACAAACCAAATAGATTTGTCAACTGGCTTACCTATTAAAGAAGAGTATAATTTTGGTGATAAAGTGATGCGTCACGTGGCCATCGGTACAGAATTTTTATTATCAGAAAACCTCAATTTAAGAGTAGGTTACAATCATCAACAAAGAAGAGAATTATCCATTGAAGATAAACCAGGAACCGTAGGTTTTTCATGGGGCTTCGGATTAAGAATTAAAAAAATCAACATGAGTTATGGTTCTGCACGTTATCATTTATCTGGCAGTACCAATATGTTCAGCTTATCTCTCAATCCAAGCGATTTTTATCGCAAGAAAAAATCAAACAGTTAATTTATTACCTTTGCGACTAGATGTCGACAAAACCCATAAATATAGCCATTGATGGATATTCCTCTTGCGGCAAGAGTACCATTGCTAAAGCGCTAGCTAAAGACATTCAGTTTACTTATATCGATTCGGGCGCCATGTACAGGTGTGTAACCTTGTACACTATGCAAGAAAACATTGATCCTAAAGACCATAAAAAAATTATTGAAGCATTAGCATACATTAATATTGATGTGAACTTTGAAACATTTTTATTAAATGGTGTGGATGTTTCTAAAGAGATCCGAACGATGGATGTTTCTCAACGGGTAAGTTTAGTGAGCACTATAAAAGAAGTACGCCAAGAAATGGTGGACATGCAACGCAAATTAGGAAGCAAACAAAACGTAGTAATGGATGGCAGAGATATTGGAACAACGGTTTTCCCAAATGCGCAATTAAAGATATTTATGACTGCCCATCCTATGATAAGGGCGCAGCGCAGGTATAAAGAAATGTTGGAAAAAGGGGAAGATAGTTCTATAGAAGAAGTGATGGCAAACTTAAACATGCGCGATTATGAGGACACTCACCGTGAAGAAAGCCCCCTGCAAAAAGCCGAGGATGCAATCGTGCTCGACAACTCATTTCTTACTCCTCAAGAGCAATTAGATTTCGTAAAAGCGAAACTCAAGAACTTACATCTCTTAAATATTTGAGAATCAACAAAGCTAAAAACACAAAAATGTGCGTTTAACAAGCTTTAAACACAGATTCTCTTCCTAGCATAAAGATTCAAAAGCTTAAAAATCAAATTATTATAAAATTTTTTGTTTTCCCATTAATTCCTATCTTTGGCGTCCCTAACCACGGGAAAAGGAGAAAAAAATTTAATGGCTAAAAAACAAATCACAGAAAAAGAATTACTAGCATCAGAAGCGAATGCAGAATTCAGAACAAGAGCAGAAGACACGATCATCGAGTCGGAAGCAGATTCATTATCGCTTGATGAGATTAAATCTCAATCATTAATCCCAACAGAAGATTTCGACTGGGACATGAATCCAAAAGGATTCGGAAATTACACCAATGAAGAACGTGCTAAATTAGAAGGCATGTACACTACTACCCTGAACTCTATCAACAAAGGTGAGATCATTTCAGGATCGGTTGTATCAATGAACACTAAAGATGTTGTATTAAACATTGGATTTAAATCTGATGGTATGGTACCTCTTTCAGAATTCCGTGATATGCCGGAAATTAAAATCGGTGATGTTGTAGAGGTTTTCGTAGAAGACCAAGAAGACAAAAACGGTCAGTTAATCTTATCACGTAAACGTGCGAAAACTCAACGTTCATGGGATAATATCAACAAAGCATTAGAATTAGATTTAATTATCAATGGTTTTGTGAAGAGCAGAACTAAAGGTGGTTTAATTGTTGACATTGAAGGGGTAGAAGCATTTTTACCAGGTTCACAAATCGACATTAAGCCGATCCGCGACTACGATATTTACGTAGGTAAAACAATGGAATTCAAAGTGGTTAAAATTAACCATGAGTTCCGTAACGTAGTGGTATCACATAAAGTATTAATCGAAGACGATTTAGAAAGTCAGAAATTCGATATCATTTCTAAGCTTGAAAAAGGTCAGGTATTAGAAGGAACTGTTAAAAACATTACTGCATTCGGTGTATTCATTGACTTAGGTGGTGTTGACGGTTTATTACACATTACAGATATTTCTTGGGGCCGCATAGAGCATCCAGAAGAAGTATTAAAATTAGACCAAAAAATTAACGTGGTAGTTCTTGACTTTGATGACGAGAAGAAACGTATTGCTTTAGGTTTAAAACAATTAACATCTCACCCATGGGAGTCGCTTGATACTGCTATTGAAGTAGGTTCTACTGTAAAAGGTAAAATTGTAACAGTTGCAGATTACGGTGCATTCTTAGAAATTATCCCAGGTGTTGAAGGCTTAATTCACGTATCAGAAATGTCGTGGTCGCAACACTTGCGTTCACCACAAGAGTTCATGAAAGTTGGCGACGAAATGGAAGCAACTGTATTGACGTTAGATCGTGAAGAACGTAAAATGTCATTAGGTATTAAACAATTAACTGCTGACCCTTGGGTTGGAGTTGCAGATCGTTACCCAGTTGGTAGCAAGCACAAAGCCTTGGTTAAAAACATGACTAACTTTGGAGTGTTTGTGGAGATTGAAGAAGGTATCGATGGGTTAATCCACATCTCAGACTTATCATGGTCGAAGAAAATTAACCACCCACATGAGTTCACTAAAGTAGGTGATACATTAGAAGTGGTTGTGTTAGAAGTAAATGCTGATGAGCGTAAATTAAGTTTAGGTCACAAACAATTAGAAGAAAATCCTTGGGATACCTTCGAAACGATCTTTACTGTAGATTCTATTCACCAAGGTACAGTAACAAAAATTACTGACAAAGGTGCGGTAATCAATTTACCTTACGGTGTTGAAGGATTTGCTCCGACAAAACACATGGTAAAAACAGACGGTAAAATGGCACAAGCAGAGGAAACGTTAGAATTCAAAATTATTGAGTTCAACAAAGATTCGAAGAGAATCTTAGTTTCTCACTCTAAACTTGTTGACGAAGTAAAGGCAGAAGAAAGAGCTGTTGAAACCGACAAAAAGAAAAAAGAAACAAAAGCTACTACAGCTTCTGTGAAGAAAGTAAAAGAATCTGTTGAGAAAACCACTCTAGGTGATCTTGAAGTATTAGCTTCTTTGAAAACTTCAATGGAGAAAACTGAAAAAGGCACGAAAGCTAAAAAATCAGAAGAATCAGCTGAATCAGCTGAGTAGTAGGTAGTGTGCTAGTGTGTTAATATGCTAGTGTGCTAATAGAAGCCCCGTTTGTAGGAATACAGACGGGGCTTTTTTGCGAATTAGCGAATTTTCGAACTAGCGAATTAGCGAAATGCAAGCTCATTGCACCCTCGCAAATTCGCTAGTTCGCCAGTTCGTAAATTCGCTTTTTTTACTATCTTTGAAAAATTAATTACCAAATGAAGCAAAGCATCATACTCGGAAATCCGAAATTTGATATCACCATCAAACGCCTTTGCCATCAATTAATAGAAAACCACAACGATTTCTCGAATTCAGTTCTTATTGGCTTACAACCTCGTGGAATTTATTTAGCTAAAAGAGTTCAAGAACATTTAAAAGCCTTGATGCCGAAGAAAGACATCAAATTAGGAAATTTAGATGTTACTTTTTTTAGAGATGATTTTCGTACCAGTGAAAAATTGTTACTTGCAAACTCAACCAATATCGACTTCATTATAGAAAACAAAAAGGTAATTCTTATCGACGATGTTTTATATACTGGCCGAACGATACGCGCAGGCCTCGATGCCATGCTAGCATTCGGTCGCCCACAAAAAGTAGAATTGCTGGTATTAATTGATAGAAGATACACACGCCATTTACCCATTGAACCAGATTATATAGGCTTGCAGGTTGATTCAATCTCATCAGAAAAAGTAATAGTGAAATGGAAAGAAACTGAAGGGGTAGATGAAGTGGTTTTAGTTAAAGACATAGAAAAAAAATAAAGCGATGCAGAAATTAAGTGTAAGGCACTTATTAGGAATTAAAGGACTCACAGAAAATGATGTTCAACTCATTTTAGAAACCGCCGACCATTTTAAAAACATCATTAACCGACCCATTAAAAAAGTTCCATCGTTACGAGATACCACCATTGCCAATATATTTTTCGAAAATTCTACGCGTACAAAACTTTCATTTGAACTTGCACAGAAAAGATTATCTGCAGATGTTGTAAATTTTGCAGCATCCTCTTCATCTGTAAGCAAAGGCGAAACTCTCATCGATACCGTTAATAACATACTTGCTATGAAAGTGGATATGGTGGTAATGAGACACCCCTACCCTGGTGCAGCTGTATTCCTATCAAAACATATAAAAGCAAATATTGTGAATGCCGGCGACGGTGCACACGAACACCCAACCCAAGCATTGTTAGATGCTTACTCCATAAGAGAAAAACTAGGCGACTTAGCGGGTAAAAAAGTAGTAATAGTAGGCGATATTTTACACTCAAGAGTAGCACTCTCTAACATATTGTGTTTGCAATTACTGGGTGCAAAAGTAAAAGTATGCGGACCAAGCACCTTAATTCCGAAATACATTAGAAGCCTAGGAGTTGAAGTTGAATACAACTTACGCAAAGCGTTAGAATGGTGCGATGTAGCAAATATGTTGAGAATACAACTCGAACGTCAGGATATAAAATACTTCCCCTCATTACGTGAGTATGCGATGTTGTATGGCTTAGATAAACAATTGTTGAACTCTCTTAGCAAAGAGATTGTTATAATGCACCCAGGGCCTATAAACAGAGGTGTAGAGATAACAAGTGATGTAGCCGATTCTAAACAATCAATTATACTCGACCAAGTAGAAAATGGTGTGGCGGTAAGAATGTCTGTTTTATACTTATTAGCTGGCGGACAAAATCCTGCATAAATCATAAAATTGTAAAATCGTTATTGCAAATAGCAAATATGGGTTCATTCTCTTATATTGCATCCTTTTATGCATAAAATGATTAGAAATTTTACACTCGTATTGTTGCTAAGTTTAGGCTTCAATTTTACATACGCACAACAAACAAATACAGGAGAAATTAGAGGTTTTGTTTACGATAAAAAAACTGGAGAACCCATTATTTTTACCAATGTATTTATTGAAGGTACTAGCATTGGTGTTGCAACCGATGTAAATGGTTTTTACAATTTAACTAAATTAAAACCAGGTGCTATAAAATTAGTAAGTACAGGGCTTGGGTACGATACGGCCAAAGTAATTATTAATTTAAAAGCTGGGCAGAAACTTTCTCAGAATTTATTTTTATCAGAACGATCGGTAAATCTAAGAGACGTAGAAATTACGGCCGATAAAACGGAAGCAAAAACAGAAACTAAAATTTCGGTTGTAAAAGTTACTCCAAAACAAATTACACAAATACCTTCTGTAGGTGGAGAACCCGATTTAGCTCAATATTTACAAGTGTTACCGGGTGTAATTTTTACGGGCGACCAAGGTGGGCAATTATACATTAGAGGTGGAGCGCCTATTCAAAATAAAGTAATTTTAGATGGAATGGTAATTTACAATCCATTTCACTCCATTGGTTTATATTCTGTTTTCGAAACAGATATTATTAGAAATGCTGAAGTACATACTGGCGGATTTGGTGCGGAATATGGAGGAAGGGTTTCTGCAGTTATGGATGTTACTACACGTGATGGTAACAAGAAAAGATTAAGTGGAAAAGTAGCAACCAACCCTTTTACTTCAAAGCTCTTATTAGAAGGCCCGCTTTCTAAATATAAAGAGGGAAAAGGAAATTCATCGTTCATCTTATCTGGCAGAACTTCTTATTTAGAAACTACTTCGAAGAGTGTTTACAGTTATGTTGATACCGCAGGCTTACCATATAATTTCAATGATTTGTATGGTAAAATTTCCATCAACGGGGTAAACGGAAGTAAATTAAATTTATTCGGATTTAATTTTACCGATCAAGTAAATTTTCAAGCACCGGCAGCCTTAAAATGGAACAGTTCTGGTGGTGGTATGTCATTTGTACTTATTCCTGATGGTTCATCGGTTTTAATTGATGGTAACTTCGCCTATTCTAATTATAAAATCTCACAACCTCAATTAAGCACTAGTCCTAGATTTAGTGAAATAAATGGTTTTAATACCGGTTTAAATTTCACTTATTTTTATGGTAAAGACGAGTTAAAATATGGCATAGATATGTTAGGTTTTAAAACCGATTTTAAATTTACCAATGCAAGTGGCGTGCTTATTCAACAACAACAATTTACTACAGAATTAGCTACTTACTTTAAATATAAATACCTACGCAACAGAATTATTTTAGAACCAAGTATTAGGTTACATTACTACGCTTCCTTAAATGAAGTATCTGTAGAACCAAGATTGGCTACTAAATATATTATCACAGAGAGTATACGTTTTAAAGGAGCTGCAGGTTTTTACTCACAAAATTTATTGAGTGCAACATCTGATAGAGATGTAGTGAATCTGTTTTACGGATTCTTATCAGGACCAAGTAATTTGCCAAAAACGTTTAGAGGTGAAGAAGTAAATACCGCATTGCAAAAAGCTCGTCACGTTGTGGCTGGTTTCGAATTCGACTTATTTAAATTTTACACTTTAAACATTGAAGGATACATTAAAAAATTCGATCAACTAACCAATATAAATCGCGATAAAATTTATCCAGACAATGCTGAATTTTCTGATAAACCGGCATATCAACGTATGGATTATATTATTGAAGATGGTATTGCAAAAGGAATTGATTTTACGTTGAAATACGATCACAAAAATTTATATGTGTGGACTACCTACTCTCTTGGTTTTGTAAATAGACGAGATGAAATAAGAACTTATAATCCACACTACGACAGACGTCATAATGCAAACATTGTAACTTCGTACGTATTTGGTAAAGAAAAAAGTTGGGAGTTTGATGCACGTTGGAGTGTAGGTTCTGGATTTCCATTTACACAAACACAAGGTTTTTACGAGAAAACAAATTTCACTAATATCTTCGACCAATACACACAAAACTCTGGACAGTTAGGGGTAATTTATTCTGATATTAATGGTGGACGTTTACCTTGGTATCATCGTTTAGATGTTACCGTAAAAAAGCAATGGAAACTTAGCGAGTACTCGCGCATTGAAGCGAACGTTGGTGTAACTAATTTCTATAACAGAGATAATTTATTTTACTTTGATAGGTTGAGTAACACGAAGAGATACCAGTTGCCTTTCTTGCCAAGTGCAGGGGTGAACGTAACTTTTTAAATTGTCAATTGTCAACTGTAAATTGTGAATTTTAAATTATAAGGAACTCATGAACCTTTAATTCACCATTTACAATTCACCATTTACAATTTATCTAACTCTCAGTCTGTAGGTTTTTCCGCCTTTGCGATCGAAGCGAATGATGCCGTAATCGGTACTGAAGAATACACGATAAATTAAATCGCTGCGAGTTCTGTTTGTATCTGCAACATTAATTTCATATACATTATTAAACTCTGAAGTTCCTCTTAAGAAAAGGGAGTCGTGGAAAAACACTTTTGATGTATCTTCTAAATTAAAATCGTAACCCATCCATTTTACTCGTTTTGCAATACCCGATTCGTTATTACTTTTTTTAATGGAGATTTGGAAGTTGATAGAAGTATCGCCTAGACCTTTTATAGTAACTCTACCGAATGCAGGATAATAACTGTCGCAATTAGATTCTTCAACTTCGTCTGGTGGTAAGTTACCAATGTAACGGTCGGTAACTTGTAAGCTTTGCGAATCAACATTATTAATATCGTAAATAATTAATTGGCCGTTTAAATAAAACAATAATTGCTTTTGCTCATCGGTAAAACTTTCGTACGTGTTTGTATTGGTACAACACGCGCTAATGCTTACAGAGAGTAAAAGTAGATATAATAGCTTTTTAAACATTTGATTTTCAGCTTAACACAAAGCTACGAATTATTATTTAACATTCGCAACTGCAAGTTTTTTGTATTCATTGAGGTTATAATGATGTATATATAATAGCATAAAATTACCAGCTATTGCACCAAAGGTATGCCATAAAAAGTGCGTTCCGATGCTTAAAAAGCCCCACTGATCAGAAATCCTAAAGAATAGTGCTACTCCAAACGACACAATTGCGAACAATACATAATACCAAAATTGGTACTTTGATTTATATAACATCCAAATGCTCGGGAATAAAACACCCATACCTAAAATTGAATAATTAACATTTGCTCTTAAGTTACCATTATGTTCCGGTATAAGTTCCCAAGCTACTCTATCTATTATTAATACGATAAAAAAATATAGAATAGCTAAATACCAAGAATTAAGCACTTTATACATAAAATACATGGCAGTCATGATACACAAAATCATAATAGGCAACCAATCCATGTATAAAAAATACGAGGAATAACGGAATGCATGATAGATAACACCACCTATTCCACCAATACTCAACAAGACTAAAGAAGTAGTAAGGTATGGGAATAAACTAAATTTCCCTTTTAATCGGCCGTACCAATAAACCGACATCAATATAAATAATACTGCAGAAATGGTATTAAAAGGCTCTACTATGGTAGCATTAACATCTGTTTCGGTATATATTGGACCACCATCGGGTAATAATTGTAATTTGATCATCACTACTAAAGTATTATTTCAGTTGAAATAATACAAGTAATTATTGTTTAATAAACTTCGTATTCCAATTTCCAGAATCGGTAAACACATTTACTATATATAATCCTGAAGGTATTTCAGATAAATCGATGGTTGTTTTTCCGTTTTGGATATTGGCGCTTGTTACAAGTATTTTTCGCCCTATTTGGTCAATCAATTCTATTTTACATTCAGTATCTTTCAAATTATTTGCAAATAATATTGATACAAAACTATTTGCAGGGTTAGGGTACAAAATTAAATTGTTTGCATTAATTGAAGTGCTAGATAAATTTAAATCACCACATATTAATTTAAATCGATTGTTACCCATGGAATTTACATCCGCATTTATCTCAAACTCATAAGAAGTATGATTACGAAGATTTATAAATTTATTCAAATAAAAATCTGCTAAATATAAGTTGATGTCATTTTGTATACCTTCAACATCATTAATTTTTATGGCATAAGTACCTAACCAAGGCTGCCCTTCTGTATAAGCAAACATACTCAGGTTAATAGTATCTGTAGTTAATGGAATAGGATATTGATTAATAGCAAGATTTTTATTGTTTGATGATTTAGAATAAAAATTTAAATTTTCATTAAATAATTTTGGAAGATCTGACAAATCAGAATCATCTTTATTTGAATTATCTCTAAAGGCAATAATTAATTCATCAGAAGTTATTGAATCTTTCTCTAATACTAAGCTTAAAATATTTGGAGCTGAAGTAGTTCTAAAAAAGTTAATTGGAGAGTTTTCCACTTTCACTTGTTCTGTAAATTGCAACGAAGCTCCAGGTGCTGTTGCTTTAATGAAGAACGACTGACCTGAAGAGATATAACGAGTAATGTTGTTAGTGCCTTGATTTAAATTACCATCAAAAATTCCATATACTCTTAATATTGGGTTGTAAACAGTGTAGTAATTAGTTACATTGGTTTTAGTAATTCCATTGGATGCAAGAAAATCTATTTGCGACGGATAAGGGTTAGCGACTAAATTCATTCCATCAGCATTTGATACACCATTGTTTGTGTAACTTAAATTGAAGGTAAAGTTTCCTTTATTTACAGCACCCACCAAATCGATGGTTACGTTATCAGGTACCGTCCAATTTAAAAATGGATTCGCTAAATTTCTACTGCCACGCACAAATACAGAAATACCTGTTCCGGTTGCAAACGTTACATTTGCATTTGCAGGAGTAACCCAACCAGAATCAACAGGTCCTACTTTACTCTCTAAATAAGTTCTAAAGGAAATAGAATTATTTGGACTTGCATCAAAACCGTTAGCTACGCCACCTGGCCCAGTTACAAAAATATTATCTTTAAATTGAGCGATAGAAATTGAACCGCCAACATTTACTGGCGATGCTAAAAACCTCCATTGTCTTTTATTTGCTCCACCCGGAATAAAGCGTTGTGCAATTACATTTCCAGAAATATCACCGTTAATTAAACTCGCGATACGTGCTGTATTGCTTGCATCAGAAATTAATATTAATCTATTAGAAGTGTTTAAGGTTCCGTTTTGAATATCAAGTGTATTTTTAATTCTTAAGCTATCCGAGCCTAAGGTTACTATTCCTCCAGCCGTTCTGTTTATTATTAAATTATTTAAAGTTTTATTGGCAGTTGATGTGTTTAATAAATTTAAAGTTCCAAAATCTCCTGTACCATTAATGGTTAAATTAGAAGTATTAGAACCAATTAGTTTACCTACACCCGCTATTAAATTTTGCAAACTAAGTGTATTGGAATTAATTTGTAAATTACCATTTGTTAAGGTTACTAAATTTGCATTTACACTGTTGGATAATATTAAATTTCCAGTTGATTTGTTAACAGTTAAATCATTAAAATTTTCTGTTGTACTCGAATTAATAGTTTGATTGCCTACACCATTAAATGTAGTAATATTTGTACCTGCAGTATATGTACCAGTGCTTGTCCAGTTGCCTTTTACCTCCACATTATTATTATTAGAAATTAACGACCCTCCCGTTATGCTGAGGTTATTATCAATTACAATTGGCGTTAATAAACTTACACTAACATTTGCACTATGAATATTAAAATTTGGAAATTCTGAAATGGTATTAACTTTAAATATTTGTGAAGCAGGAGTAAAACTATTTCCAAATTGAATAGTACCATTACTTATTTCATTCGTAGTTAACCCATTTAAAAACATTCCCAAATCGTTGCTACCATCACCACCTTCTTGTTGAATAACAATTGTGCCACCTGTAACATTAAATGAAGAACCTGTTGCGTTAATATGAAAAGGATAAAAAGTAGTACTCGTTGAACTAACAGTAGGTATTGTAAACAGGCCATTCGAAATACTAAAATTACTTAAGGTATTTATGTTTGAAGAAAAATATCTTCCGGCTACATTTACTGTACCACCTTTAATATCAACGATTCCACCACTCGATTCTAAATTTTCATCAGCAGCATCTCCAATATTTACTGTTCCAGCATCTATATTTAAACGCCCTGCCAATACCAAATTGCCACGGAAGTTTAAAGTAACATTCGGATTGTTTACATATACTCCTGTACTTACTGGTAAGGTTAGGTTGCCTGAAGCAACATCAATATTTAAAGTATAACTAGCATTAAATTTTATGGTTCCACTATTTAAGGTTATAGAATTATTCTGTAGGCTTAAATTTGTTGAAGAGAAATTAAGAACGTTATCTGCAGAACCATTCATGTTTACGGTTAGATTATTAAATCTTGTGGTTGCACCGGTTCCTGATACTGTTAAATTATTTGTACCATTTATAGTTGCATTCACTAATCTGGCTGCTGTAGTCCTAAAATCTAAGGTTCCATTATTGGTAATATTTCCATCAATAGTTGTTGTATGTGTGGCGTCTGTTGTACCCGATGTAAAGGATGCACCATTATTCACAGTTACGTTTCCGTTAATATCTAAGAGTCTACCTGTTGCGCTATTTCCTACTCTCAAAATACCCGAGGTTCCTTCGCCAACTGTTAAATTATTACAAGCCGCATTAATATTGATGGTAACAGTATGGCCATTTCTAATTGTAACATTATCAGTTGCTGTTGGTACACCGCTTGGCGACCAAGTTCCGTTAGTACCCCAGCTTCCATTACCCGTTGAAACTTTATTTCCGGCAGCACTTGTAGTTGCATTACCGTTTGCATCAGCACTTACTTTACCTTCTGTAACAGCAAAAACTCTCCAGAAATATTGTGTACTAGGTGAGAGACCGCTAGCAGCAAACGAAGTAGTATTTGCCGCTTGTTGAATTACAAAAGTAAAATTAGAATTATCGGTTGATCTATAGATTACGTAGCCAATTTC
This sequence comes from Sphingobacterium thalpophilum, assembly GCA_943371235.1. Taxonomy (GTDB): domain Bacteria; phylum Bacteroidota; class Bacteroidia; order Sphingobacteriales; family Sphingobacteriaceae; genus CAJBVG01. The sequence goes on along the minus strand of CALRTZ010000025.1, from coordinate 30,076 downwards.
ATTAGTACACCAATTGTTGTAGTTCACAGTCATGCCAGAAGAAGTGATGCCTGTAAAACTTAAACTAGTATTAATTGTACCTGTATGATTTGGTGGAGTAAAAGTAATAGTTGAGTTTGACGCCGGGATTGTTGTTAAGTTATTATTTACTGTGTTTGAAAAAGTATTTGTATTAACAGTTTGTTGAGTTAATAATTGCGCAGTTGTTGGGGGATTAGAAATAGTTGGTCCATTTATACCAGATGTATAAGAGTAACTTGCATTACCGGCAGACATCGTACCATAAACGAATTCAATAATTCCAGTTGTTTCATAAATTTTCACTTGAAAATTTAAACTAGGAGTAACATCGTTATATACAGCTAAATTAATCCACTCCACTGTTAAAACTCGATTTGGAGCACTACCAGTAGTTAAATATTTCAAACTATTCCCTAAGGCTTCAGATCCACCTTGTGCTGTAAGGTCATCATACATTGGTGCAATTGCCAAAGCAGTAGGTGTTGTATTGGTAAATCGAGCATTATCATACCCGAATGCACTATTAGAATTTCCATCAGAAGTGCTGCTAGAAAAATCCATGTATCCATTTGTACATACACTGAACTGTGTATAACGAACTCCCAAATACCAAAAATCAAACCCAATATTTACTGCAGAACTGCGATTATCATCTTGGGTATTCTGATTGGAATTATTTCTCCAAGCAGCAAATGAACTGCCAGTTCCAGCTATAGATGTGTAACTATTACCGGTTGTTCTTGATACTGAATAGTTTGAAATTGTTTGTGCATTTGCTTGGCTTGAGCATGCAATTATTGCTGCCAATGCCAGTAATTTGGTTACTAGATGTTTGTACATAATGAGAGAGCATAATGTTTTTCAATGCAAGAATACAAAATTCCTGCGATAAAGAGGTAAATTTCCCACAAAAACAAGCAAAATGAACTAAAATATTTTTTGGTTATTAAAAATTAATCGTATATTTGCGATATACATTATGGCACTAAACAAAAAAGAATTATTCAACGAGCAAGATATCTTTTTGGCAGAAATGGCCAAAAGCTTATCTCACCCTGCACGAATTCAAATTTTAAGAATTTTAGCAGAGAAAAACACTTGTATTTGTGGAGAGATTGTAGAGATTTTACCATTAGCACAATCAACTGTTTCTCAACATTTGCTTGAGTTAAAAAAAGCAGGATTGGTAAAGGGAACTATCGATGGCGCAAAATCTTGCTATTGCATCGATTGGGAAAATTTCAAAAAATTGGAAGCCTTCCTAGGCAGTTTTGTGGAGAATATAAATGAGTGTAAAGAGCGGTGTTGTTGAATGAGTCGTTAGTCTCTAGTCATTAGTCGTTAGAAGACCCAACTCAACAGATAAGGACTAAAGACTAATTGCTAAAGACTAATTACTAAAGACTAATTACTAAAGACTAAAATAAAATGAAAACAGAAAAAGATTTAAAAACAATCGTAAAAGAAAAATATGCAGAAATTGCATTACAATCAACCGAAGAAAATAGAGTATCGTGCTGTGGTGCGGGCGGTTGTTCTACCAAGGTTTATAACATCATGACAGATGATTATACAAAAGTAGAGGGATATAATCCGGAAGCAGATTTAGGCTTAGGCTGCGGACTACCTACTGAGTTTGCAAAAATGAAACAAGGTGATACCGTAATAGATTTAGGTTCGGGTGCAGGCAACGATTGTTTTGTTGCACGCGAAGCCGTAGGCGAAGAAGGTAAAGTAATTGGGATAGATTTTACGGAGGCTATGATTACCAAGGCTCGTGAAAATGCATTGAAATTAAATTTCAGCAATGTAAATTTTATTCATGCAGACATAGACGATATGCCTATAAAAGATAATTATGCCGATGTAGTGGTAAGTAATTGTGTGTTGAATTTAGTTCCGAATAAAGACAAAGTATTGTCGGAAATTTATCGTGTATTAAAACCAAATGGGCATTTCAGTATTTCTGATATTGTATTGATTGGTACTTTACCTTCTGAAATTAGAGAAGCTGCCGAAATGTATGCAGGTTGTGTATCTGGAGCCATTCAGAAATCTGATTACCTAAACACCATCGAAAAAACCGGATTCAAAAATATTCAAATCCAAAAAGAAAAAGTAATTACCATTCCCGATGATATTCTTTCTACGTATTTATCTACAGAACAAATAACAGAATATAAAAATTCAGAAATTGGGATATTTAGTATAACGGTTTATGCGGAAAAAGTATGAGGTATGAGGTATGAGGTATGAGATAAAGCAACTGCTATGCCTATCTCATAACTCATAATTCATAATTCAATTAGTATTTCAATACCGTTACCCTAAAAGTTGCAGTAGCTGGATCAATGGCTGCATTCGTATAATTATTAAATCGTATAGTAACAGTATTTGCAGCCGATACCCATGCGGTATAATGAGAGTTAGAATTACTAGTTCCAGGATTTACTATTGCAAAGTCGTTTGTTGTGGCTCCAGTAACAGTTATGGTTAAGTCAGACGAGAGCCTTGCATTTGTGCTAGGAAAATTCAACGAAGCAGAACCAATTAACGTTTTTGCTAATGTATATCTTACACCACCTGTAGTTGCAAAATAATTTGTACCGTCGTATTCAACGGCGCCATTTTCTGGTGTAGTTAAATTAGTACCCGATGTAAATTTTAAAGGTGCGGTACTAGCGCTAGCAGTACCTGCATTTAAATGTATTAATGCACTTGGCTGTGCAATACCAACTCCAAAGTTTCCTCTTCGAACAAAGGTAAAAGTACCATCATGGTTGGTTACAAAGGTCGGGTTTCCTGCCGAACCAAATTGCCACTCCGGAGCTGCACCAGTATAAGTACTACCTACTCTACCCTCTAAGCGTATGTTACTTTGAGAAATATTTGTTTTGAAAATAAAATCTACAAGTGTAATCGACGGATCTGTAGTTTCAAAAATAGCTCCGTTCTCTCCGTTTCTATTTCTTAATCGTAAAATACTTGGTCCATACGTATCTCCATCTTGGCGTAAAACCAACTCTTGTGTAGCTTTTAAGGTACCGGTTGTAGCCGATCCTATTTTTAAATCACCACTAGAGTTTTCAATTCTCAAACGTTCCGTATTATTCGCTTTAAAAACTAAATCATTTGCATCCGTAGTTCCTATAAAATTATTGGTAGCAGAAGTTCCTGCGTTACCTTGTAAATCCCATGATCCTTGAGTTCCGTTTGATAAACGTGTCCATGCACTGCCTGTCCAGAAATAATACCCCGGTGTTACGTTGTTTGGAGCAGATCCTGCTGTTGCGGTATTATATACTAACAAAGAGGTAGTCGGACTAGTAATAGGTCCTGCAGCATTCGTAGCTGTTAAGGCTACTCTAGGTATTAATAAGCCTTTATCAGTAAAACTTACATCTAAACCTGCTGATGCAGCTGGTGCAGTACCGGTAGAATTTATGGCAACATTTTGAGCTTGTGCAAAACTCGTTACCATTAAAAAAGTAACTACTAAAAAAGTTCTAGAATTGTGAGAGAATAACATATGCTTCATTTTGGGTAAAATTAATACCACTAACATCTAGTTAACAGATTATTGCAATATTACGCAGAATAAAACATGATTTCAATATTATTTTATTTTTTCAGAAAATGCTTTTCTAAATTTTTCTAATTTGGGAGCAATCACAAATTGACAGTAAGGAGCATCCCCATTTTGGTTATAATAATTTTGATGATAGTCTTCCGCAACATAAAATTCAGCTAGCTCTGAAATCTCGGTAACAACAGGCTTTCCAAACGCATTCTCAGTGTTTAATTGTTCTTTGTAAAACTCTGCAGCATTCTTCTGTTCAACAGAATGATAAAAAATTGCCGATCTGTATTGAGTACCTACGTCGGCACCTTGCCTATTAAGTGTCGTAGGGTCGTGACTTTGCCAAAAAGCTTCTAAAAGATCTTTGTATTGAATAATTTTAGGATCGTATACAATTTGACATACTTCTGCATGCCCTGTTAAACCTGTACAGATTTCTTTATAGGTAGGATTCTTCACTTTACCGCCCATATAGCCTGATTTTACAGAGATTACTCCTTTTAGTTCTTGAAAAACAGCTTCTACACACCAAAAGCAACCCGCAGCAAACGTGGCGGTTTCTAAACTATCCTGATTATTAATTCCTTGATCCATCGATTTTGTATTTATGCTATTCGCATTGCTGCATGCTGTAAATAAGAGTATTACAGACAATATTATTAAATATCTTCTTTTCATCATGCTTTTACATACGATAACCCCAAAGGAAAAGATTTGTTTATTCAAAAAAAGGATTATTTTTGCCCTCTTTTAAAAGTGTAAATAATTAACCGAAACAAAACGATAAAACCTTATGGAGTTTTTACAAAACAACTTAATTTATCTAATCCCGGCTCTAGGCATATTAGGCTTAGTAGTAATGGCAATTAAAAGTGCATGGGTAGAAAAACAAGACGCAGGTGATGCGAAGATGACCGAATTAGCAGGATATATTGCTGATGGTGCGATGGCATTCTTAAAAGCGGAATGGAAAGTGTTGAGCATTTTCGTAGTATTTGCAGCAGCATTACTCGCTTATTCTGGAACAATCCATGAAGTAAATGGAATTGAGATTCACTCAAGTTGGATTATCTCTATTGCCTTTATTATAGGTGCAGTATTTTCGGCATATGCTGGATATATAGGTATGAAAGTAGCTACAAAAGCGAATGTTCGTACAACACAAGCAGCTCGTACAAGTTTAAAACAAGCCTTAAAAGTATCTTTTACAGGTGGTACAGTTATGGGTTTAGGTGTTGCAGGTTTAGCAATTTTAGGATTAGGTGGTTTATTCATCGCATTCCTATCTATTTTCGCTGATTTAGGAGAAAACACTGTAAAAACGGCAATCGAAGTGTTAACAGGTTTCTCATTAGGAGCAGAATCAATTGCCTTATTTGCGCGTGTAGGTGGTGGTATTTATACAAAAGCTGCCGATGTAGGTGCGGATTTAGTGGGTAAGGTAGAAGCAGGAATTCCAGAAGATGACGTTCGTAACCCAGCTACAATTGCCGACAACGTAGGTGATAACGTAGGTGATGTTGCAGGAATGGGTGCGGATTTATTTGGTTCATATGTTGCAACTATTTTAGCAACAATGGTACTAGGGCAAGAAATTATTTCGGTTGATAATTTTGGTGGCATGGCTCCAATTTTATTACCAATGATTATATGTGGTTTAGGTATTGTATTTTCTATTATAGGTACATGGTTTGTAACTATAAAAGATGAAAAATCAAACGTACAAAATGCCTTAAACTTAGGTAACTGGTCGTCGATGATTTTAACAGTTGTAGCATCTTTCTTTATTGTGAATTGGATGTTGCCAGAATCGTTAAACTTAAGAGGTTACGAGTTTTCTAAACTAAATGTATTTTACGCAATTGTAGTAGGTACTGCCGTTGGAGCAATTATGAGTATAGTTACTGAGTATTACACAGCAATGGGTAAAGCTCCAGTAATGTCTATCATTCAACAATCATCAACTGGGCACGCAACTAATATAATTGGTGGTTTATCTGTAGGAATGAAATCTACAGTTATTCCAATTTTAACATTAGCTGCTGGTATTATGGCATCTTATTACTTTGCAGGTTTATACGGAGTTGCTATTGCAGCAGCTGGTATGATGGCAACTACAGCGATGCAATTAGCTATTGATGCATTCGGACCAATTGCCGATAACGCAGGTGGTATTGCAGAAATGAGTCAGTTACCTCCAGAAGTTCGTGAGCGTACAGATAATTTAGATGCGGTTGGTAATACAACAGCAGCAACAGGTAAAGGATTTGCAATTGCTTCGGCAGCCTTAACCTCATTAGCATTATTTGCAGCCTTTGTAGGCATTGCAGGTATTGATGCAATTGATATTTACAAAGCGCCAGTATTAGCTGGTTTATTTGTAGGTGGAATGATTCCTTTCATCTTCTCTGCATTGTGTATACAAGCAGTGGGTAAAGCAGCAATGGACATGGTACAAGAAGTTCGTCGCCAGTTCCGCGAAATTCCTGGAATTATGGAATACAAAGCAAAACCAGAATATGAAAAATGTGTAGCTATTTCAACTAAAGCATCTATTCGCGAGATGATGTTGCCAGGCGCTATCGCATTAATTACCCCACTTTTAGTTGGCTTTATTTTTGGCCCTGAAGTATTAGGTGGTTTATTAGCAGGCGTAACTGTATCAGGTGTGTTAATGGGTATATTCCAATCAAACGCAGGTGGTGCATGGGATAATGCTAAAAAATCTTTCGAAAAAGGAGTAATGATTAACGGTGAAATGTTCTACAAAAAATCTGAACCACACAAAGCATCTGTAACAGGTGATACAGTAGGAGATCCATTTAAAGATACATCTGGTCCTTCAATGAACATCTTGATAAAATTAATGTCGATTGTTTCATTAGTAATTGCACCCTATATTTCTGTGGTTGGTAATGATAAACATGAAGGCATGGAAATGAGAAAAGAAATTAGAATTGAAAAACATATTGATTCTTTAGGAAATGTTACAATGGACACTGTTATCATGATGAATGGAAAAGAATGCCACATGGAAGCGGGAGAATGTTCTGAGGCTTGCGAAATGAGCAAAGAAGAATGTGCAAAAATGATTTCTGAAGGTAAAATGACCGAGGAAGAGTGTGCTGCTAAATGTGCAGAGCATAAATAACGAATTGTCGAATTGTCGAATTGTCGAAAAAAAAGAAAAGCTTGCCATTGGCAAGCTTTTCTTTTTTTTCGACAATTTTTATTAGGTTTGGATTATAACCCCAATTATTAATTTATGAGATTTAAGAAACCTCTTGACCTATTACTAAGCGAAGCCTCTAAAACAGGCGAAGGATCTTTGAAAAGAACTTTAGGAGCAACAAACCTAGTTGCGCTTGGAATTGGTGCCATTATTGGTGCCGGATTATTTGTACGTACAGCCGCTGCCTCTGCTGAAGCAGCAGGTCCAGCGGTAACCTTATCATTTATAGTTGCTGCCATCGGTTGCGCCTTAGCTGGATTATGCTACGCAGAGTTTGCTGCCATGATTCCAGTTGCAGGTAGTGCATACACTTATGCATACGCTACCATGGGCGAAGTAGTTGCATGGGTTATTGGATGGGCTTTAATACTTGAATATGCACTTGGTGCAGCAACAGTATCTATTGCATGGTCGGAATACTTAAACAATTTGCTCGGAGGTGCAATTCCTTACGAATGGTGCCACTCCCCTTTTGAAACATCTGCAAATGGAGTAAGCGGATTTGTAAACGCACCAGCATTGTTAATTTTAGGTTTAATTACCTTGGTACTTATACGTGGCTCTAAAGAATCGGCTGCATTTAATGCAGTAATTGTAATGGTAAAAGTTGCCATTGTTTTAGTGTTTGTAGCCATTGGTTGGAAATTTATAAACGCTGCAAATCACACTCCTTATATCATACCAGAAAATACTCCTGGCCACGAAGGGTTCTTTGCTCATGGTTGGGGTGGAATTTTAAAAGGTGCAGGTATCGTGTTTTTTGCATTTATTGGTTTTGATGCCGTTTCTACAGCTGCTCAAGAAGCAAAAAATCCAAAACGCGATATGCCTATTGGAATTTTAGGTTCTTTAGTAGTTTGTACTATCCTTTATATTTTATTTGCTCACGTGTTAACAGGTGTGGCAAACTGGACAGAGTTTAAAACATCAGGTAAAGAAGCTTCAGTTGCTTATGCAATTCAAAAATACATGATCGGATACGATTGGTTAGCTACATCAATTACCATTGCTATTCTTGCAGGATTCTCTTCTGTAATTTTAGTTATGTTGATGGGTCAATCACGCGTGTTTTATTCAATGTCTAAAGATGGTTTAATTCCAAAAGTATTCTCAGAATTACATCCGAAATACAGCACTCCATACAAATCAAATTATATATTATTTGCATTCGTAGGTTTATTCGGAGGATTTATACCGGGCTCGGTTGCCGGCGATTTAACAAGTATCGGAACCTTGTTTGCATTCGTATTAGTTTGCGCAGGTATTATGATCATGAGAAAATCTGATCCAAATATCGAACGTCCATTTAGAACTCCTTGGGTTCCTTTCGTTCCAATTTTAGGGATTGTTGTTTGCTCCGCAATGATTGTATCATTACCAGGTCAAACACTCATGAGCGCATTCTTGTGGATGCTAGTAGGTTTGGTGATTTACTTTGTGTATAGCAAGAAGCATTCGGTGATAAGAAACAAGAAATAATTGTGAATTGTCAATTGTGAATGGTGAATTAAGCAATGAATTAACACCCTCGCTAAACTCAACATTCACAATTGACAATTAACAATTAACAATTTAAACTATGGATTTTTTCAACATCAAAGAAATACTTTCTGTAACAATGATCCTCTTTGCGATTATTGATATTGTTGGAGCAATTCCAATTGTGATTCAGTTACGCAATAAAGCAGGGCATATACAATCAGAAAAAGCTTCGATAGTTGCTCTAATTTTGATGATTGCCTTTTTGTTTATTGGAGAATCCTTATTAGGAATTATTGGAGTGGATGTAAAATCCTTTGCCATTGCAGGTTCCTTAGTAATCTTTTTTATTGCCCTAGAAATGGTATTAGGCGTAAACTTTTTTAAAGAAGAAATTCCAGATTCGGTTTCCATTGTTCCTCTTGCCTTCCCAATAATTGCGGGTGCAGGAACCATGACCACCCTCCTATCTTTAAAAAGCGAATACCAAACTCAAAATATTGTTGTAGGTATTATATTCAACATGGTTTTCGTGTACTTTGTACTCAAAAACACCATGCGTTTAGAAAAACTCCTTGGTAAAACCGGGCTAAACATTCTTCGTAAAGCGTTTGGTATTATTCTTCTGGCAATTGCCATTAAACTCTTCAGACACAACACCGGGTTTTAGTGTGCTAGTGAGTTAGTATGCTAGTGTGCTAATAAATCGGCTAGTTCGACATTTCGACATTTCGATTTTCTGTAACAAACATTTTATTCGTACTCTTCAATTTAATGCTTTAAATTGTGTTAAAATTTAAAAACGAACGAATGAAAAAGAAATCACTATTACTTGCGCTTACATTAGTAATTATGTCGGCAAGTGTTATGGCCCAATCTGTTGATGAAATTTTAAACAAGTACTTTGAAACTATTGGTGGTAAAGCTAAGTTAGAAGCACTAAAAGGAATGAAATTCTCTGCAAAAATCAATCAAGGCGGCATGGAAATTCCTTTAGAAATTATTCAAATGAAAGACGGCAAGCAATGCACTAAAGTTAATTTTCAAGGTAAAGTTATTATGCAAGGTGTATACGATGGAACCACTATGTGGTCGCATAATTTCATGAACATGAAAGCTGAAAAAAGCGATGCTGAAGCAACCGAAAACTACAGAAAAAACATTGGTGATTTCCCAGATCCATTTTTGAATTATAAGAGTCGCGGTTGGAAAGCTGAGTTAGTAGGTAAAGAAAGTGTTGACGGAGCTCAAGCTTATAAAATAAAATTAACAAAAAACCCAATAAAGGTTGACGGTGTTGAAACAGAGAATGTAGCTTATTATTTTTTCGATGTAGAAAGCAATATACCAGTGATGCAAGAATCTGAAATTAAAGAAGGACCAGGTAAAGGACAAATTCAACAAATTAAATTAAGCGATTACCAAGAAGTAGATGGCTTAATGTTTCCTTTCTCTATTTCTCAAGGTGTAAAAGGTCAGGGTGGGCAACCAATCGTAATAAGTGCTATACAATTGAACCCTACTATTGATAACTCAGAATTTAAATACCCAGAAGGTCAATAAAATTTTATGAAAAATTTTCTAAAATATATACTCGTATGGGGTGTATGCTCATCTGCTATTGCGCAAACACCAGCACAGCTAGAGTCCATCAAAAAAGGTAAAGAACTTTTTGGTGATCTTAAAGCTCGTCACATCGGTCCGGCGCTTATGAGTGGTCGTGTTACCGATATTGAAACGCACCCAAAAAATGATCGCATCGTTTACATCGGCACAGCTGGTGGCGGTGTTTGGAAATCAAATAACGGTGGAGCAACGTTTAACTCTATTTTCGACGAATACTGCCAATCTATTGGTGCTGTAGAACTAGACCCTAATGACCCTGATAATGTAATTTGGGTAGGTACAGGTGAAGTTTGGACGCGTAATAGCGTTTCTATCGGCGATGGCTTGTATAGAAGTAAAGATGGTGGCTCTAGTTGGGAGAAAATGGGCTTCGAAAATTCTGAAAGAATCTCTAGTATACAAGTAAACCCTAAGAACTCATTAGAAGTATATGTGGGAGTACTCGGACCATTATGGAGTGACAGTGAAAGTAGAGGTTTATATAAAACTACGGATGGTGGTAAAACCTGGACTAAGCTTTTATACGTAGATCAAACCACAGGTTGTAGTGATTTGCAGATTGATGCAGAGGACCCATCTGTTTTGTACGCTTCGTTTTGGGAGTTTAGAAGATCACCATGGTCATTTAGCTCTGGTGGCGATAAAAGTGCATTGTACAAAACTACCGATGCAGGTAAAACATGGAATAAAATTCATAACGGTTTCCCAAAAGGAAAGTTAGGTAGATTGGCAATTGCAATTGCTTCATCAAACAATAAAATTTTATATACCGTTGTAGAATCTGAACAAGATAAAGACAAAGGTTTGTATAGAAGTGATGATGCAGGTGCAACTTGGAAACAGTTGAACAATGACTTCGGCTTAGTGGTGCGCCCATTCTATTTTTCGAGAATTGTAGTGGACCCTCGCAACCCTAATATAGTAGTAAAAGCAGGTCTTTCGGGCTCTATCTCACGCGATGGCGGTAAAACATTTAAGAACCTAGGCCCCATGCACTCAGATATTCACGACATTGCTTTTGATATAAAAAATTCTGATAGAATGTATGCTGCTACTGATGGTGGTGTGTATCGCTCATGGGATGGTGGCACTACCATGGAGATGGTAGAAAATTTACCACTCTCACAATTCTATCATGTGAGTGTGGATGATAAGGATGATTACAATGTGTATGGAGGATTACAAGATAATGGTTGTTGGTTTGGACCCTCACGTTCACCAGGAGGAATAGAAGCTAGAGATTGGAGAGTGGTGGGTGTTGGAGATGGATATAGAGTTTATAGACATCCAACTAAAAACTTAATTTATTCTGAAATGCAAGGTGCAGAAAATGTATGGCGTTATGATCCTGTTAAAGATCAAGCAAAAACTATACAACCTTTGCAAATGAAGGGTGAAGCGAAATTACGTTTTAACTGGAACGCATCATTGGTTACAAGCCCTAATAAGGCCGACCGAGTGTATATTGGTAGTCAGTTTGTACATCGTTCTGATGATATGGGTGAAACTTGGACAAAAATTTCACCAGACTTAAGCACTAACGACCCTAAGAAACAAAACCAAGAAAACTCAGGTGGTTTATCGAAAGATAATTCTGGAGCAGAAAACCATTGTACTATTTTTACGATTGCCGAATCGCCTGTTAATGAAAATGTAATTTGGGTAGGTACCGACGATGGTAATTTGCAAATAACAAAAGACGGTGGTAAAAGCTGGACGAATGTGATTAAAAATATACAAGGTTTACCTAAAAATACATGGGCATACCATGTGGAAGCAAGTGTATTTGGTGCTAGCAACGCCTATGTTGTTTTCAACGGATATACAACGGGTAATATGAATACCTACGTATATAAAACAAGTGATTACGGTGCAACTTGGAAATCTATTGTAACACCAGAAATATATGGCTTCGCGAGAAATATACAAGAAGATTATGTGAATGAAAATTTATTGTTTTTAGGTACAGAATTTGGTTTGCACATTAGCTTAAACGGAGGTGCTAATTGGTACAGATTTACCAACAATTTCCCGGCAGTGAATGTACATTATATAGAGTTACATAAAAAAACAAACGACTTAGTTATTGCTACACATGGACGTGGAGTAATTATAATTGACGACATCAGTATTTTACGTCAATTAACTGAAGAGAATATGAGTAAAGATTTATTTTTCTTCAACACAAAACCTACCTCTATAGTCGAGTCAAATGGCTTTGGTGGTTCGAGTACCGAAACACAATTTGTTGGTGAAAACCCAAGCAGCGCTGCACGTATTATTTATCACCTAAACAAAAAACATTTGTTAGGTAAAATGACACTCGAAATACAAGATGCGAATGGAGCAAAAGTAGCAGAAATAGGTCCTGGTAAATCAAAAGGAATCAACATTGTAGAATGGTATTACAACAGCAAACCACCAAAAGTAGCTCAAGGTAAAACCTTTGCATTTGGAGGTTTCACCTCACCAAGAGTACCAGCAGGTACTTATAAAGTGGTAATCACTAAAGGCAAAGAAAAATACAGTAATGATCTAGTGATACAATACGACCCTAAGTCTGAAATTAGCTTAGCAGATCGTAAAATACAAGAATCAATTACTATGAAATTATACAACATGTCGCAAGAGCTTGCATACATGGTGTATTCTTTAGATGAATACATAAAATTCATAGAAAAACAAAATTCTACCAATGCTGATTTTAAGAAAACAAGCAATGCATTTGTAGCAGACTTGAATAAATTAAAAGGCACTTTAGTAGTAACTACTGGCGATAACTATGTTGGTGCAGCTGAAAATCAATTGCGCGAAGATTTGGTAGAACTATATTCAAAAATTGCACAAACATATCACAAACCGAATAAAGCCGAGCTCGATAATTTAGATGCAATTGAAAGTAAATTCAATACTGGCAAAACAGAATTCGCTAAAATAAAAGATAAGTATTTAAGTAAAGTGGAGAAGCTTGCAGGTACAACTGTAGCCTTAAAAACATACGAAGAATATTTGCTAACTCCTTAATTAGTAGAGCCTATTTGGCTCAATTTTAAATGCCATACGCAGAGTTTTATATACTTCAATTATATTAAACTCTGCGTATTTTATTTTATATTTGCCGCACACAAATAACTATTCTTATGGGTCGCGCATTTGAAGCTCGAAAGCAATCGAAAATGAAAAGATGGGGTGCAATGGCGAAAGCATTCACTCGTATTGGTAAAGACATTGTAATGTCCGTTAAAACTGGCGGACCAAATCCCGATACCAACTCTAAACTGAGAGTAGTTATTCAAAATGCGAAAGGCATAAACATGCCGAAAGATCGTATAGATGCAGCCATAAAAAGAGCTGCCGATAAAGATACCAGCTCATACGAAGAAGTAATATACGAAGGCTACGCTCCCCATGGAGTAGCTATATTGGTAGAAACCTCTACTGATAATTTAAACCGAACGGTTGCAAGTGTTCGTTCATATTTTACAAAATCTGGTGGTAGTTTAGGAACTACCGGAATGCTAAACTTCGTTTTCGAAAGAAAAGCTGTTTTCAGAATTAATGCGGAAGGAATGGTTGTAGAAGAATTAGAACTAGAACTTATTGATTTTGGTGCAGAAGAAGTAGAACAAGATGAAAACGAAATACTGATAACCACTGCATTCGAAGATTTCGGTAATATGCAAAAGGCATTAGAAGAAAAAGGCGCACACATTATTAGCTCTGGTTTCGAACGCTTCCCATTAACCTATATGAAAGTAAACGCCGAGCAAGAAGCTGAAATCCAAAAACTAATTGATAAAATGGAAGAGGATGACGATGTGAACATGGTATACCATAATATGGAAGTTGTTCTATAGTCGTTAGTCTTTAGTCTTTAGTCATTAGACAGAGGAAACTTGTACGAAGACTAATTTCTAAAGACTAACGACTAAACATTCTATCATCGAAAGTAAAGGGTTCAATGGTTTTGATACTGATTTTACTTGCCAATGGGTGCATTGGGTTAATTAAATAATTATACTCCCCTTGCACTATAACCGAAGGCACTTTTAATACTAAGTATTTATTGTTTCTTGCGAAATCGTCGCCAATTTTTTGAGTAATTTGATTAGGTGGATGACTTTTCCAAGCTGTATTTTTTAATTGAGAAACATCAAGCTCTACTATTTTTAGCTTATCAGGCACTTCAATACTAATTAAACAATAATTAGTTGGTACAATGCCCAATGGCGTATGCACTGCAATTTCTGCAGTACACAAGGCTCTATTTTCACTAGTATAAATTAAAGCAACACCTTTAGAATTCCACCTGCCACCATATAACTTCGCCCCGTTCCCACTTAAGTCTTTTGCAAAGGCTTCTTTTGCTAATCGATAGAGTATCATGCAAGAATACCGTGCTCTATTTTATGTAATTCTTCCATTAATAATTTTAAACCAGTAGAACTAGTTAAAAATTCTTTAGGCATTTTATTTGCTAAGGCAATGTTTTTTTGAATTAACCAATTATCAAAATTTTTATTATTACCGAATACTTCTTTGCCCTTTTTATACACTAATATAATTTCCATAATTTTTTCTGTTTGCGATGCATCAAAAGTTTTTTTATCTTTTTGATACCTGTGCAGTGTACGCTCCGAGAGATGTAAAAACTCCGACCAATCTGAAATTGAAAAAGGAGTTTGTTGATTATATTTTAGAAATTGATTGTATTTAATACCTTTTTTTATGAATTCTAAAATGCTGAATACACTATTCGATTGTGTGGAGGCATAACTTACTTCTGGTTCCAATATTTTTGATGCATCATTTTCCATACACAAATATAATTACAATATTACATTTGTCAAAATAAAAAAGACAGTTGTCTGATTAAAATTAATTAACGGAAAAGGGGTTTAAACCCAAGTAAAGCAAACTAATAGAAAGCAATGAGATGAGTAGCAAAAGGACTTTTTCATTCTTAATTAGAGAAATTGTTGGCGAAATAAAGTCGCCTGATTTTAAGAACAAATAACGTGCAATGTTGAAATAATAAAACAAGGCAATCACCGTATTTAATACCCCTGCAATTAACACATATAATAACCAAGGCTCATAAGAAAGTTGATATTGTTCGAACACCGAACTAAAAATAAAAAACTTTGCTAAAAATCCAGCTAAAGGTGGCAAGCCAGTAAATGACGCTAATAACAATACCATTAAACTTGCGCTAACTTTTTCTTTTCTACCTAATCCTACTAATTGTTTCAATTCTACAATTCCGTACTTGCTTTCCCAAAGTTGTAAAATAAAAAATAGAGCAAAATTACTGATGGTATAAATCACCAAATAATAAACCAAGGCATCTAAACCAGTATGGCTGTATACAATTAATCCCATCAAAATAAAACCTGTGTGCGAGATACTTGAGTAAGCGAAAATTCTTTTTAAATTTCGTTGAGAGATGGCCGATAAATTACCAATAAACATGGTGGCAATGGCGATGATAGACAATACCTTTTCCCATGGAAAATGTGGCCATACTAAAACAGTTCCTTGGAAATTAAAATGAAACCTACTTACAAAAGCAAATAGCACCGCAAAGCCTGCTATTTTTGGAATGGTACTAATAAATGCTAAGGTACTAGGGCTGCTGCCTTCGTACACATCCGGACTGTAATAATGAAAAGGTGCGGCAGAAATTTTGAATAAAAATCCGGCGCTAAAAATTAAAATAGCCATGGCTACTGTAGAAGTATTCGCTTTTGAAAGCTCTGCTAAAAAATTAGCGTCTAAATACATGCTTCCACTTAATGCATATAACCAAGAAATACCATACAGCATAATTGCCGATGAAAAGGCTCCATATACTACATACTTGGTAGAAGATTCCGCATTGTTTTTAGAATTTATTTCGAAGGCAATATATAAATACGATAGTATGGATAAAAACTCTATGCCTATTAATATACTTAGCAAATGACTAGACATGCTAAGTAAATTTGCACTCAAAATTAATAATGGAAAAAGATAAATGAACTCTACATTTTTAAACTTAAAACTTTTAAAAACAAAAGGTAGCAACACAACAATGGCAGAAATGCTAATAATAAGTTTAAAGCTGAGTGTTGTTTTAGATAGTTGATAAAAATTATTGAATAAACTTAAAGGCTCAGTAATAGATAAAAATTGTTGTGCTAATATAAATGTAGAAAATAAAATACCGGCGAAGGTGATATAAACTAAGCCCTCTTTACGTTTTACAAATAAATCAAATAATAGCGCAACAAAAAATGTACCTATCAATACCCATTCGTTAGCGAAATGAGCAATGGATGATTGTATAGATTGAAGTGCGATACTTGTATTCATTTTTTAGAATTTAAAATATTCATGCAAGTACAAATATCCATTAAGCATGGTATCATTAATTAACACATTTACACTTGCATTACTCCAATCAAATAAATACGATGGTAATACGCCTAAGAAAATGGTGATCAATGCTAAAGGTATTAATACTACGTATTCTCTAAAGGTTAAATCTGTTAAGTCCGTTTCCCAACTTGCCAGTTTAAAACTTTTTTGTCCGAAAAACATGCGTTGCAATGCCCATAAAAAATATCCCGCTCCTAATAAAATACCAAGCGTAGAAACAATCGCCATCCATCGGGGAACTAAGCCATTGCTCGACTCTGATAAAAATGCACCGAACAAACTAAAGGCTTCGCCAATAAAACCCGACATGCCTGGTAAACCTAAGGAAGCAAAGAATGCAATTACTACAAATACAGTATAACGTGGCATTTGTATAGAAAGTCCTCTGAAATTTGCAAGCTCACGATCATGGACTCTAGTGTACAACACTCCTACTAAAAAGAATAACATCGCCGATAATATTCCATGTGAGAATAATTGGTAAAGCGCACCATTTAATCCTTCGGAAGTTAAAGAGGCAACTCCAATTAATACAAAGCCCATGTGAGAGATAGATGAGTAGGCAATTAATCGTTTTAAATCTTTTGCACTTAAAGCATTTAAAGCTCCGTAGATAATAGAAATCATTCCCATTAATGCTACGTAATAAGAATAATGAATTGCAGCATCAGGAAATATACCGTAACAAATTCTAATTATACCGTATGCTCCTACTTTTAACAATACACCCGCCAATATAATGGATATGGGTGTGGGTGCTTCCACGTGTGCGTCTGGTAACCATGTATGGAATGGCACCATGGGTACTTTAATGGCGAAGCCAATAAACAAGACAATAAATGCGATGAACCTTGCGGAAATTCCGAAAACTACATTACCTGCAGCCGGACTGAAAAATCCATCTAATTGGAAATTTTTCGGATCCATCATGTGCAACATGTTAAATGTATGCGCACCGGTTTCTGGGTCGGTAACAGAAAAGTATAAACCTACCATCACCAATAACATAAACACCGAACCAAATAAAGTATATAAGAAAAATTTTATAGAAGCATACTCTCTGTTTACTCCGCCCCACATGCCTATTAAGAAATACAATGGTAATAGCATTAATTCATAGAACACATAAAACAAAAAGAAATCTAAAGAGAGGAATACTCCCATAATGGCTAAGTTTAAAAGATTAAACAATAGATGGTAACCTTTTAAATTTGCAGTAATTTCAAAAGAAGAAATACTCGCAATAAATAGTACTATGCTGCTTAATAATATTAAACCAGCAGAAATTCCATCCATTCCTACAAAATATTCTATTTGCAGATTTCCTAAATTGCCTAAGTTTAATTTTATCCAATCGTATTTCTCTACAAATTGGAACATGGCATTCTTTTCTAAGGATGAATATGCATACAAGGCTAATACCAATTGAAGCAAGGCAATTGCCGCACTAATTAGCTTATACGATTTTTGGTATTTGCTAGGGATTAAGCCTATCAATAAAATCCCTACCAAAGGGATAAATATAATAAGTGATAATAGATGCATAATTAAATTCCTTTCATAAAAAACCAAATAAATACAATTAATAAAACTGCCGATAATGCAAAGTATGATTGCACTTTACCAGTTTGAAATGCCCTAATAAAATCTCCTGCCCTACATGATAATTTTGCAATTAATAATACAAATCCATCAATTATATTTTTATCGACCCATGCCGAAAAATACGACAGTTGCAAACCAAGTGTGCCAATAAAATTCACTACCGCATCAAAAATATTTTTATCAACCCAAGCAATAAAATGTGAGAAATGGATAACTACATTTCCCATTCCATGCACTAGGTCATTATCAAATTTGAAATCTACAGGTTGTAATTTGTTTAATAAAAAATGTGCAGGTTTTGTAAATAAAAATTGATAAATAGTATCAAGGTAAAAAGCATTATAACTCAATTTGTAAATCAAATTATTTTCGGAAAATGGTTTGATGATTCTTCGATAACAAATTAAATAAGCAGCCGCAAAGCCAATAGATATAAGCGCTACCGTTAGGTAAGGCAGCAAGGCAAAATGAATAGCTGGTGTATACAATGGATACATGTAAATACATGCAATGCCTAGAATTACAAATGGTATTATGAAAACGATACTTTCTTTAGTTCGTAAATACTCAATAGTCGACTTACCAAAAAATACCATGGTATAATGTCTGAAAACGTAAAAGGCGGTCATGAGTACAGAACCAAAAGCAAATACAGGCACAATTAAATAAATGGTACTATGATTGTTTGCCCAAACCCAAGTTTCGGTAAGGATGGCTTCTTTAGAAAAGAAACCGCTTAAGAAAGGAATTCCCACTAATGCTGCAGATGCAAGTGTATAAACGTAAAAGGTAAAAGGCAATTCTTTTCTTAAACCGCCCATGTTACGAATGTCTTGTGCATCTAAGCTTATATTTTTTAATTTAAATTGATGATGCAAATAATGTATAATACTACCAGCTCCTAAAAATAATGCTGCTTTAAAAAACGCATGAGTATATAAATGGTAGAATGCAGCCATAGGTGCCGAAAGCCCTATAGCCATTACCATGTAGCCCAACTGAGAAATGGTTGAATAGGCTAATATTTTTTTAATATCAAATTGACGACCGGCAATAAATGCTCCCATAAACGCAGTGAAAGAACCTATGAGCACGATAAAATTTAATACTTCGGCATCTAATAAAAAGAATATTCGAATAAGTAAATACACACCAGAAATTACCATAGTTGCTGCATGTATTAAAGCAGAAACAGGTGTAGGACCTTCCATGGCATCGGGCAACCAAACATGTAAAGGAAATTGTGCCGACTTTGCTATTACTGCTATAAAAAATGCATAACCTGCGTAATGCAATAGTAAGGCATCGCTCGAAGATATAAAAGAAGCTCGCTCTTGTATATGTGTGTAGATTGCAGTTAAATCAAGGGTTCTGAATACCGACAACAAAATCATGATACCAACCAGAAAACCTAAATCTCCAATTCTATTGATGATAAATGCTTTTTTATTAGCAAGTATAGCGCTGTTTTTTTGCGTATAAAATCCAATGAGCAGGTAAGAACAAAAACCAACCATTTCCCAAAATATATAGGCAAACAATAAGTTCCTGCTTAGTATTAAGCCAAACATGGCAAAGGCAAATAAACTGATGTACGCAAAAAAGTAATTGTATCTTTTTTCGCCGCGCATGTATTCTGTAGAGTACCACATTACTAAGAACGTAATCAAAGAAACCATACTCAACATTAAGGCCGCAATTTTATCGACACTTATGCTAAGGTTTAACTGTATGCTACCGATTTCTAACCATGGCAATTGAGCTGCAAAACCAATGCTTGTATAGGTTCTGTATAATAGCGTTAATGATGCAACAAAGCAAAATAGTAAACTAGCCATTGCAATGCTATGCGCAAGTTTAGTTGATTTTATTACCATCAACATAAAAAAAGAAAGCAATGGAAATACATATACAAACAATGCCAAACCCGTGCTAGAGTTGGTTACAAAATTGAATATTGTTTGTAAGTTTTCCACTAATTTTTAAGCTGATTAATTTTATCGGGATCTATATTTTTAAAATATTGATAGGCTTTTATGATAATTGCTAAAGCCACGGCAATAGAGGCTGCAGAGAGCACCATGGCAAATAATGCAAGCATTTGTCCATCGAGCTTGTTAAACATTTTATCGAGCACACTTAAGTTTAAGAGCGATGCATTTACCATTAGTTCTATTCCTACTAATACTAAAATTAAATTCTTTTTAGTGAGTACTGCAAAAAAGCCGATGCAAAAAAGCGCCGCGGAAAACAATTGCATTAATTGTGAATTAAGAATCTCAGGCATTGGATTTCTCCTTTCTGCTAATAATTGAAGCGGCCATTAAGGCAACTAATAACACTAATGATATTATTTCTAATGGCATTGCATAAGTGCTTAAAAGTTCAATTCCAAAATTCTGAATATTATTAATTTTTGCACCTTGTATAGCAGGATTTACTTTTTCTGATAAAATGATGTTAGCCATTATTAGAAATAAGAAGGTACAAGCAATGCCGCTAATTAGTTTTGTAAATCTGAAGGCGGTTGTTTCTTTACTAACTTCAATGCTATCATCCATTATACTTTTAGAAGAAAGCATAATGGCAAAAATCATAAGTACAATAATACCACCGATGTACACCATTAAATGTGCGATGGCTAAGAACTCGGCTTGTGCGAGTATAAGCATGGCCGATACTGTGAAGAAGGCTCCAAACATTGCAAACACAGCTTTCACAATCGATTTTACATTAACTGCGTATAATGCTGCAAACACACCAAATGCAATGAAAAAATAAAGAGCAAGGTTAAACATTTCCTTCCTCCTTTTTTTCTTGAGTTGCTTTAAGTGCTGCTTCTTTTGCTGCTTTTTTCTCTGCTTCAAATGCAGCTAGTTTAATTTTATTTTGTGATGCTTCTTCGGCAGTCATGGTTGAGAAATGGTAATTCATTGCCGCTACATTATCTAAAGAAACATCGTACTCATCTGTCATGATGATACACTCTGTTGGGCATACAATGGTACACAGTCCGCAGAACATGCATTTAGCCATATCAATATCAAACTGTGCGGCATGCAAACGTTTGGTAGTACCATCGGAAGTTTTACCAATATCTTCTACTGCTTTTATCGCTTCAATTTCGATGCAATCAACCGGGCATATTTTAGCACATAAATCGCAAACAATACAATCATCAATTTCTACGTGTAATTGATTGCGCGAATTATCTGGTAAGGGTAATTTTATATGTGGATATCTTAAGGTGCTTGTATTATCTGTTCTTTCGGTAAAGTAGGTATCCGACTGTATATTTTCTCTTACGGTTTTAGATGTTCTAAATAAATGTTTGGCAGTAAGAGCAAAACCCTTTACAATACCTGCAACACTTTTTAGTATGTTCGTTAGTTTACTCAATTTACAAAACAATTAATTTCCAAAATGCTGATAAAAATAAACACGCAAATGAAAGGGGAATTAACACCTTCCAACAAAAATTCATTAACTGATCAGCTCTAAAGCGAGGCAAGGTCCAGCGTATCCACATTTGAACCACCACCAATGCCAATGTTTTCAATAATATCCAAGCCAAGCCCCAAAAAGTTCCGTTGGTATAATCGGCTAAAGCAAAGGAGCCAATGTTTGGCAAGGGACTATACCATGCTCCTAAAAATAAAATAACGAGCACCATGGAAGTTAAAAACATCATGGCGTATTCGGCTAAAAACAATGCGCCAAATTTAAAGCCAGTGTACTCCACATGGAAACCTGAAACCAATTCCGATTCGGCTTCGGGTATATCAAAAGGGGTACGGTTAGATTCTGCTAAGGAGGCGATGAAATAAATAATGGCAGCTACAAATAAGTGTGGAGCTTGAAAAATGCCCCATGAAAATATTCCGCCAATTTTTGAAACCTCCCAGAAGCCCATAAAATAAATGGGTTCTGGAGTATAGATGCCTTGTAAGTAGGCAATGTTTTGCAGGTTTAAACTTTGGTACATCATTACTGCGGCCAAAATGGAAATGCCTGCAGGAATTTCATAAGCAATGATTTGGGCAATAGATCGAATAGATCCAAAAAATGCGTACTTATTATTGGAAGCCCAACCTGCCATAAGTATGCCCACCACTTCAATAGAAACGATTGCCATAAAATAAAAAAGCCCGATATTGATATTGGAGCTTATATAATCTGGAGAAAATGGCATGACCGCAAACCCCATAAAAACAGAGGTAAATACGAGCAATGGGGCCAAACCAAAAAGAAACTTATTGGCACGAGTTGGAATAATGTCTTCTTTCTGAAGTAATTTAAGAATATCGGCAAAGGTTTGTATTAATCCGAACTTGCCTACTTCTACGGGGCCTACACGGTCTTGAATTAAAGCTGAAATCTTACGCTCTGCCCATACACCCATTAACGCGTATACCGCTACAAAAGCTAACAATGAAATTGAAATTATGTAGAAAGTCATTCCTTAGGATTACATTCAAAAGTACTAAAAATACTTAAACTGAGGCGTAAATTCAATATAATGACAAATGTAATGTGATAAGGTTTTCGACATTTCGACATTTCGAAACCCTACTTCCACAAATTCATCAACTCCAAATGTATCTTCTCTTTAAAAAACAATTTGGTGCTCTTCTCAAATGATGATGTAAAATCAGAAACATAGAATTTATGCTGCGCGGTACGTTTAGTAGCCAACAGTTTTTTCTTGCTCAATACCTTTTTAACATATTCTGCTACAATTTCTGCAGAATCGAGAATCGTAATATCACGCTCGTAAAATTCTGAAATTTCTTTTTTAATGAGTGGATAATGCGTACAAGCCAATACCAATGCATCTACCTTTTTTAATTTAGCTTTTGATAAATAAGAATTGATAATGGTTTTAGAAATATTGTTGTTAAAAAAACCCTCTTCTATCATGGGTGCTAATAAAGGAGTGGCAAGCGACTCCACATTTAGCTCATCTTTTTTCTCTTTTATTTTACGCGCATAAACATTTGATTTTATAGTGGCTTTAGTACCAATAACTCCAATGTTTTTTAATTTTTTATGTGAAATGATGTAATCAACCGTTGGATCTATTACATTGATAATCGGAATTTTTCCTTTAATCATCGTATTCAAATCATCGAAGCCCAAAGAGGAAGCGGTATTGCAAGCAATTACAATGGCCTTGCAATTTTGATCCATTAAAAACTGACCAATTTTAAGCGAATAATATTTAATGGCTTCCGGCGATTTATCGCCATAAGGCATGTGGGCAGTATCGCCAAAATAAATTAATTGCTCATTCGGGAGTAAGGTATTTATTGCATTTGCTACAGTAAGTCCTCCGATGCCCGAATCGAAAATGCCAATTGCTTGTTCTGTTTTGCTCATAAAAAAAGTCGCCTGCTTAAGGCGACTTAAATATAAAGAAATATTGAATTCTATTCGATTATTTTTTTGGACCAGCTGGTTTAGTAGTTGGCGTTGCTGCAGGTGTTGCAGGTGCTGCTGCACCAGCTGGCATGCTAGCTAATTTCTTTTTTACTGTTTCCATCATATCATCAGATGGTTGTCCGTAAATTACACTTCCTGCGCTTGTATCAAATACATACGCATATCCTTTTTCTTTCGCAATTTCTACAATCACATCTTCTGTTTTCTTTAAAATTGGAGAATACAATTCTTCCTTTTTCTTTCCTACAGATTCTTGTGCTGTTTGTTGAAACTCTTGTATACGTCCTTCTAAATCAGAAATTTCTTTCACTTTAGCATCTTTAATAGGATCAGCCATGTTAGCAGCTTGCGACTGGTACGATTGAACTTTTTGTTGATATTCATTCGTCATCAATTTTAATTGATTTTCTAAACTTGCTGCAAATTCTTGCAATTTTTTATCTGCTTCCTTTACTTCTGGTAAAGAAGCTAATAATTCTGCTGAGTTAATATGTCCGAATTTTGCACCTTGTGCATTCACACCCACCACTGTAAACAGGGATACTAATAATAAGATTGTAAACTTGTAAGTCTTTTTCATTTATAAAAATTTTGGGGCAATATACTATTTATTTTTTCTGGGGCGTAGGTTTTGTTGTTTTTTCGACTTTATCTGCTGATTTTGAGCCAGTTTTAGCTCCCGAATAATCGCCTGGTTTATACCCTAAAGCAGAAATCACATCGTTGCTTTTATCTAATTTACTACTTGTATACAACATGGTAGCATCACCAGATTTATCAAAAATAACCCCGTAAGAGTATTGATCGGCATATTTATTAATCGCCTCAAATACCTTGTCTTGTATAGGCTTTACTAATTCTTCTCTTTTTTTGTATAACTCGCCTTGGAAACCAAACTTTTGCTTTTGGTATTCTTTTACCTGTTTCTCTTTATCTACAATCTCTTGTTCTCTTTTAGAACGCATCTCGTCTGATAAAAGCACTTGCTCCGCTTGGTACGATTTATACATTTTTTCGATGGCTGCATAACGCGTGTCGATTTCTTTTTGCCACTCTGCCGATAAATCGTCTAATTGAGTTTGTGCCGATTTATATTCTGGGATGTGTTTTAAAATATACTCTGTATCTACAAAACAGAATTTTGTTTGTGCATTTGCCATTAACCCTGTAAATACAAATGCTAAGGATATCAATAACTTTTTCATAATATGTGTCAATTAATAAATGTCGATTATACGTACAACGAATGCTTAGTAGCTCTAGTATTAAAATTGTTGACCAATTGAAAAGTGAAACTGCCCACCTCCTGCTCCTGGGTCGCCAGGAATTTCGTCGAAACCATATCCATAATCCAAACCTAACAATCCAAAGATTGGTAAGAATATACGTACACCCGCTCCAACCGATCTTTTCATATTGTTATATGGATTGAAGTTTCTGAAAGTAGCATAAGTATTACCCGCTTCCGCAAATACCAATCCGAAGATGGTAGCCGATTGGTTCATGGTAATTGGATGACGAAGCTCTATAGTGAATTTGTTATAAATAGGAGCACCTATGCTTCCAAAATTTTGATTTGGTACAATAGAATTATTCTGATATCCTCTCAAACCTATAATCTCCGAACCTCTCAAGAAATCGAATCCTGCTAAACCATCACCACCTAATTTAAATCGCTCAAATGGCGAATTCCCTATATCGTTATTATAAAATCCTAAGAAACCAAAATTTGCTTTAGAGTTTAATACTAAATCGCCAACTAGTCTGGTGAAAAATGATGCATCAAATTTCCATTTATGATACTCGATATATTCATACTTCACATTACTTGCAGCATTTGTATAATCGATACCCGTAAACAATGAAAAAGGCGGAGTAATTTGCAAACTCAAAGATATGTTTGAACCTGATCTTGGATAAATTGGTTGATCTGTAGAATTTCTAGAAAGTACATTTGTTAAACTTATGTTTTTAGATTTTCCATTCGCAAACAAGAAGCCAGCATAATTATTTAAGTTATAAACTTGATAACTAACCGAATGATTGATCAAGAAAAAATCGTCTGGTTTTTTTAGTCGTTTACCTAAACTAAGTGATATTCCATTAATTTCTATCGACTGACGAGAAGCATCGCCCTTTTTAAATCCGTTTGACTGTGTTGTTCTAAAAATTGATGCCGTAAAGAAATTTGGTTTTTTACCACCTAACCATGGCTCAGAGAAAGATAAACTATACGACTGAAAAAACAATCCGTTTGTTTGTGCACGTATGCTTAACTTTTGCCCATCTCCCGTTGGCAAGGGATCAAACTTTCCAGCTAATGCATTTTTCATCGAAAGATTGGTAAGACTTAAACCTAAAGTTCCAACTGCTCTACCACCACCGAAACCACCTGATAATTCTATCTGATCGGATGGTCGTTCCATTACTGTGTATTCAATATCTACCGTTCCTTTTATTGGATCTGGTTTCGGATTTACTCCAATTTTTTCAGGGTCGAAATATCCTAGTTGAGAAAGCTCTCTGTTTGTTCTAATAATTTCCGAACGCGAAAATTTCTGACCTGGTTTTGTGCGTATCTCTCGTAAAATTACCTTATCATTCGTTTTCTCGTTACCTCTTACAATAATTCTATCAATAGTAGCTTGAGGACCTTCGCGTATAATTAAGTCCATATCAATGGTATCATTATAAACGAGTTTTTCTTGTTGGTCTACGTTGAAAAATAAATATCCATCATCTAAATATAAAGAAGAAATATCTCTACCATTTGGATTCATTTCTAAACGTGTTTGCAACGTTTTCTTACTATACGTTTCGCCTTTTTTAATGGCTAAAATTCCTTGTAAAGTTTCGGTACTATATTTTGTATTACCATAAATATTGATGTTGCCAAAGTAATACTTCGGCCCTTCGTAAATATCTAACTCAATTCGTAATGCTTTTTTATTTAAATCATAAACAGTATCGCGTATAATTTTGGCATCTCGGTAGCCTAATTCATTATACTTTTCAATGATGCTGGCCTTATCATTTACAAATTCTTTCTCTTGATATTTTGATGAATTAAATATTTTGTACCAGCCTCTTTCCTTTGTTTCTTTCATCAATTTTTTTATTTTTTTTGATGACAGATCTTTGTTACCTGTAATTGCAATTTGCTCAATTTTTACTTTCTGATTTTTATCAATGTTTATTTTTAACATTACAGAGTTTAGCATAATTGAATCACGTGTTTCTACAATGTCGATATTCGCATTTAAAAATCCTTTTTCATTATAATATTTAGTTATGGATTGTTTGGTGTTGTTCACAAGGTTATCATTTACTACTTTTCCAGACACCAGTTTTATACGCTCACGAATTTCATCTGCTTCAGATTTTTTGATGCCCGAAAAACTAAATCTTGATAAACGCGGACGTTCGGTTAATTTAATGTCGAAGAAGGCCAAGTTGCCATCGATTTTAGTAATCGAAACTTGTATATCTTCGAACAAACCTTGCACCCAAAGTTTTTTAATTGCTCCCGAAATTTTATCGCTTGGTATTTGAATTTTATCGCCCACTTCTAAACCGGTAAGTTTAATAAGAGCATAGCTATCTAGAAATTTAACTCCCGAAATGGTAATTCCTCCAATTTCAAATTCTCTAGGCTTGTTGTAATCGAGTAAAAAATCAATTTCTTCACTTTCATTGCCCATAATAATTTGGCTGAAAGCATTTGTATTGAAATTTAATAATATAATAATTGCAAAAAATAATTTCTTCATACTTGGTTTAGGCCTTAACTTGTTCACTCGTTTTTCCGAATCTACGTTCTCTCGATTGGAAATCGATTATCGCTTCATATAAATCTTCTTTCCTGAAATCAGGCCATAATTTATCGGTAAAATATAATTCTGCATACGCAATTTGCCATAATAGGAAATTGCTAATGCGATGCTCTCCGCTGGTACGTATTAATAACTCTGGATCTGGAATACCTTTAGTAGTTAAATATTCATCGATGGTAGCATCGTTAATTTCATCAACACTTAGTTCTGCATTTTTCACTTTTTCGGCTATTTGTTTAACCGCGTTTGTAATTTCCCAACGCGACGAGTAGCTTAACGCTAAATGCAAGGTCATTCGTGTATTGTTCTCTGTTTTCTTAATTGCTTCTTGTAATTCGCGGTAACAACTAGAGGGTAATGATTTTAAATCGCCAATCGCATTTAAGCGAATGTTATTCTCCATCAAAGTTTTTGTTTCTTTATTGATGGTAGAAACTAACAACTCCATTAACGCATTTACTTCGAATTTTGGTCTGTTCCAATTTTCGGTAGAAAATGCATATAAGGTTAAATGTTTAATTCCTAGTTCTGCCGCAGACTCAACGGTATCGCGTACCGCTTTTACACCGTTTTGGTGACCAAAAACTCTTAACTTGCCCTTTTCTTTTGCCCAACGTCCGTTACCATCCATAATAATGGCAACGTGTTGTGGTAATTTATCTTTGTTAATGTTTAATTGCTCACTCATTTGTAAATACTAAGATTTGGGCATTTTATTGGGGTAAACGTATATGAAATGGTAACTCCTGCAAACATATAAAAATCTCTTCGGCTGGCATCACCTCTTTCTGTATAAGTTTCGCCAGTATAAATTCCATTATTAATTTCGCCAGATCTATCAGATAGAAGAGCTGAAATTAATCCATTTGAATTGCTAAGTATGTCTTTATCAGCGTACACCTTACTCACATCATCTAAATAATCGGTTAATGTATTCCGATAACCCAGTTCAACACCTAAATTAAAATTATCAACTATATTATATTTAAACCCTACTCCAAAAGGAATTGCGAGCGCTAAATTATCATATTTAGCTGATTTATTAAAACTTGTGCCTTGGCCTTCTGTGCCTAATTCGCGTAACTTATAGGTTGTGCCGTTGTATTCTGCTAAAGGCTCGAATCTAAAGCCTGCAATGCCCACATAGGTATAAAGTGTAAATCTGTTTTTACCACTTCCAGGTTGAAAAGGGTGAAAGTAAAATTCATAATTTAATGCAAGCTCTGATATGTTACTTTTAAAGCTAAGATTTCTAGCTTTTTCAAATGCATTTTTAGAATCTCTATCATTTGCTTGCACACCCCCTTGAGTAAATCCTAATTTAAAACCATGAAAAGGAGTAAATGCATAGCGAACATGTATACTGGCTGCGGCATTTGTAAATTTAACTGGATTATTTCTGTTTAGATCGCCCATATAGCCCATCATGCCTACATTAGTTCCTACTTCCCATTCTTGAGCAAGAATAGAATTAGAAATCAACAACATACATAACACAAATAGTTTACCTAATCGCATGGGTTTGTTTTAAGAAGCGCTAAAATAAGGAAATAGATTAATTTCTGGTATCCAAGCCCCACATTAGCTTGTTTCTTAACGTTCCTAAATAGTTTTCAGTACTTAATCTAATCAAATTTAATTCGAAAGATTCTTTCCTTACAGCCAATTGAACCGTGGTTTCTAGCGTTTCTGTGCGCGAATCGAGGGTTGCTAAATAATGTGCACTCCTGCCCTCCACTTCGAATGTAATAACTTGGTTATCTGAAATTATGATTGGGCGTACATTTAAATTATGAGGGGAAATTGGGGTGATTACAAAATTTTCGGAATTTGGAAAGATAATCGGACCACCGCAGCTTAATGAATAGCCTGTAGATCCTGTTGGAGTAGCTAAAATTAAGCCATCTGCCCAATACGAATTTAAAAACTCTCCATTTAAATATGCATGTACTATGATCATGGATGAGGTATCTTTCTTGTGAATAGTTACTTCGTTCAATCCATAATTTACTCCGTTAAACAATGGGATGTTAGATTCTACACGTATCAGCGATCGTTTATCGATGGTAAAATGCCCTTTCATTAAACTTTCTACAGCCGTTTTAATTTCTTGTTTAGCAATGCTCGCCAAAAACCCTAATCGACCCATGTTTATCCCAATAATCGGAATGCCCGAATCGCGAACAAAAGTTACAGTGTCCAATAAAGTACCATCACCGCCCACACTAATTAAGTATTTAACCTCTTTTAACTCATCGTAACTATTAAAAACTTCGATGTTTTTAGGAAGATTTACTCTCGGACCTAAAAATGCTTGAAAAGCACTGTAAATAACAATTTCTACTTGATTTTCTACTAAGCAATCTATCAACTGCTGCATGTAAACCGTAGCAGAATCATTGTACTTACGACCGTAGATAGCTATTTTCATTTTTTATATATTTAGATATTTCATAAATGAATCAAAGCGATCCATCGTATCATCAATATCCATTTTTTGTTTGTAAAAACTGTGTACTGTATAATTAAACCGTTCGAATGTTTGTATAATGCCGTTGATGTCTTCTTTATCAACTTTTATAGTAACCTCAATTTTGGTAGAATCTGCATTAGAATTTAAATAAGAACTTAGAATGTGTGCATCGTTAGATTCCACAATCCTGGCTATTTCTGATAAAGAATAGTTTCGTTGACCAATTTCTAAGATGATAATAGCACCCGGGCTTGCCAAAGAAGTAATTTCTGCAAAGTAGTTTAACATTGCATTGATGGAAATCATTCCCACATAATTTTCTTTGTTATCCAGTACAGGTACAATGCTTAATTTTTGTGTCGACA
>CALRTZ010000024.1:0-45928 GCA_943371235.1 Sphingobacterium thalpophilum | reverse complement strand
ATGGGATCTATGGCAAGTGCTTCGGCGTTCGAAAAATCATGTGGATACAATATTTTTCGAATGTCTTGAGTGCTAGACTTTGGATTTAACCAAGTATCAATCTCCTCATCATTTAAAATTAAAGGCGATCTGTGGTGTTGTATAGTTTGCAATAAATTCGATGCCGCTGTAGTTAAAATTGCGTACGTTTTTATTATTTCACCAGTACCTTTATCTGTCCATTCCTCCCAAATACCTGCTAAAATACTAGCCTCTTTATCTTTCCTTCTTATTAGAAACGGTTTACTTAATTTCTCTTTTTCGGGTCCTTCAATAAAATAATCAACAGGTATAATGCATCTTCTATTTTGTATAGCATTTCTAAATGATGGCATTGCAAAAATGCCCATTTCTTCATTGTAATTTACATTGTTTTCTGGGTTGAACTTCCCTTCTACTCTAGCATTAAATAAATACATTTTTTTTTGTGCCCAATTAGGCGTTAAACCAAAAACCATTTGTTGGTAATATTGTGGTTCCTTATCGGTAATAACATAGGCTTGCATGCCTATCCATATATTTACATTGGGAATAAAGGGTTGTTGGTCTTTTATAATTCTTTGCTCCAAAGTGTTGGATACAATTTTAGATGTTCTTCTATTTTTAAACTTAAGTTCGGTTTGTGCTTTTACAGAACACATGTTAAATAGAATTTAAATGTTCTAAAGAAAGAGGTTTACTTATAAAAGAACGAACTGTGGTAAATTCTTTGGAGCGCCTTATGTCATTAGGGTCTACAGAACTAGTTAACATTATTACTTGCATTCTATCTATTAATTTTTGAGGGAAATTTTCAAATTCCAGTAAGAAACCAAACCCATTCATAATGGGCATATTTATATCCAACAGTATTACTTGTGGAATCATATACTCATCATCACTATTTATATTATTTTTCAAATATTCAAGCGCATCAGTTGCAGAGCTATGTACAACAATGTGTTCGGCAATGTTATTTTTTGATAAGATGTGAGAATTCACCATGTTGTCAATCTCACTATCATCAATCAACATTATGCATTTGTATTTATGTAGGCTCATAACATTGTATTTTTAACCAATAATGAAATTGGTGGTTCAACATTAAATTTTACTGGTAAATAAATTGTAAAAACAGAGCCTTTTTTCTCTTCACTTTCTAATTGAATTTTACCTCCTAATTTTTCGACTGCATTTTTTACGATGTACAAACCTAAGCCTGTGCCTGTAGATTTGGTATTGCCTCTAAAAAACATATCAAACACATTTCTTTGTAAACTGTCTGGTATACCCTCTCCATTGTCTTCTATTTCAACAATTAATTGATTTTCCAAACAGGTTGTTTTTATGTTGATTATTGAGGTAATCTTATCTTTATCGCGGTACTTTATTGCATTTATTATTAAGTTCTGAAAAATATTATTTATTAATGATTTATCAAGTTGTAACATTGGGCATTCATCAAAATCCAATGTCCATTTAATATTCTGGTGCTCTGGTAAATTTTCGAAACTACTTATAATATTGGTCACAATTTCTTTTAAATTGATGTCGACAATAGTTAAAGAGCCTTGTGTAATTTTAGTGATGTTTAATAGATCCATTAAAATGGTATCTAAGTGCAGTACACTACGTTCTATTAAATTTATGTACTGCATGGTATTAGCATCTTTAATTTCAGACTTAGCAACGTTTAGTAGGCCTTGCAAAGAAGCTAATGGCCCTTTTAAATCATGCGATGATCTGTAAATAAAAGTATCTAATTCTTTTATTTTTTCTTCTAACCTAAATTCAAAAGCTTTACGCTCGCTAATGTCTCTACTAATAGAAATCACACCTTCAATGTCATCTGTTCCCTCTTTAAAGGTTAATTTATTAGTTGATTCTATCCATGCATATTTACCGTCTTTCTTTTTATACCTATAACTTGCGGTATACACACCTAAGCCTTTTCTTACAAAATCCATTAACCCAGCTCTAATAATCTCTGCATCTTCTACGTGTAAAAAATCATAGGCAGATTTACCAATCATATCTTCGGGAGAGTACCCTAGTAATGTATACGATGAGTTGGAGATGTAGTTATACACACCATAAATATCATGGCGGGTAATCATATCCGTTGCGTTTTCAGCAATTAACCTGTATTGCTCTTCACTTTCTTTTATTTGTAAATCTTTAAGTACTCGCTCTGTTGCATCACGTGTTACGGCTACAATTTCTGTGGGCTCCTGAGTAACCTGGTCATATATTAATTTGCCACTGGTTTCAATCCAAATGTAATCTCCATTTTTCTTTCTAAACCTATATTCGAATCGAATTTTTTTATCAGAATTAATAATAGAATTTAATTGATCACTCATTTTAGAAATATCTTCTTCATGAAAATAATTAATGAGTTTTTTTCCTAATACTTCTTCTGCTGTATACCCAGATAATTCATAAATTGCTGGCGAAGCATACAAAAAATCGCCTGATAAATTATGTAATGAAATGACGTCGTTTGTATTTTCAGCTAATAACCTATACGCTTTTTCGCTTTTTAAAATGGCAACATCTAGCTCATTTTTTTCACGTAAATTTTCGTATTTTTTTTCTTGTGTTAGTATACTATGGTAAAGCCTATCGATGTGAGATTTCAACACATAATCATCAGAGCCTTCCTTCATCATGTCTACCGCAATTGTTTCTGCACCTGTACCTGTTAGGGTTATAAAAGGTATATTTAATTGATATTCTTTAAACACACGAAGTGCATCTAAGCCTGTAAAACTAGGCAACATAAAGTCGGATATAACTACATCAATTTTGTTGTTTTTTATGGCATTACGGAGCTCTACTTCGTTTTGCACCCTAATATAATGAACTGGTAATTCATATTTCTTGAGTGCTCGAGTAAGTAATTCATAATCGGCATTGTTGTCTTCAACAATAATAATGTTATATGTTTTTTGTTGTTGCATTAATCGTTAATGTTTTCATTTAGTATCATCCAATACATTCCTATGTCTGCAATAGATTTTAAAAATTTATCAAACTCAACAGGTTTTTGTATAAAACTATTTACCCCTAGTTCATAACTCTGAATTAAATCTTTTTCTTCTTTAGAAGATGTTAATATTACAATCGGTATGTGTTTTGTTTCAATATCCGATTTAAGTATTTTTAATACTTCCATGCCATCTATTTTTGGCATTTTCAAATCCAATAATATAA
Organism: Sphingobacterium thalpophilum; assembly: GCA_943371235.1. Classification (GTDB taxonomy): domain Bacteria; phylum Bacteroidota; class Bacteroidia; order Sphingobacteriales; family Sphingobacteriaceae; genus CAJBVG01. The sequence continues at coordinate 42,694 of CALRTZ010000024.1, read as the reverse complement.
GTTTTGGTTTAGACTTACTGTTTCTATGGGCATATTCTGCCTTGCAATAAATAAAATTCAATGCTTCTGCACCGTCTTTTAAATGAAATAAATTATTTGCTAAATTGTTTTTCTTTAAAGCCCGAATGGTTAATTCAGCGTCATTTAAGTTATCTTCCACTAATAGAATTTCAACATAGTCCATACTTGCTCTACTATTATATTCTTGAAGTTACTGAATTGGAATTGAAAAGTAAAACTTTGTTTGTTCTAAAGGCTTAGACTCTGCCCAAACACGTCCATTATGTTTGCTAATTATCTTAAATACAATAGCCAAGCCAACACCTGTACCTTCGTACTCATCATTATGATGTAATCGTTGAAACACATTAAATAACTTGTGTTTGTATGCTTCGTCAAACCCTACTCCGTTATCCTCAATACAATAAATTAATTCATTGTTTTCTTTATACGAAGATATATGTATAAAAGGTTTCGTTATTTTAGAAGTATATTTTAAAGAATTAGATAAATAGTTATACCATACTTGCTTCATTAACACTCTATCGGCTTGCGAATTTTCTAATACATCTATTTTAATTGAATAATTTACAGGGATGTTAATTTCTGTCAAAATTTCATCTAACAGCTTATTATGATCTACCCACACCTCATTGGTTTCTTTTCTACCTAACCTTGAAAAATCTAACAAATCGTCGATTAACACTCCCATTCGTTTAGAGTTAGATAAAATTACATTGAAAACTCTTCTTGCCTCTATATCTAATGAGTCATAATAATCTTCTATAATAATTCTACAATAACCATCAATCGCTCTTAAAGGTGCTCTCAAATCGTGTGATACAGAATATGAAAAAGATTCCAACTCAGCATTTGCAGTAATTAATTGATTATTATTTCGCTCTAATTCTTCGTTTAATAGTTTAATTTTTTCTTGTGATTTTTTTAGTTCAGTAATGTCTAATACAGCTGTTCTTGTGCTTACACTATTGCCAGCTTTGTCGTAATTTACTGTACTATTAAGCATTACATCTAAAAAAGTTCCATCTTTTCGTATATAACATAACTCTAAATCTTTTAGAAATTGTACACGATTAACATTTACATTGTCAATAAAATCGTTCAGCTTATAATGATCTTTTTCATGTACTATATCAAAAATACTTTTTGTACCAATCACCTCTTCTCTAGTATATCCTAGCCATTTAAGCTCTATTTCATTCATCGCAATGATGATATTATCATTCCCAACGGAATGGTAACCACAAGGCGCATTGTTATACAAATCATAAATTCTGTTTGATGATTCTACTAACTTATTTTCTGCTATTTTTCGTTTATGCAATTCATTTCTGATGATAAAAAAAACAATAATTAAAATAATGGTTGCTAATATAGCTGTTGCAAAATATCCATATTTTGTAAGAAGTGCCTTTTCAATATTTTCGATATTTGTTTTGTATAATATTTGGCGTTCTTTATGTTCAATATCATTACTAATTTTTCGAATACCATCCATGTATCGTTTCGTTTGATACAGCATTTTAATGCGTTTTAAGGTATCTGTGTTATTATTAAACTCGTCTTTTACCAACTCTTCGGCTACACTCACTAATAAATCTGTATACACTTTAAGTTCTTTTGCCTCATTTTGTTGGTCAATAAAACCTTCGTTGTAGTTAATTAATAAATTTGTATTCGTTGTTAATTCATTTTTACCGTTTACATAGGGCTGTAGATAAGAAGTGTCGCCTACAATTAAATATCCCCTCATACCCGTTTCGATCCCTAAAGTATTGAATTTTATTTCTTCTATTGTTCTAAGAATTTTCAGTGATTTGGTATTAGCATTTTCTCTATTTACCAAATCACTCATGTTAATATAAGTAAGAGTTGCAATAGTAGTAAGCAATATACTTACCGCCACAAAACCAATTAACATGTTTCTAACTATTCTTTTCATGATTTGAAATATTACATATCTACGATTTATTTATTAAATTAGTTGTAAAATTATTCGACACGTATGATGAAGAAATACACAAATAACGAGATTACAGTAACTTGGGAACCCGAAAAGTGCATTCACTCTCGCCAATGTTTTAGCAATTTAACTAAAGTGTTCGATCCGCGTAAACGCCCTTGGATTACTTTAGAAGGTGGAGATACAGAAAGTATTAAAGCAGCGATTGATAATTGCCCCTCTAAAGCATTGGGATATTATGCTAACAATGTAAGTACTAATGACACGATTAAGGCTGAAGAAACTATGTCTGACGATGCCGTAAAACTTAAGTTGCTGGCAAACGGACCTATAGAATTTAACGGGGAATGTGTAATAATTGACAAAGAAGGAAACGAAAGTTATAAAACTGGTAAATTCTTTTTATGCAGGTGTGGTGCGTCAGCTAATAAACCTTTTTGTGATGGTTCTCACCGAAAAGTTGAATTTCAGGGTTAAGCATTCCTTGCATTTAATATATTTGCAGTATGGATAAAGCATGGATACGATTATTATACCTTGTTTGTAGAGTTGTTGCGATTTACTTTTTATTAATCGAAATAAATTTTTTATGGTTATTTGGTTATTCACCGAGCATCGTTGAATTAAAAAACCCTTCTTACACAGTAGCTTCGGAGGTATATGCAAGTGACGGAAGTTTACTTGGTAGGTATTACCGTGAAAACCGTTCACCTATTAAGTATGAAGAAATTCCTCAGAATTTAATTGATGCATTAGTAGCTACAGAAGATGTTCGCTTTTATAAACACCATGGCATTGATTTCCAATCTCTGCTTTCTAGTGTATACTCTACCGCAACCGGAGATAAACGTGGGGCAAGTACCATTACTCAGCAATTAGCTAAAAACTTATACCGTACTAGGAGTAAAAGCTCTCAAGGCTTGATACGTTTTGTACCAGGATTAAGTACGGCCATTTATAAAACTAAAGAATGGCTTACCGCACTGAAATTGGAATTGTTATATACCAAGCGTGAAATTTTAGAGATGTACCTAAACACTGTTGGTTTCGGCAACAACACCTTCGGAATTAAAGTTGCCTCTACCAAATATTTCAGTAAAAACCCTGATAAATTAAAAGATGAAGAAGCGGCACTGCTCATAGGTATGTTAAAAGCAACTTCCACTTTTAACCCCATAAACAATCCCGAGAAAGCAAAAGAGAGACGTAATGTAGTGCTTTCACAAATGTATAAATCTGGCTTCATCACTAAAAAAGAATACAATCGGTTAATAAAAAAAGAATTGCGTTTAATAATTACAGAAGACGATGAAGACTTAAGTAAAGACTCTTATATACGTACAGCTGTAGCCAATTACTTAAAAGAATGGTGTGAAGACAATGATGTTGATTTGTATGCCGATGGCTTAAAAATTTACACCAGCATCGACCCTATCATCCAAAAACATGCTGAAGAAGCAATGAAAGAATGGATGAAAACCTTGCAAAAAAGATTTCAAAACCATTGGCAAAGCGATGTTCCTTGGAGAGATGAAAATGGAGTAGAAATTCCGAATTTTTTAGAAACATTAGCCAAACGTTTGTCACTCTACAAAAAGTTAGAAAAAATTTACGATGGCAATACCGACTCGATAAATGTAGCCTTAAATAAAAAACACCGAATGCGTGTGTTTACTTGGAAGGGTGAAAAAGACACCACTTTTTCTACCTATGATTCTCTGGCCTATTATGCTAAAATATTACAATCGGGATTAATGAGTTTCGACCCTGTAACTGGTCACGTAAAAGCATACGTGGGTGGTATAAACCACGAATATTTTAAATACGACCATGTAATGCAAGCAAAACGCCAGGCAGGTTCTACCTTTAAACCTTTTGTGTATTTAACTGCTCTAGATAATGGTTATTCGCCATGCGATAAAATGATAGACCAAGCAGTAACTATAACTTACAAAGAAGATGGTGAAATCAAAACCTGGTCGCCTAAAAATTCTGATTGGGTATTTACAGGCAGAGAAATGTCGCTGCGTTGGGCCATGGGTAAATCTTGTAACTCTATTACGGCACAATTAACTGAGGCAGTGGGTTGGGACAATGTAGTGAAGTATGCAAAAAAAATGGGAATAGAAAGTCCTCTGAAATCGGTTCCATCTGTTGGCTTGGGTTCTAATGATGTAACTATATATGAAATGGTGCGTGCCTACGGAACTGTGTTGAACAAAGGAGTAAAAACGGAACCTTTATTGGTTACCAAAATTTGCGACCATGATGGTAAAGTGATTAAAGAGTTTGAAGCCATACAAGAGAGAGTATTATCTGAAGAAACCGCTTGGTTAATGTTATACATGTTTAAAGGCGGAATGGAAGAACCTGGTGGTACTTCACAAGCTTTGTGGGAATTTGATTTGTGGAGAAAAGGAAATGAAATTGGCGGTAAAACTGGAACTACCTCTAACCACTCTGATGGTTGGTACATGGGCATCTCTAAAGATTTGGTAACTGGTGTTTGGGTGGGTGCCGATGAACGTAGTATACATTTCAGAACATCCGACTATGGCGAAGGTTCTAAAACTGCCCTGCCTATATATGGTAAGTTTATGGAGCGATTGTACAAAGACCCTAAGTCGGGAATTACATTGGGCCCATTGCCAAAGGCTTGGGTTAAAATAGAGAAAGATTATTATTGCCCTTCACCTCGACCACCTAGAGTAGATACAAATGCGGTTGACAGCACTACGGTAATGGTTGATTCGGTTATGCAATTATAATTGTGAATTGTGAATTGTGAATGGAGATTTACGTTCATTCACAATTCACAACTCACAATTCATTTAAAGTTTCTGCAAGAACGTATCCGACTTCACTTTTGTTAAATCGCCTAAATACGACCAACGGATTCCGGTTAAATATTTCTTCACTACAGCATTTACTTCTTTTGCTGGAACTTTATTTATATTCGTAATAAAATCGTTGAAGTTTTTGTATGAACCTTTTACCTCGTTAACACCAAGGCCTTGAGATTGTGCAGCATTGGTTTCTAATCCCATATAATATGTGGTCACATATGAACTTTTTTGATTTTCAATTTCTTGTTCAGAAAATCCAACCGTTTTTATTTTTTTAATTTCATCTATAATAACTTGTACCGCTTGATCTGGATCTGTAGTGGTTACATATACATTAGAGCATGGATTTATATTAGTTTGATAAAAAGCAGCTGGTGCATAAGATAAACTCCTGTTCGTTCTAATTTCATCAAACAATCGATCTTGCAAGATACCAAAAGCTAATTGCATAGCATATTGTTCATCTGTACCGTATGCAGCACCATTCATTACACCACGAATATAGTTTGTTGCAATTTTACGTTCCTCGGTGTTTAAAGTAGATTTATTGATGGTTAACATAGTTTGCTTAGCTGGTACATAATTACCTTCTGGCATTGATTTGGTTAACTTTTTTACTTTCTCAATTAATTGAGCTTTATCTATTTTACCAACTACTACTAAGAAAGTTTGTTTTTTGTTCATCACTCTTTTATAGTGATTTTTTAAATCTTCTAAAGATAATTTGTTTAAACTTTCTTCAGATCCATTCGTATTCTTATCATAATTTAAATTAGCAAATGCATCATTCATTGCCATTTCAGTTAGATAAGAATCAGGGTCCGATTTTTCTTGTTGAATATTCGAAACCATTGCTTCTCTTTGTTTTTTAAACTCCGCTTCGTCGAATATAGGTGCATTAATTACCTCATCGAATATCGACCAAGAATTTTCGAAATTTCTATTCACACAATTTAATGCGATATTGCCAAAATCTAATCCAGAACTACCACCAATGGTACTTCCCATTTTATCCAACAATCTGTTATACTCAGATTTTGGATATTTTGTAGTTCCCGAAGTAGTAATTAAATCGAGCATCAAGTTTTCAATTCCTTCTTGCTCTTTTGTATAGTTGGAAGTTCCGCCTTTTATAAATAAGCGCACGCTTACAATTTGGTTGCTGGTTGGTTTATAAATTACTTTAAAGCCATCCACCATAATTTCTTCAACCTTATTTTTAGTTTGTGCCATGCCTGTGCTTGTAACTAACAACACTGCTGCACTAAATATTGATACTATTATCTTTTTCATTTTATTCCGTTCTTAAGCTGAAATTATTTTTTAACAATGGTAAAAGAAACTTTTCTATTACTTGCATTTACATCTTCCATATCTGCTTTCGCTTTTTTAACTTGGAAAGCTTTGTTTGAAGTTCCAATAATTCTGGTTTCTGCAATCCCTGCATCTGTTAATGCTTTTAATACGGTATTGTATCTATCCATTCCCATTGTTTTCTTTTCACCATCATGGTAATTAGCTTCAATAGAAATATTAGCAGATGGGTTAATTTTTAACCACTGAATTAAACTTGTAAACTTCTCTTTGTTTTTTTCTTCGGTTAAATTAACTTCATCTTTATTAAAAGCCAAGGTATACTCTTCCATACTTAAACTAGGAGCAAAAAACTCATCGGTATTCATCGATTTTCTCATACCATTGCGTAACATTACACCCATTACATATGGCTTACCTTTAATGTATTTACGAACATAATTTTTAATGTCTTCGCGAGTAACTTTTTGCAAGTTAGCCTCGTAGTTTGTATAGTAAGGTATAGTTGCAGAGCACCACCAATACGTTACCGTGTGTATAAAGTTTGATGGTTTTTCTTTGTTAAATTCTTCTTGAATTGATAATTGATCTTTAGCTGTTTGCAATTGCTCATCGTTAAAGTAATCATCGCTATCCCACTCGTTAATGTTTTTCCAAAGCACTTCGTATGCTTCTTTTATTTTACGTGGATTAGGTACCAATATGATATTTATTGGACCTACATATTTCGCAGTTTGGTAACCAACGTTTACTTGAAACGCTAATCCTGTTTCTACTAATTCTTTGTAAAGTTTTGCATTTTTTTGTTGTAAAATATAAGAGAACACATCTGCAGCATACGTTGCATTAATGTCGCCACGCGTATCCGGACCGTGGTAAGTAAGCATAAATAATGGCACTTGTGCATTTGGCGATTCTATTACCACTTGTTTCGAATATTCTATAGGCTTAAACTCAGGTATTGGCCATTTTTGGAAAGGATCAAAACCAGATGGAGCCCAATCAGCAAAGTACTTTTCTACTTCAGCAAAAATCTTATTATGGTCTACATCACCACTAATTGCTAACAATGAATTGTTCGGGTGGTAATATTTATTTTTAATAACGTTCATTTTTTCTGCGGTTGCAGTATAAATGATGTTATAATCTCCAATTGGATTTTTACGGCTGTAGTTATCTTGCCAAACTTCTCTATTCATTCTATCAAATAAACCAAAGAAAGGATTCGACTCTGCCCGTTGAAACTCACCTGCAACTACAGGGTTTTCTTTTCGCATTTCTACCGTATCAAATAAAGGATACCTAATAGCGCTGTTCATAAACGATAAACCATCACTCACTTTGTCTTTACTAAGCGTTACAAAGTAATTCACACGCTCATCTGAAGTGGTACCATTAAAAGAAATACCCAATTCGTTTACCCTGTCTAAAAATGCTTTTTGCGATGGGTATGTTTTGTTCGCTTTAAAGAACATGTGTTCGTACAAATGCGATAAACCATTGTAATCTTTATCTTCGGTATAAGCACCGTTTCTTACTACAATTTCAATAGTTGCCAAGGGTACATTGGCATCTTCAATAACGAGAATTTCTAAACCGTTATTCAATTTTTTCATGAAGAAATTATCTGGTAACTTCTCTTGAGCAATAGCTGGTAAACTTAATGCCGCTGCTCCAATGAAAATGATTAGTTTTTTAAACATAATTTGAGTTTTGATTAGGGTAAATATATTGCTTATCTGTAATATAAACTAGTTGTAAAAAAGTATTTACACGTTTATTACATTCAAATGAATTTTCTAATCTCATCTGAAAGCTCATTAACAGAGTCTAGTGGCAAAAAATGGCCTTTATGTGGGATCATTACTAATTGAGCTCCTTTAATACGTTTTGCGCACTGCTCTGCAAGCTGGTTGGTAGTCTTTTTTCGAATCATGGGGTTCGGAATCATAGGATCATTGCTTCCAAATAATATTAAGGTTTGATGTGTAATGGTGTGTAAGTACTCATAAACAGGTTCATTTAGCATGGCCAGTGTGCTTTTTCTCATTAATTCTGATGGAAACATATTCGTCCCAACTTTAATTAATTGCAGCTCACTTTCTGTAAATTGCTCAAAACCTGCTGGCGATACCAATATCAATTTATTAAATATAGAAGGATACCGCAAGGCTAAAATGATAGCAAGCTGCCCTCCCATCGAATGCCCGCAGATGTGGAGTTTCTGGGCATCAATATTCAACTTAACTATAAATTTATAGAGCTCTTCTGCAATTGCATTTAGACTGTATGTACCGCTAAGTTCTGTAGAATTTCCATAGGATGGTAGATCGATGCTGATGCATCTGTACTCTAAAGAGAGTTTGGTGCTTAACTCTTCCCAAATACTAGCCGTACAACCTAAACCGTGAATAAACAGGATGGTTTCGGAGTTTTTTAGGGTATCCTTAAAAGCAATTGACATGCTTAAAAGTACAAAAAAAAGTCTCGCTTTTTTGGAAGCGAGACTCTTTTAAAAAATTTAGTGTGATTTATTTTACTGCATCAACAACTGCTTTGAAAGCTTCAGGATTGTTCATTGCTAAATCTGCTAATACTTTACGGTTTAATCCGATGTTTTTAGCGTTTAACTTACCCATAAATACTGAGTATGAAAGACCTTGCTGACGAGTACCTGCATTGATACGTTGTATCCATAATGCACGGAATTCTCTTTTCTTAACTTTTCTATCACGATATGCATATTGCATACCTTTTTCTAAAGTGTTTTTAGCTATTGTAAAAACTTTACTTCTAGAACCCCAATAGCCTCTTGCTAATTTAAGGATTTTTTTTCTTCTGCGGCGGGCCGCAACAACGTTAACCGATCTTGGCATTTCTTTACGTTTTTTGGATACCGGTGTCTCTTTTTTTGGATCTTAATACCGGGTACCTGGTTAAAAATTAATTAAACTGTGTCGTACTTTCCGAACTGTCATTTGGCATTTACTTGCCCATGCAAAGCATTCTTTCAACATTACCTCTGTCGGCATCCGTCACGTATGCTGTTCCAGATAAACCTCTTTTTTGTTTAGTGGTTTTCTTGGTCAAGATGTGACTTTTGAAAGCGCTCTTACGTGCAATTTTACCTGTCCCAGTGAGCTTAAAACGCTTCTTTGCACTGGAATTAGTTTTCATTTTTGGCATCGCTTATTTATTTATTTGGTTAAATTATTTTTTTGCTTTTGCGGCAATAAAGATGAACATTCTTTTACCTTCTAATTTCGGTAACTGCTCTACTTTTCCGTAATCTTCTAAAGCTTGTGCAAATTTTAATAATAAAATCTCACCCTGCTCTTTGTATACAATTGCTCTACCTTTGAAATGTACAAAGGCTTTTACTTTTGCTCCGTCTTCTAAAAAGTTGATGGCATGTTTTAATTTAAATTCAAAATCATGGTCATCGGTATTAGGTCCGAAACGTATTTCTTTGATGACAGTCTTTGCAGCTTTCGCCTTAATTTCTTTCATCTTTTTCTTTTGCTCGTATATAAACTTGTTATAGTCTATAATCTTACAAACGGGTGGAACAGCATTTGGAGAAATTTCAACAAGATCTAATCCTTCTTCCTCTGCCATAGCCAACGCATCTCTTAATTTTAAGATTTGTGGCTCAGCCCCATCCATAACTACACGTACTTCTAACGCTTTAATATGCTCATTAATACGGTGTTCTGCCTCTTTCTTCCTTCCGAATCTATTGTCGGTTCTGGAAGAGCTGAAATTCTGTGCTATAATTTCCTCCTTTTTTAGTTATTTGTTATTAAGTTATTAGGTTATTCGCTTACCTACTCTTAATTCTTTAGAATTTAGAGTTTAGTATTTAGAATTTCCTAAATTATACTTTTGTTTCTTTTTTCATTAATTCAACGAACTCATCCAGGGATAAACTTCCCAAATCGCCCTCACCGTGCTTTCTAACAGACACTTGACCCTCTTCTTGTTCTTTTTCACCAACGATTAGCATAAATGGAATTTTCTTCACTTCTGCATCACGTATTTTCTTCCCAATCTTCTCGTCTCTGTTGTCAATTAGCCCGCGAATATCGTAATTATTTAGCGAATCTGAAATAGTTTTTGCATAATCTGCATATTTTTCGCTAATCGGAAGGATAATATATTGGTCGGGACTTAACCATAATGGGAAATTACCTGCGCAATGTTCTATTAAAACTGCTACGAAACGCTCCAATGAACCAAATGGTGCTCTATGGATCATTACCGGGCGATGTTTTTGGTTATCGCTTCCAGTATATTCTAATTCAAACCTTTCTGGTAAATTATAATCAACTTGGATGGTTCCTAATTGCCATTTTCTGCCCAAGGCGTCTTTCACCATAAAATCTAGCTTAGGCCCGTAAAAAGCAGCTTCACCTAATTCTACTACTGTTTTCAATCCTTTCTCCGCTGCTGCCTCAATAATTGAGTTTTCAGCTAAGGTCCAATTTTCATCAGAACCTATGTATTTTGTATGATTATTCGGGTCTCTCAATGAAATTTGAGCGGTATAATTTTCAAAACCTAAAGCCCCGAAAACATATAATACCAAATCAATTACTTTTTTAAACTCTTCTTTTACCTGGTCGGGGCGGCAAAATAAATGGGCGTCGTCTTGCGTAAAGCCACGTACTCGAGTTAAACCATGTAACTCTCCACTTTGCTCATAACGATATACAGTACCAAACTCAGAGAACCTTACAGGAAGGTCTTTGTATGAGCGTGGTTTGGTTTTGTATATTTCGCAATGGTGTGGGCAGTTCATCGGTTTTAAGAAGAACTCCTCGCCTTCTTGTGGCGTTTTAATTGGCTGAAATGCATCAGCCCCGTATTTCTCATAATGTCCAGAGGTAACATACAATTGCTTATGACCAATGTGAGGAGTAATTACCGGTTCATAACCCGACTTGATTTGAGCTTTTTGTAAAAACTGAACTAAGCGCTCGCGCAAAGCTGCTCCTTTTGGTAACCATAAAGGTAAACCCATGCCCACCTTTTCAGAAAATGCAAATAATTCTAACTCTTTACCCAATTTACGATGATCGCGTTTCTTCGCTTCTTCTAATAAATGCAAGTAATCTGTTAGTTCAGATAACTTAGGGTAAGTTACAGCATATAAGCGTGTTAACTGTTTATTTTTTTCGTCGCCTCTCCAATAGGCTCCGGCTACACTCATTAACTTAACTGCTTTTATAAAACCTGTATTAGGTATATGCGGTCCACGACATAAATCGGTAAAGTTACCTTGTGAGTAGAAGGTAATTTCGCCATCGTTTAAGCCTTCTAATAAATCTAGTTTATACTCATCACCTTTTTCTTTAAAATAATTGATGGCATCTTGTTTAGAAACTTCTTTACGAATGTACTCTGCTTTCGTTTTAGCAAGCTCTATAATTTTATCTTCAATTTTCTTAAAATCGTCTGATGAGAAATGTCTATCGCCAAAATCAACATCGTAATAAAAACCCGTTTCGATACTTGGGCCTATGCCGAATTTGGTGCCTGGGTATAATGCTTCTAGGGCCTCTGCCATTAAATGCGCAGAAGAGTGCCAAAAAGTAGCCTTTCCTTTATCATCATTCCAGGTTAATAATTTTAAACTAACAGCGGTGTTTAAGGGGCGCGAAGCATCCCATACTTCACCATTCACTTCAGCAGCTAACACATTACGAGCTAAACCTTCTGAAATACTCAAAGCCACCTGATACGAAGAGGTGCCCTTTGAAAACTCTTTCACTGTCCCGTCAGGAAGTGTTACGTTAATCATCATTGTATTATTTTTTTATTGATTTAATGGTATTGTTTACTCTTTCTATTCCTTTACGTGCCAATGCATAATCGCTTTTTAAACTCATTGCAAATTCAAAATCTGCTATGGCAGCATCGTGCATACTTTTCGACTCTTCACACAAGCCTCGCATATAATAAGCTTCCGCATATTTAGGATTTATTTTAATGGCTCTCGAAAAATCTAACATCGCCAAATCTATCACTCTTAATTCATATCTAATAATGCCTAAGTTAAAATGTGCATTGGTATAGGTAGAATCTAGCTCCACAATTTTGGTATAATCTTGTATGGCTTTATCGAGGTCTTTTTTATTTTGATAATAGTAAGCTCTCGCGTAATACCCTTCTGTTGAGTTAGGTTTTATTTTAATGGCTGCATTAAAATGGTCAAGTGCTTCTATTTTACCTTCAGTCATGCTGAGTAAGCCCATTTGCATATATGCTTTAAAATTATCTGGGTCTTGCTCTACTGCAGTTAAGAAATTCGACATTGCCTTGTCATTCTTCTTTTGCTCTCTGTAAATCATTCCTTTCCAGAAATATCCATCAGAATAATACTTATTAATTTTTAAGCCTTCATTTATTTTCTCAAATGCTAAATCGTATTTTTTTACTAAAAAATATAATTCACCCAATTTCACATAGCTCATGTAGCTTTTTTTATTTATGCTGATGGCTTTTTCTAAGGCTGCTTTTGCTTGTGCAGGTTCCGATTTGTATAAGTGATAATCTGCAAGAGTATTGTAAATAGGCATGTATGTAGTGTCTATGCCTAAACCTTTAACCAAATCGTTGTATGCAAAATCTAGTTGTTTATTAAGGATGTAATACTTAGCTCTATCATTATAACCAGAGGGATTACCCGGCGATGCATTTACTGCTTTGTTTAAATTTGCCAATTCTTCTGGTACAGGTGCACCTGTAACCACTGCAGAATCTGCCGAATTAGTTTCACTATTATTTTTTGTTTCGTTTTGCTTACACGCAGTAAATAATAAAACAGTTATCGATATTAAAATGTATTTCATGTTAAACATTCGTGGTTATGTTCATAGCCATTGCAAGTACATCTACAATGTGTATGGTTTTTATTGGTAATTTATTTTTTTCGATATAGGCTTGAACGTGCAATAAACACGAGGCATCTGTAGAAATAATGTACTCTGCTCCTGTTGCCATTGCATTGTTTACTTTTTGTTGAGCCATTGCAGTAGATATTGATTCAAATTTTACAGAAAAAGTACCACCAAATCCGCAGCAAGTTTCTACATCATTCATTTCTATTAGCTCTAACCCATTAATCATCCTTAGCAACTCACGGGGCTCTTTTTTAATGCCACACTCGCGCAATGCCCCGCAAGAGTCGTGGTAAGTAGCCTTCATATTTAAGTGTAAATCTTTTAAATCAACCTTTAAAATGTTGGTTAAGAAATCAGTAAACTCGTATATTTTTGCTTGTACTGCTCTGCATTTATTATGCGATGCAGAGTTGGTAAAGAGTTCTGAGTAATAACTTTTAACCATTCCTGTACAAGATCCCGAAGGTGAAACAATGTAATTCTCCGCCGTATAATCTCCTAAAAACTTTTCGGCCACTTGTTTTGCTTCATCCCAATAACCCGAGTTAAATGCAGGTTGTGCACAACACGTTTGGTTGGGGTTATACAATACATCACAGCCAAGATGTTCCAAAATAGCTACCATGTTACTGGCAGTATCTGGGTAAAGCTGATCCATAAAACAAGGGATAAATACTTCTACTTTCATTTTTTACAAAAATAGCCTAATTAATGGATTTGAACTAATTTCTCTTTAATCTGCTGAGTAATACAAACCCTAGGACAAAAAATAAGCCTAAACTAAATACAGAATTTCGCATGTTTCCAGTAAGTTCTTCAATTATTCCATACGAAGCCGTACCCAGAACAATGGCTACTTTTTCGGTAGTATCATAAAAACTAAAAAACGATGTGGTATCTTTAGTTTCCGGTAATAATTTAGAATAAGTAGAGCGCGACAAGGATTGGCTGCCTCCCATTACTATACCTACGCTAAGTGCGAGCAGATAAAACTGATTGGCATTAACCACAAAATAAGCACTTATACAAATTACTATCCATATTACTAAGGCTATAAGCAAAGCCTTTATATTTCCTATCTTTTTAGATAAGAATGCAAATAAATACGCTCCACCAATGGCAACAAATTGTATAATTAAAATGGTAGCTATTAACTGTCCACTTTCTAGTTTCAACTCTTTGCTACCGAACAAAGTGGCTACATACATTACCGTTTGTATACCCATGGTAAAAAAGAAAAAAGCGAATAGAAATGCTTTTAAATTTTTATGCTCCTTTAATTGGTTCCAAACACCGGCAAGCTCTTTGTATCCTTTAAATAAAATATCTGGTTTTACTTTAATAACAGATTTGCTTTTAGGTAAAAAATAAAAGGTGTATTGTGCAAAGCCAAACCACCAAATACCAACTGCTAAAAATGCAATACGTGCTGGTAATGATGAATCTTTGGGTATACCAAAAGATTCGGGGAAGAGTATTATGATTAAGTTTACAATTAACAAAAGAGAACTACCAACATAACCGAGGGCAAAGCCTTTGGCACTTACCTTATCTTGTTCTTCTTCTTTAGCAATTTCTGGTAAATAAGAATTATAAAAAACTAAACTACCAGCCCAGCCAATAGTACCAATTGCAAATGCTATAATGCCAAATTCAATATTTGTTTTATTGAAAAAAAACAATGCAGAACAACTTACAGAACCTATAAAACAAAAGGTTTGCATAAATCTTTTTTTACTTCCGTTGTAATCTGCAATACCAGATAATATAGGCGATAATAAAGCCACCACTAAAAAAGCAAAAGAGAGTGCAAAACTATAAAGCACAGTATTTTCTAACTCATATCCAAAAAACGAAACTCGGGAGTTCCCATCTGCAAGCGTTACGGCTGTCCAATAAATAGGAAATATGGTAGAGGTAATGGTGAGGTTATAAACAGAGTTTGCCCAATCGTAAAATGCCCAAGCATTTATTACGCGTTTTTTCTCTAAAGGCGATAATTGATCAGTAAAACGATTACTCATTGGGTAAAAAAATATTTATATTTTCGTGAAATTAATATTTTCTGATGAAAGTTCAATCAAAATGTTGGAATTGTTCGGAGTGGACAGAGAATAGAGGGCAAATAGAGGATAGATGCAATTTTTGTGGGGAAATACTCAATAAATCTAATTTCGAAAACAGGAATAAAGCCTTAACAAACCAATTAATTGACAAACAAAACAGTTTGTTGATTATACGCGATGAAGATGGTTGGGGGAAACGCTTCTTAAAGAAAACAGGCTTAGTTGTTCAATTCATCTTTGTATCATTTGCTTCATTTATAATATGGCTGTTAACAATATTAACTGGTTAAAAATTTACAAGCTCGAGCTTATCATACTTTTTTTAGGTTGTCTACACCAGGTCTTACAAAAAATAGTACATATAAAAATTACTTGGGCAGATAGTTATGGTGATGATTTGTTGGCTATACCTTTTGTATCAGCTTGTGTATTGTTAATGGAAAACTTTTTGGTTTACCAAGATCATACACGTAAACATAGCTTTGCACAGCTGTTGTTTTTATTTGTATTTATAAGCGTAGTGTTTGAATTTATCATACCGAAATACTCGAATTATTATACTTATGACTTGGTTGATGTATTATATTATTTTATTGGTTTTGTAAGCTATTACTTTATAAAAAAAAATCTCGGTAAAAATATTTACCGAGATTTTTTTTAAACAATTTGATTAGGTGAGGTAGAGCTTTTTACAGTTTCGACACGTCTGTAGCTCCACTAGTATCTTTAGTTACTTTGCTTGGTGAACCTTTGTATTTAATAGAGCTTGCACCGCTTCCGCTAATTGCTAACTCGTTTGTTACAAAAATTTTGCAATCTGCAGCTCCTTTAGAATCTATGGCGTATTTGCTTACTTCTAAATTTAAAGCTTCTAATTCTGAAGCACCTGTCATTTCTAAAGCATGAGTATCTACTTTACCCTTTAATTCTACTTCTGTAGCACCAGAAAATTTGCTGATTAACAATTTAGCATTTATCCCTAATTCTACTTCTGTAGCACCGCTAGTTTTTAATTCAAATTTATCAGCTTCAAAAATATCCGATGATTTTACTTCTACAGCACCCGAGCAGGTTAAGGCGTTAAGCGTTGGAGTTTGAATAGTTATTACCACTTTGCTAAATTTAGAATCGTAACCTTTGCCTTCTTTATCATAAGAAATAACAAGTTTATCGCCACTTACAACTGTTTTTGTGCGGCTCATTTCTTTTTCATCTGCCTCCACTTTTACTGCATAGGTACTTGATTTAATAATTCTAATTTCGAATGCTCCCGATACTTCAATTTTACTGAAACCACTAAGGTTTCGGTCTTCAGTATTTATCACCTTGCTTGAATTGCTAACAAGGTTTAGGGTTGGGGTAGCGTGAATTAATGGACGTGCTATTACAGCTATTAAAGCTAGAACAACAATGGTTAATATTGATTTTTTCATAAGTAAATGGGGTTATAATGATTTATTTAGTAGAAAGACGCAAGGAGTTTATCAAGGGTTGCATCAATGCTGAAAAAAAATTAATATTTTGCGCCGTGTTATCCATCTTAATTCCAATATACAATTATAATGTAGGTCCGCTTGTACATAAATTACACAGCATGGCAACTCTAGAGCAAATTGCTTTCGAAATAATTTGTATTGATGATGCTTCTACACAAACACAACCTGAAAATGCCAACATTAGTAATTTAGCTAATGTGCAATACCATTGCTTATCGAATAATATTGGCCGTTCGGCACTCCGAAATTTACTTGCTGAAAAAGCCCAGTATCCATATTTACTTTTTATAGATACAGATATGGCAGTGATGACATCTGATTTCATCCATCAATACATACAAAACTTATCAAACTACGATTTAATTTACGGTGGTATTTTGTACGAACCTGAATTAACGAATAAAACGAATGTATTACGTTGGAAATACGGCATGCAACGTGAAGCCATAAATTACAAAGAACGTAACGAAGACCCCTATTTCAGTGTTAAAACATGTAACTTATTAATTAAGCGAGAAGTGTTTAACACCATCAAATTTAACGAAAAAATACGCGAATATGGGCACGAAGACACCTTGTTTAGTTTAGGCATTGAACGCAAAAAATTAAAAGTATTACATCTCCAAAATCCTTTATATCATATGGGTTTAGAAGATGCTAAGTGTTATTTACGCAAAGTTGAAGTGGCTTGTAAAAGTTTGTGTTTTATTGCCGAACATTATTTAAACGAAGAAGAAAAAAACCACATACGTTTGTTGTATTTCTATAATCGTTTGAGAAAGATGGGCTTGCTTTGGTTTGTAAAAATTACTTACAAGCTGTTTAAGAAAAGAATACTTGCCAATTTACATTCGGCAAATCCTAATTTAAAACTCCTTGATGTGTATAAATTAATTTCGTATGATGCTGCTGTAAACAGTATTAAATACTAGGCTACTCGCTCGTAAATCTCTAATAACTTCTGTTCTTCTTTTTGCCAGTTGTACTCCTCGCGAGCCAATATGCAATTGCTACGGAGTTTGTTGTACAATGCCTTATCATTCAACAATAAATTAATGGAATCTGCCAAGTTTTTAGCGTTTAAGTCTGTAAGTACTGCCACTTGGTATTTCTCATTTATTTTTTGATACTCTGGAAAATCGTTGGTTACAGATGGAATGCCTGCGTGAATATAGTCGAAACATTTATTGTTTAAAGAGTAGTAATAACTGAGGCCTAAATTGTCGGAAACGTTAATGCCTAGGTACGCTTTAGCAGTAATACTTGGTAATTTATTAGGCTCTATGTACCCCATAAATTTAACTTTACTCTTTACTTTGTGTTTTTGAGCAAGAATTCTGAGGTCTTCACTTAAGTCGCCTTCGCCTACTAGGTATAAATGACAATCTACATATTGCATAGCCTGAATTAAAGGCTCTAAGCCACGGCCTTGGTTTAAGGCACCTTGGTAAATGATGTAACGCTCGTGTTCTTCTTGGTATTTGTAAAGTACTTGTTTGTTGCTGTTTAGAACAGGTACATTTCTAATAATATCGAAATTGGTTTTATATTTTTCTTGAAATAAAGTGGCAATACTTTCGCTTACAGTGTAGCAATGGGTAAGGCGAGGAATGATAAAACCCTCTAAGGTTTCCCATATTTTTTTGGTAAAAGGGCGATGTAATACTTCTGGCACTTCGGTAAAATACTCATGAGCATCATAAATACATTCTTTGCCTTTTACTCGAGAGGCGAAAAAACAAGGCATTATAGTGTCTAAATCATTCGCATTTACTATATCGAATTTATTAAACAATAAAAAAAAGAATAAACGTATGTTAAACTCTAAGTAAAAGAATTTACCATTTTCGAAATAACAATTAATTCTTTTTTGATTGTAATCTTGGTCTCTTAAGGCAATAGAAAATTTGCGTTTTCTGCCTACTAATAACACATCATAACCTGCTTTAGAAAGTGTACTGCACACCCGATGCATGCGCTGATCGTAAGAGAGATCATTGGTAACAGTTAGGATTATTTTTTTCAATGCTTAGGTTTTTTCTCTATAACTCCATTTTTGCCATTAAATTGTATGCGACCTTCATCAATTAATTCTTGAACGGTTGCCTTCAATAGATTTTCGGGGAAATCTGTAAACGACAGTAAAATCTGTTGCAAAGATAAATTTTCTTTTGAGCTTTCATTAATGATTCTTTCAAAGATTTTTTCCTTAATATTCTCTTGATTATCAGTGTTTTTTGTGGCAAGGCATACATCGCACTGCCCACAAGTATCATAATTTAGCTCTGCAAAATAGGCCAAAATCTGCTTAGAACGGCATTCATTTTTTCCGACATAGTTGCACATTCCTAACACTTTAGCCATTAAAACTTCTCTCCTAGCTTTCCAATATGTTTTGTTTAGCTTGAGGTCTGAATTGGGCAATCGTTCTTCTAAAAAGGTTAAAATGGGCAATTTACTTCCCTTCACAAAATCTATTATTTGGTAATCTTCTAATAATTTTAATTGCCTATAAAACTCAGTTTCTGTTAATCCGGAGCGTTTTAACAGGTCATTCTCTTGTACATTTACATAGTTTTCAAATAAACCGCCATAAGAGCGTAAAAAGGTTTTTAAGAGGGTATCAAAATGTGCATTGGCTATTTGAAAAGCGTATAATTGGTCAGGGCTTACCCGAATGTTTAAACGGGTATCGTTTTTATATTCATCACTTAAATGTAAAATGCCATCGTTCTCCAATAAACGCATTAGCTGTATTAGTTTTGGTATTGGGGTATTAAATGATTTAGAAAATGCAAGCCAATTAAATTCTACGTTTACAAACTTCCCTGCACCAAATGCAATTTTGTAATAGTTATATAGATTTTGGTAGGTACTACGTAGCTCTTCGAATTCGGGGAAACTGGCTTCCGTTTTTTGTTTCAAAGCTGCAACGTCTGCATCTTGGTAAAGTAATACAGCATAGGATTTTAATCCGTCGCGGCCCGCCCGACCAGCCTCTTGGTAATAAGCTTCCAAACTCTCGGGTAAATCTAAATGCACCACCAAACGTACATCTGGCTTATCTATGCCCATGCCAAATGCATTGGTGGCTACAATAATTTTTGTTTTGTTGAGTATCCAATCGTCTTGTTTACGAGAACGCTCTTGCAAGTCTAATCCTGCATGGTAATAGTCTGCTTTAATTCCGTTGGATCTAAGGAAGCTGGCAATTTCTTCGCAAGCCTTTCGGTTACGCACATAACAAAGCGCAGAGCCAGGTACTGTTGAAATAATTTTAATGAGCCTGCGTAATTTATTTTCTTCTTTAATTACTAAATAATTCAGGTTCTTTCGTTCAAATGAAATCTGGAAAACATTTGGCTTGATAAAGGCTAATTTTTCTTGTATGTCTGCCACCACATCTGTTGTAGCCGTTGCAGTAAGCGCCAAAACGGGTACTTTTGGTAAAATACTACGTATGGTGGCAATGTTTAAATACGCCGGTCTAAAATCATATCCCCATTGAGAAATACAATGAGCCTCATCAATGGCTAATAAATTTACGTTCATTTTCTTTAAACGCTCTTGCACCATAGGGTTTTGCAAGCGTTCTGGCGATAGGTATAAAAATTTGATGTTGCCATAAATACAATTATCAAGTGCAATGTCGATTTCACGGGCAGACATGCCACTTACAATTTCGATGGCGTTAATTCCACGGCGGCGAAGTTGCTGCACTTGGTCTTTCATAAGCGCAATAAGCGGTGATATTACAATGCCTATGCCCTCTTGCGCCATAATAGGTACTTGGTAACAAATAGATTTGCCTGCACCGGTAGGCAAGAGTGCAAGAGTATCTGTACCTGCCAATACACTGTTTATAATGGCTTCTTGTGGATTCCTGAAGCCATCATACCCCCAATATTTTTTCAATATTTCTTGTGCAGACATTCTGCTAAGATAAGATGCTGAAATGAAATGTGAAATTTTAATGGCATTGGGAAATTATTCTATTTTTGTAGAAAAATAAATAATATGATTCTTAATCCTCTTAATGCTATATCACCAATTGATGGTAGGTATCGTAAATCCACCAATGTATTAGCTCCTTTTTTCTCAGAATCAGCTTTAATAAAATACAGAGTATTGGTAGAGGTTGAGTATTTTATTGCACTTTCTAAATTAGGCTTAAAAGGATTTGAAGCCTTAACTTCTGCTGAAGAAACTGAATTAAGAAATATTTACGAATGTTTTAACGAAGATAAAGATGCCACACGCATTAAAGAAATAGAACAAACTACAAACCACGATGTAAAAGCTGTAGAGTATTTTTTGAAAGAGAAGCTTGAAGCTTTGAACATGACCGCTGCTATGGAGTACATCCATTTTGGATTAACCTCACAAGATATCAATAATACAGCCATTCCACTTAGCATTAAACACGCGGTAGAAAAAATAATGTTACCAGAGTTACATTCTTTGGTAAACCATTTAAGTAAGTTGGCAGAAGATTGGAAAGAGATTCCGATGCTTGCTCACACTCATGGGCAGCCAGCCTCGCCTACTCGTTTAGGAAAAGAAATAAGTGTTTTTGTAGAGCGATTAGAAGTGCAATTAATGGCATTGAAACACATCCCCTTTGCTGCAAAATTTGGAGGCGCAACAGGTAATTTAAATGCACACAAGGTTGCGTTTCCGGATACAGACTGGGTATTGTTTGCCAACGAGTTTGTTAACAAAAATTTAGGCTTACACAGATCGCAACATACCACACAAATAGAGCATTACGACCAATTTGCTGCTTTATGCGATAATTTCAAACGCATCAATACGATATTAATAGATTTCTCTAGAGATATGTGGCAATATATTTCTATGAATTATTTCAAACAAAAAATTAAAGAAGGCGAAGTAGGCTCTTCTGCTATGCCACATAAAGTAAACCCTATCGATTTTGAAAATGCCGAAGGTAATTTCGGAATGGCTAATGCCGTGTTCGAATTTCTATCTGCAAAACTACCGATCTCTCGTTTGCAAAGAGATTTAACAGATAGTACAGTGTTGCGTAATGTAGGTGTTCCATTTGCACATACACTTATTAGCTTAAAGTCTTTAGAACGCGGTTTATTTAAATTGCTAATAAATAAAGAAGCCTTAGCGCAAGACCTTGAAGATAATTGGGCTGTAGTAGCCGAGGCAGTGCAAACAATACTACGCAGAGAAGCTTACCCAAAACCATACGAAGCATTGAAAGCCTTAACACGAACCAATGAACAAATTACGCAAAAAAGCATGCACGCGTTTATAGATTCTTTAGAAGTGAGTGATGAGTTGAAGAATGAATTAAAAGCAGTGAGCCCGAGTTCGTATACAGGATTTTGATTAATTGTAAATTGTGAATGGTGAATGGTGAATGGTGAATGGTGAATTAGGGAAGGACATTGCTAATAGGATATGAATCGTTCACGCAAAGAGCGCAAAAATTAGCAAAGAACGCTAAGAATTTCTTTGTGAAACATTGTGAGTACATTGAGTACTTTGTGAGCTAATAAAAAAATGAAAAATACAATACCATTTTACTTCATTATATTTTTTACTTGTAGTGTATTTGCCCAGAAAACTAAAGTCTATTCAAACATACACGAGGCATTGAATAACAAAGACTCTGTTTACATCCTCAACTTATCTGAACAGAAACTATTAAGATTACCTAGATCCGTTTCAAAGTTTAAAAATTTAGAAACTATAAACCTTAGCAGGAATAAGCTCCTGAAATTTCCGAAACGATTACGAAAAAATAAAAAGTTGAAGGAAATCAATTTAAACTTCAACAAAATATCAGACCTAAACTTTTTTATTTATCGATATAAAAACATCGAGAAATTAAGTGTTGTAGAAAACAGATTAAGAGAATTTCCGGATGATTTATTGGATTTGCCTAAGCTAAAAAATCTAAACTTAGCTAAAAATAAAATTTCTGAAATACCTAATGAAATTGACCGATTGAAGCATATTGAAGTATTGATATTTTATCAAAACAACATTCAATATATACCTGCTAGCTTTTACAAACTAAGTACATTAAAAGAATTCGATTTTTATTATAATAAGATTGAAAAAATAGATACACAACTTGCGAACTTAAAAAACCTCGAGCGTATTTTTTTATCATTTAATAAGCTAAGCGAAATGCCCGAGCAACTCTGTGAATTAAACAAGCTTAAGTTTTTGTACTTACAAGATAATAATCTAAATGCTTTACCACTTTGCATAAACAAACTAGATTCCTTGGAGCGGCTCGATATTCAAGGTAACCAGTTTATGTATTTCCCAACGGAGGTTATGCAATTGCCAAATTTAGTAGAGCTGGATGTATCGAACAATAAACTTTCGGTACTACCGATAGAACTGCTAAACTTACCAAGCTTAGAATTATTGATGTTGCGAGAGAATCCGCTTTTGTTTGAAGGCACAAATACCACAAAAAACATGGCTGTTTTAAGAGAGTTGGAGAAGAAGAAGGTGGTGGTGAAATATGTGAAAGAATGATGAGAGACCGCTAATTGCTCCCTACTCCTCGCTATTTTTCTTATTTTCGCTTCATGAATCAACACCTTCTCCAAATACCCGATACCATTTGGAAATTCCATGTTAATCCTTCCAATAACAAGCTGTTTATTGAATGTAAAACCGCTTCCAATGTGTTTTACTTATTGGATACCGAGCGCGATGAAAAATGGAGCTTCCCCGTGTTGGAGAAACATAGCAGCAACATTTTGCAAATACAATACCCTTACGCCTTGCTGAGCTACATACATACCGATAATTTGATGAACCAAGTAGTATTGATGTGCTACGACTTAGAAAAACGTGAAGAACATTGGTCAAGTTCTGAATGGAGGCTAGAGGAATGTTTTTTAGGTGTGCTAAAAGTATATTCCGCTAAAATGAGTCCTCGTAGGTATGAATACATCAACCTACATAATGAAAAATTACAAGATCCAACTCTGCTGCCCATTAGTCTTGACATACAACATGCCGAAAGAATAAATTCGAAACAAATACTAGAGCACGAGGGTAAAAAATACGAATTACATTACCTAGAGAATGAACATCAACTTGTATTAAAAATAAGCGAACAAGCTACTACCCTGCTGGATTACAACACTTTTGTTGACGATTATAATTTTGAGTACGACTACTTAATAAGAATTGCCGATGTAGTTTTATTGCTAATTGATAAACAACGATTATTATTACTTAATTAACGAGGTATTTTTTTAAATTTGTTGAGTTTTTATAAAAAAATGGGCATAAAGCGAATAATGTTATTGATATTGGTAATACTACCTTTTATAGGTTTCGCCAATATTGATTCGGTTGGTACGGAACAAATTGAGGGTAAAAAATACATTTTACACCGTGTAGAAAAAGGTGAAGGACTGTATGGTATAGCTCGTATTTACGGCAGCACTGCCACCCAAATACAACAAGCTAATAACCTTAACACTACTATACTTGAATTGGGTCAAGTACTTAAAGTACCCGCAAAAGATGTAAAAGTAAGCGCAACGAACCCTGCTGCAACAAAAACAGAAAAAGCCAAAACAGAACCTATTGTACAAAACCCTAAACTAAAGCTCGACCAATACGCTACACACGTAGTTAAAAAAGGAGAAACCTTATATAAAATTGCCATTAAGTACGGCATTTCTGTTACTGAACTTAAAGACATAAATAACTTAAGCTCTAACTCATTAAGTTATAACCAAAAGCTAAAAGTGCCTAAACAAGGCCGAATTATAGAGAACCCAGACATTATTGAACCTACCGAGGAAGAAGAGAAAAACGTAAAAGTAGAAGTAACGAAAGGCACGGCCAATGTGAAGGTGAGTACTCAGAATAATAAACAATTAAATACTGTAGATGTAAACGAAACAGGCATTGCCGGTTGGATAAACGATAAAAACATTAACGGTAAAAAAAGCATAGCCTTACATAAAACAGCAGCCATTGGCACGATTATACGCGTAACTAATTTAATGAACAACAAAAGTGTATACGTTAAAGTAATTGGCGCTTTACCCGAAACTGGCGATAATGAAAATACGGTAATCGTAATTTCTAAAGCCGCAGTAAATATGCTGGGAGTAATTGACCAGAAATTTAGAGTGAACTTAAACTATTCGATCCCTAAAGAGTAAATGCAGAAGCCTTATTTAGTTGGTATTGCAGGAGGAAGCGCTTCTGGTAAGACGTTTCTCCTGAACTCCTTAATGAACCATTTTGAGGAGTCGGAAATATGCCTGATCTCACAAGACCATTATTATAAACCCATGCATACCCAATTGGTGGATGAAAATGGGCAGATTAACTTTGATTTACCCGAAGGTATTGAGCGTGAAAATTTATACCAAGACATTGTAAGTTTATTGGAAGGAAAAACCATTAAAAAACAAGAATATACCTTTAACGTACCAAAAGACGAGCCCGAAATTTTATGCATTAAACCCGCTCCGATAATTGTAATTGAGGGTTTATTTATTTTCCATTACAAAGAATTGTTTGATTTGTTTGATTATAAGGTGTTTGTAGATGCCGACCATGATATAAAACTAAACCGCCGACTCATGCGCGACCAAGTGGAACGTGGCTATACCGAAGACATGATTTTGTACCAATGGTATAACCATGTAATGCCAGCCTATGATGCGTATTTACTGCCATATAAACCCAATTGTGAGTTTGTAATACATAATAATGATGATATTACGAATGAAATAAACATCCTTTCGAACTATTTACGACAAAAGATTTAAGAATTGTTTGCAATTGAATACAAAGAGTATGAGGGCATTAGCAATTGCTAATAATTAGAGCCCAAATGCCTCTTTTATAATTTAAAAATTTAGTTAGATTTGCAATCTTGTCAAAAATGACGATATAATAAACATCAATAAAACAGAAGAATACTTAATTAAACAAATTTATGCAGGGAAAAGGTGCTATTAGGTTTTTTGCAATCGCGTTATCGATTGCATGTTTGTACTCACTATCTTTCACGTTTGTGGCCAACAATGTGGAAAGTGATGCAAAGGAATATGCCGCAGGCGATGTAAAGCTAGAGAGAGCTTACTTGGATTCGATGGAAACCGAAGTTGTTTACAATTTAGGGGTTGCAAAATTTACTTACCAAGAGTGTAAGCAATTGCAATTGAATTTAGGTTTGGACTTAAAAGGCGGGATGAACGTAACACTTGAAATTTCATTAAGTGATTTAGTTCGTTCGATGGCTAACAACAATACCGATACTACTTTTAACAAAGCAATACGTATTGCAGAAGCTAAGAGTACTAAAAGTGATGGTAACTTTGTTGACTTGTTTACAACAGAATTTAAGAAATTAAGCCCTAATGTAAAGCTAGCTTCTATTTTTGCTACAAAAGAGAACTCACCAAGAATTACTTACAACTCATCTGACGAAGACATTGTTAAAGTATTAAAAGAAGAAGCACAAGGTGCTATTGATCGTTCGTTTAATATTTTAAGAACTCGTATTGATAAGTTCGGAGTAACACAACCAAACATACAATTACAACAAGGTAGTAACCGTGTATTAATTGAATTACCTGGTGTAACAGATCCAGACCGTGTACGTAAATTATTACAAGGTTCTGCTCAATTAGAATTTTGGGATGTATATGCTAACAATGAAGTAATAAACTTATTGGACAAAGCAAATTCATCTTTAAAAGAAAAGATGGCAATTACTGGAACTCCAATGTTAGCATCGGATTCTAGCAAAGCAAGCGTTGCAACTACAGATACAGCTGCTAAAACAGATGATTTAGCTTTATTGAAAAATGTAAAGAAAGATACTGGTAGTACTGATACCTCTAAATCATTTGCAAACTTCGCAAAAGACAATCCTTTATTCGCGGTATTAAACCCGAACATTGGTCAGAATGAACAAGGCCAACAAATTGTGGCAGAAGGCCCAGTAGTTGGTTACGCATTGTTGAGAGATACAGCTAAAGTAAACGCTTATTTAACAATGCCAGAAGTAAGAGCAAATTTCCCATCGGATATGCGCTTTTTATGGGGTGTAAAATCTATCAATGCTAATAACGTATTCGAATTATATGCAATAAAAGCTAACTCAAGAGATGGTAAAGCACCTCTAGGTGGTGAAGTAATTGCAGATGCTCGTGCAGACATCGACCAAAAAGGAAATCCAGAAGTAATCATGGCAATGAACACTGATGGAGCTAAAGTTTGGAGAAGAATGACTGCAGAAGCGGCGGCAGATAAAAACAACAAGAAATCTATTGCTATTGTATTAGATAACTATGTGTACTCTGCTCCTACAGTACAAAACGAAATCTCGGGTGGTGTTTCTAACATCTCTGGAAGCTTTACGGTAAACGAAACAAAAGATTTAGCGAACGTATTAAAAGCAGGTAAGTTACCTGCTCCAGCACGTATCGTAGAAGAAGCAATTGTGGGTCCATCTTTAGGACAAGAAGCAATTAATGCAGGTTTAATATCTTCAGTTGTTGGTTTAATTGTAGTGTTAATTTTTATGGCACTGTATTACAACAAGGCTGGTTTAATTGCCGATTTAGCTTTATTCATCAACGTATTTTTTATTATGGGTATACTCGCATCATTAGGTGCAGTATTAACCTTACCAGGTATCGCAGGTATCGTACTAACCATTGGTATGTCGGTAGATGCGAACGTATTAATATACGAACGTATTCGAGAGGAACTGGAAACAGGCAAATCATTCCGTTTGGCTATTGCCGATGGTTATAGAAATGCTTACTCATCTATTATTGATGCTAACGTAGTAACCTTAATTACAGGTATCATCCTTTACACATTTGGTTCTGGACCGATTTTAGGTTTCGCAACTACATTGGTTATTGGTATCGTAACATCATTATTCGCAGCAATCTTTATTTCGAGAATTATTTTTGAAGGACAAATTGCAAAAGATAAAGTGGTTTCATTCTCTAATAAATTCACACAAGGATTCTTCAAAAACGCTGACTTTGATTTCTTGAGTCGTAGAAAAATATTTTATGCTATATCTACCTTCATTATAGTTGCAGGTATAGTTTCACTATTTGTAAGAGGTTTAAGCTTCGGTGTAGACTTTACAGGTGGCCGTACATATGTTATACGTTTTGAACAAAGCGTATCAACTACAGAGGTTAGAGAAGCATTAACAGCAGAATTTGGTGGAGCACCAGAAGTAAAAACATTTGGTTCTGGTAACCAAGTAAAAATTACAACCAGTTATTTAATTGATAAAGGTGGTGATGAAGCAGAGAAATTGGTAGAAGGCAAATTAATGGCTGGCTTATCAAAAATACAAAACAACAAAGGCCAAATTTTATCGCAACAAAAAGTAGGTCCTACCATTGCGAATGATATTAAAGAATCTGCCGTTTGGGCAATCTTATTATCATTAGCAGCCGTGTTTATTTATATCTACATCAGATTTAAGAAATGGCAATTTGGTATGGGAGCTATGGTTGCATTGTTACACGACGTGTTAATCTTATTATCACTGTTCTCTATATTCAACGGTATATTACCATTCTCGTTAGACATCGATCAGCAATTTATTGCAGCGGTATTAACCGTAATGGGTTACTCTATGAACGATACAGTAGTAGTATTTGACCGTGTGCGTGAGTACATGAACTTACACCATACTAAGAACGAAGGTTTAGCACCGGTAATTAACAATGCCTTAAATAGTACCTTAAGCAGAACCATGGTTACAGGTTTAACCACCATGTTCGTACTTATTATCTTGTTTATTTTCGGTGGTGAAATATTAAGAGGATTCTCATTCGCGATGTTAATCGGGGTAATCTTCGGAACATACTCATCATTATTCGTAGCAACTCCAATTGTAGTAGACTTTATTCGTAAGAAAAAAGACTAATACAAATTAGATAACAAATTTAAAAGCCTCCTGAGTATTGCACTTAGGAGGCTTTTTTTATGGTCGATTTGAGAAAATAGTTATAAAATTAAAGACCCGAAATGCTTGGTTTTATTGAGAAATAATTTGTCAAGTATTTTATTTTGCGAATTTTCATAAAGTATTTTTGGTGCTTGATTTTTGGTGGCACGACTTAAGTGGTGGCACGACTTAAGTCCTGCCACTAAAAATTATTCAAATAAAAAAAAATTAAACGGTATAATGCTCTCCTTCTATGGCTAACACTGTATTCTCAAATTCAGTTTTAGCTTCGATTAACAAGGGTTCTAGCTCTTTGTAACGTGCAGAAAAATGTCCGATCATTAGTTTTTTAACGTTTGCTTTTTTAGCAATAATACCTGCTTGTTTGGCGGTGGTATGAAAGGTTTCCACGGCGCGATCTAGCAGTTCGTGCAAGAAGGTTGCTTCGTGGTATAAAAAATCAACTCCTTCTATTTGCTCTAAAAAGTTTTCGTTGTACAATGTATCTGAGCAATAGGCAAAGGATTTTGGTTTCGGCGGATCGAATGTTAGCTCTGCATTCGCAATAGTGTTGCCATGTTTATCTGAATAATCGATGCCGTTTTTGAGAAGTGGAATATATTCCAATGGAATATCGTACTCCTCCATTTTCTCGGTATTGATTTTACGCTTGCGTAGTTTTTCTTTGATGATGAAGCCTGTTGTTGGAATGCGATGGTTCAGCATTATGGTTTCTACACTGATGTCTGCATTTTCGAAAATGAGTTCGGAATATTCGGTATGGGTTGCATGAAATATTAATTCGTAACGCAATTGTGTTTCCGATACTTTTAATTGCAGATCGATGATGTTTTTTAAATCTGGTGGGCCAAACAGCATTAACTCTTTGCTACGCCCGTTTAAATGCATGGTTGATAACAGACCTACAAGACCCAAGTAATGGTCGCCATGTAAGTGCGATATGAAAATATAATCGATACGCGACGATTTTAGTTTGAATTTATTTAGTTGATTTTGGGTGGCTTCACCGCAATCAATTAAATAAAACTTATCGTTTATGTTTAAAAGTTGAGCACTCGGATTTCTGCTGTAGGCTGGAGTTGCAGAACTACTTCCTAAAACAATAATCTCAAATTTGCTCATTTATGTATTGGGTTTTATTATACTTCTTCGTCGCCCAACTCCTTACGCAAATCTCTTTCAATTTCTTCCATAAACACCAAGTCTATTGCTTCTGTAATCGTTGGAACAATGTTGAAATAATTTTCGGTGGTTGATAAGCCAAGTAATTGTTGAATTTCTGAATGCACACCTGTAAGCACGAATGTACCTTGGTAATTTCTACACAAACGGTTGGCAGACAACAAAGCAGTAGCACCCGACTCATCTATGGTATGCACATTGCTGAGGTCTAAAATAATGTTGTAAATACCTTCAGTATGTATCAACAAAATTTCCGATTTCAATTTAGGAGCTGTTTCTGAGTTTAACTCTTCAACATCAAGTGGTTTTATTAAAACGTATTTTTCGTGTTTGTCTAGTTCAAATTTCATAGCACTAATTTATAAAAATTTAGCTTAATAAGGTAGCTAAAGCATTATTTACATTTTTTTCAATTCGTTCGTTGGTGTTTTCTAATGGAATTTTCTCGAAATTCATTCCGGTAATTTTCTCAAAAAGTTCTATGTATCGTTCAGATATTTCTGCAATTTTTACATCAGTCATTTCAGGAACTACTTGCCCCTCTTTGCCTTGGAAACCATTTTCTATGAGCCATTGGCGAACAAATTCTTTTGATAATTGCTTTTGCTCTTGCTTATTTTGTTGTCGTTCTTCATACCCATCTGCATAGAAATAACGAGATGAATCGGGTGTATGGATTTCATCAATTAAAATAATTTTACCATCGGCTTTGCCAAACTCGTATTTGGTATCCACCAAAATCAATCCTTTTTCTGCAGCCATCTCCTGCCCTTTTTTATACAATGCAAGTGTGTATTCTTCTAATTGTTTGTATTCTGATTCGCTTACTAATCCTTTCGCAATAATGTCCTCTCTGCTAATATCCTCATCATGCCCTTCATGCGCTTTGGTGGTAGGTGTAATAATAGGATGTGGCAGCTTATCGTTTTCATTTAGTCCATCGGGCAAGGTAACGCCACAAATGGTTTTACGTCCGGCTTTATACTCTCTGGCAGCATGACCTGCTAAGTATCCTCTCACAACCATTTCTACTGGATAAGTTTCGCAACGAATACCGATGGTAACACAAGGATCAGGTACACTCAACACCCAATTAGGAACAATCTCTTTGGTTGCTTCTAAAAAATGTGCAGCAATTTGGTTTAGTACTTGGCCTTTATATGGTATGGGCCTCGGTAAAATTACATCGAACGCAGAAATACGATCGCTTGCATGCATTACTAAATATTTATTGTTGATGTTGTATACATCGCGCACTTTACCACTGTAAAAGCCCAACTGCATTGGGAAATGGAAGGTTGCCGTTTTAGAATGAGACATTTTATTGTTTGTATTGATGATTGAAATTTTTCTGCGAATTACTGAATATCGCCGTAAGCTTCCAAAATTCTTTTCACTAATTTATGTCGCACCACATCTTCACCGGTTAAGTGAATAATGTCGATGCCTTGTATTTCCTTTAAAATATTGAGTGCATTGAACAAACCCGACATACTTTTCTTTGGTAAATCTATTTGAGTTACATCACCAGTTAAAATAAATTTTGCAGTGGGCCCCATACGAGTTAAAAACATTTTCAACTGCATATCGGTTGCGTTTTGTGCTTCATCTAAAATCACGAAGGCATTATCAAGAGTACGGCCACGCATAAAAGCCAATGGAGCAATTTCAATGGTTCTATTTTCTAAGTATAATTTTAGTTTATCTGCCGGAATCATATCATCCAAGGCGTCATACAAAGGGCGTAAATACGGATCAATTTTTTCTTTTAAATCGCCTGGCAAAAATCCTAAATTCTCCCCTGCTTCTACTGCTGGGCGAGTAAGTATGATACGCTTCACTTCCTTATTTTTCAAGGCTTTTACGGCAAGTGCTACTGCGGTATAAGTTTTACCAGTACCTGCTGGGCCAATGGCAAACATAATGTCGTTTTTCTCGCATGACTTAACCATTTTCTTTTGGTTGGCAGTTCTTGCTTTTACCACAATGCCGTTAGGGCCAAACACTAAAGGTTCCGAATCTAAACCAGTTGACGATACATGTACATGCTTTGGCTCGTTATCTGTGGTTACACTTCCGAGTATCGATTTTAATTCGTCTTCTTTAAGTTGATGATACTTTTCGAAATGCTCAATGGCTTTATCCATTTTCTTTTGCAAGAGGTCGAGCATCTCCTCGTCGCCTATTGCTTTTAATTCGTTTCCACGTGCAACTAACCTAAGTTTAGGAAATGCTTTTTTCAAAACATTTAATTGCTCATTCTCAAATCCCCAAAATTCTGGCGGATTAACATTTTCGAGTGTAATAGTGCGTTCGTTCAAGTGAAATTATGGCTAAATAAAAAAAACAAAACTCTTATTGCTAAAATAATTATTTTTGGGGCAATCTTATTAACTCTTTACCAACATATGCCAATAATAACCCTAACAACAGACTTAGGTATCAAGGATTTTTACCTTGCTGCTGTTAAGGGCTTCATATTAAGCAATTTGCCAGAGACTAAGATTGTAGATATTACCCATCAAATCCCTTCATTTAACATTACACAAGCAGCTTTCATCTTAGGAAACGCTTACCATTACTTCCCAGAGGGCACAGTTCATTTGGTTAGTGTTGATAATTCGTACCAGGCAGATGCACGTTTTGTAGCGGTAAAAGCAAAAGGTCATTATTTTATTGGGCCCGATAATGGGATTTTTTCTCTGTTTTTGAATGAGGCAGACATTGAAAAAATTGTAAAAATTAATTTGAGGATTTTAGATGATTATAAACATTTTCCGATAAAAGACATTCTAGTAAAATCGGCTGTGCATTTAGCTAAAGGTGGATCGATGGAATTTTTAGGACGAAAAATAAATCATTTAAATGTTCGTACCATTATACAACCGGTAATAAACAAAGATCAGATTAGAGGAAGTGTAATTTATGTTGATTCGTTTAAAAATGCCGTAACAAATATAACGCGTGAGATTTTTGAAAAAGCACGCGCGGGTAGAAAGTTTAGTCTCTTATTTAAAAGAAGTGAAACGCTTGATGTAATACATACTCAATATTCTGATGTTTCCGAAGGCGAAAAACTATGCTTGTACGGAATTACAGGATACTTGGAGATTGCCATAAACAAAGGGGAAGCAGCTAGTTTGCTAGGTTTGCATACCGGTGAAGCCATCATTATAAATTTCTTATGATTACACGAATTGTAAAAATGACATTTGTACCAGAAAAAGTAGAAACTTTTTTAGAAGTATTTCATGCAAATGCCGAGAAAATAAGAACGTACCCTGGTTGTATACAAATGCAATTACTTCGCGATTTACATGCAGAGAATATTTACTATACTTATAGCCATTGGAACTCCGAAGAAGACTTAAACCATTACAGAAATTCTAGTTTGTTTAGAGGGATCTGGGCAGCTACGAAGGTTGGTTTTGCGGAGAAGGCAGTAGCGAGTTCCTTGATTTTTGTAGATTAAAGCAATAGGTCACAAAGTACACTAAGTGCAAACTATGTAACACAAAGAAAAACATTCTTAACCTTTGTGAGTACTTACTGCACTTTGTGAGCTAAAAAAACTACTCCAAAGCTTTCCTCTGAAAAATCAAATACCCCATGTTAAATAAAAAGAACCATTTGTTTTTAGGTTCGTCATAATACGAAGCATTAAAACTTATTGGTCCCACTGGGCTTTTGTAAACTATAGATGCAATGCCTGTAAGGTAACGGTGGTTTAAGGCTTTGCCGAGTTCAGCTTTTTGTGTGCTTGAATTTATAATTTTTTGATAAGGTTGGAAATAGTACATTTCTAACCTAGTTTGGAAACTACGATTTATAATGAATACATTTTTGATACCAGTGGCCGCATATGAAAAAGCTCGATAGTTTTCGAGTAATATGGTGCGACTATCTAACATTGGGTAAAAGGCGGTGGCATTTATAATGCTCGAACGGTAGGAACTAAATAAGGGTTGATTTGATACCACCATGTCATACACCCATCCAAGTTTATACTTTTCTGTAACGTTGTAATACTTTTCAAAATCTACACAAAACCGAATCCAACTCATTTCTTTTCTTCGGATGTTTAAAATAGATTCTGTTCCGGGTATATAGCGTTCCACCCCATCAATGTATTGCAAACTAATGCGCATTTTATGCCCTGATGTGGCAAACTGTTTTAAGTCGAGTGTATTGTTTTCATACTCTGCACTGTATTTAAAAGCATTAAATGTGCTACGGTCTAAGGCATCGCCTTCTTTATAAACATTGGTTTGACTAAATAAATCACGGTGATTTAAACCCCCAACTTTTAACATGTATTTACCATTGCGTTTAGCTGGGGTACCAATTGTAAATACCAAACGTTTATCAGATTGGTCGACAAAATTAATAGTAGGTTCGAGTATCACTAAATTGGAACTTTTAAAATAATTCCAGTGGTTATACACAAAATTAGTAGACATAAATATGGGGCGTTTCCAGGCAAAATCTAATCGAGTAGAAAGGGCAACCGATTCATAAAATCTACCTAAATAAAAGTCGGTACTAATGGTTAAGTTATATGCATTTAAATACGAATAGTCGAGCCCAAAATATACTGCATTTATTGGCCTCGAGCTAATATTCCCCCCTACCTCTGCTTGCAAATTTCGCTCTGGTTTTACATCCAACTCGAAGTCGTATAAATTTTTGGTTGTTTTTACAATTCGCGGGAAAACAGTACGGAAGTTTGGGTCTGAAACTAATAAATAATAACCTTGTTTTGCATTGTATAAACTAATGCGATTAAAATCCTGTTTTATTACACTTCTCAAGTAAACTTTTTGCCTATTGTTTACACCTGTAAATCGCAAAGCATTAAAAACTACCGGATCTTTTCGTTCTTTAAATGCACTTCGCATTTTTTTCTTTTGTGCCGATGTTTGTTCTCTGGCTATTTTTGCTTTGATCTCTGGCATTTTACTCATAGCCGCCTCATAGCCTAATTTCATTAGGTATTCGGGGTTCTTAAAATCAACTACACTGTTTTCTGAAACATCGGGTTGTATGTAAATTCCATTTTCTTTAACTGTTGTACTATCCGATTTAGAAAGTAATAGATAATTGAAGAGTTTACTCAACACTTCATCATCAGATTTAAACGGATACTCCTTAAAAGTTTTGGATGATACGTTTACACCAATTAACACATCGGGTTTAAAATCGCGTTCCATTACATCAACCGGAAAATTATTATACAAGCCACCATCAAATACATATCTACCATTAATTCTGATTGGGCGATACACATAAGGTACCGTCATGGTAGCACGCATGGCTTCTCCTAAACTTCCATCTTTTATAGCTATTTGTTGTTGAGAAAACACGTCGGCAATCATACATCTATATGGAATCATCAAACTATCGAAATTCCAGTTACTGTTAATGGTAGCTTGAGCGGTTAAATCTAACAAGGCAAAATTCAGCGGGATATCATTTATCAAATTAGAGCGTAACTTAGCTTGAAATCCAGAGTCGAGGCCCAAACCAAGTGAAATAATGGAAGCCGATAACGCTTTTCGTTGATAGTAATAAGTATAATCTGTTTCAAAATTTCCACCCACCCATTCTTGGAAATCTTTACTGAGCACTATATATTCCATTTCTGATGGGGAATAACCTGCGGCATACATGCCTCCAACTAAACCACCCATGGAAGTGCCTGTAATGTAATCTATAGGTACATTGTTTTCCTCTAAAGCCTTTAACACACCAATGTGGGCAATGCCTTTGGCTGCACCTCCGCTCAATACCAAGCCTACCTTTTGTGCTTGCATTGGCACAACAAAGAGTAATAGAAGGACAAAGGTGATGCAAAGTTTTTTCATGTGTAAAGGATGCTACAATATAACAATTATCGTGCTGAAAAAGTATATTCCTGCACTATTGATGTTATATTTGCATCAGAATAAAAATAAAATGATATCTAAATCACCATCAGAATCGCAAACCATTATGAACGAATTGGTTTTGCCAAACGACACAAATACATTAAACAATTTAATGGGAGGGCGTTTGCTCCATTTAATGGATATAGCTGCTGCTATAACGGCTCAAAAGCATTGCAATAGAATTGTAGTTACGGCATCTGTAGATAACGTTTCGTTTAAAGAACCAATTAAATTAGGTGATGTAGTTACAATTATTGCCAACATTACACGCTCTTTTAATTCTTCTATGGAAATACGATTAGAAGTATGGGCAGAAAACATACCATCGGGATCAAAATCTAAAAGCAACGAAGCATTTTACACCTTTGTGGCAGTTGACCAAACTGGGCGCCCCATACCGGTGCCATTGGTAAAACCATCTAACGATGATGAACAAAAGTTATACGATGCAGCATTACGCCGCCGCCAATTACGCTTGGTATTAGCTGGTAAAATGAAACCAGATGACGCAAAGGAGTTGAAAGCACTTTTTATTTAGTGTGCTAGTGTGGTAGTATGCTAGTGTGCTAACGAGAAGCAACGTATTTGTGTACTACATACATCATCCATAAACAAACGATCATTGTAACAATTACTACGTAACCTAGCCAGTTAAAATGTTGTAAACTTTGATTGGCAGATTGTACTACAATAAAACCTGCAAATAAGCTTGCAATACCTCCTGCAATTTGTTGTATAGATGAGTTGATGCCCATAAAAGCACCACGGTCTTGTGCTTCGGGTACTGCAGTCATTAAAGCCGAGCCAGAAATCATTCGAGAAGTAATTCCTATAAATAAAATGCAATTGATAATGATGACTTGGTACATCGGTAACTCTACCATATTGGTATAAATGTATACCATTATAATAGATACAATGGTACCAAAAGTAAACATGCGATACTTACCAAACTGATCGGTAAATTTACCAATAAGTGGGCCAGCAATCATCGTACAAATACCTGTAAACATAAACACTAGCGGCAATTGCGCTTCGGTTATTTTTATGTTGTAAACCAAAAATGCTGCAGAGAAAGGCATCAACATAAAACCTCCTAAAGAGAGTAAAGCCGTAGCACTGAACCCTTTTAAATATTGTTTATTGGTGATGGTTTGGTATAAGTGTACAAATGCATTTTTATCTTTATATAAACCAATGTGTTTATTAATAGGTTGCATCCATTTCCAAATGGCAAAAAACACTACCACACTTAGCATTACGATTGCTATAAATGGTGTATGCCAATCATACAAATGTGCTAAATACAAGCCAACAGGTATGCCTATTACCTGACTAACTGCAAACGACAGTTGTACAAAACCCATTACCCTACCACGTTTTTCAATTGGGAATAAATCGGTGATAATAGCAAATGATATGGAAGAAATTACTCCTCCAAAAATACCGGTAATAATTCTGGCTACTAATAATAAATTATAGGTATTGGCGAAACCACACATTAGAGTTCCTATTATAAAACCTGCATAAAAAAAGAGTAATAATTTTTTACGATCGTACTTATCTGCAAAGCCTGCAGCCAACAAACCAGATGCTCCGGCACTTAATGCGTACACGGAAACCACCAATCCAAATTGCCCCGTACTAATGTTTAGCAAACGCAATAATTGCGCACCTAATGGCGAGAGAACCATAAAATCTAACACTACCGTAAATACGGTAATGGTTAAAATGGCAATGATGAAAATATGGTATTTTGAAAATTTAGAATTGTCCATTAAAATAATATTTCTGGTTAAAAACCGTGCTTTTTTGCTTCGGCTAAAATAGCTTGGCAAACTTGTTCGTTGCCTACAATAATAGAACGGCCATGTATAAAATCATCGCCACCTTTAAAATCGATGCACTGCCCTCCTGCTTCTTCTACTAATAGGGCTCCACCTGCTACATCCCAAGCATTTAAGTTGTATTCGAAATAACCATCGAACCTACCACAGGCAACATAAGCAAGATCAACCGCTGCACTTCCCAGCCTGCGTAATCCGTGCGTTTCTTTCATTAATGCAGAAAATAAATTGATGTAATTTGGTAATAAATCGAAATTATAATAAGGAAAACCAGTTGCTAATAAAGTATCGTTTATATTTTCTGTTTGAGTGCAACTAATTTTATTGCCGTTTAAAAAAGCTCCATCATTTTTAGAGGCTCTAAACATTTCGTCCTTATTTATTTCGTATACAATACCCACTACAATTTTTTGTTGATACTCTAGCCCTATACTAATTGCAAAAATGGGTAAGCCGTGTATGAAATTTGTAGTACCATCTAGAGGGTCGATGATCCAGGTATATTCTTTCTGATCTGTTTTAATGGTTTGTTCTTCAGTTAGAAAACCAGCCTCTGGTAATATCTCCGAAAGTCCTTTTACCAATAGGGTTTCGGCAGTTTTATCAACATAAGAAACCAAGTCGTTTTTCCCTTTGTATTCTATTTTACCACTCTCAAATTCTTTGGCTTGTTGTAAAATATAAGCACCTGTTTCTTTACATAATTTTTCTACTTGTAATGCGATGCTTAAATAATTTTTCATTGTGGTAATTTTATTTTGAAAGTGAAAACTTTATGTAGTCTGAAACTTAATACTGCTATGGTTCCTACTGCAATTAACCTTGCAAATGTTGGCCAAACATTAAATACTTCTACCAATAATTTCATCATGAAATAATTGCCTACAAAAGTAATAGTAGCCACTAAAATATACCGTACAAATTGCTCGCGACCCCGTATGTTAGAATCACTAAATACAAAATATTTGGTAATGAGGAAATTCGTAATTAAACCTAGAGTAAAAGACACACAAAGTGATGCAATATGTGAACTAATGTGTATGTGGTAAAACACTAAATCTGTTTTGTGTAATACGTAATTTATCATCACAAAAAAAGCGAACACATCTACCCCTGTTGCAATACCACCCGATAATACATAACGTACACCTTTTAATTGCATAGCATTTTTAGAGGCCGATTTTAATCGACTACGAATGTGCTTACGGTGTTTTATGTGAACGGGCTTCTCTTCTTTAAGTTCCATTATTTACGCGCTTTTTTGAATGATATGTACATCCCCACTAATCCTAATATCATCAAAATTGTTGATATTAATTCAGCTTGTGTAAACGAAAATCCTGATACATGATATAACGAGTTTACTCTAATTTTTTCTATAAGAAAACGCTCCAATCCATTTAAAAATAAATAAATAGAGAATATCATTCCAGGTATCAACACTCGTTTACGTATTGACCATAAAAAGCCAAAAATGGCAAAACCCATAATAGATTCGTACAAAGGTGTTGGAAATACTGCTTGAGGTAATTCTGCACAATGTTTACCAACGCAACCTGCTATTTGCACGCCTTCGCCTAAAACATTATGTGGGTATTTGTAAGCCCATGCCCAGTCTGGTAAAAACGATAAAACTTCAGGTTTTGCAAGTGTGTTCACAATTCCCCAATCGCCATCGCCAGATAACTGACAGCCTACTCTTCCAATTGCATATCCGAGTATTAAACCTGGCGCTGTTGAATCTATAAAATGAACAAATGGGATGTTATTTTTCTTTGTGTAATAATACAAAGCGATGGAAGCAACAATTAAACCACCGTAAAATGTGAGTCCAGAAAAAGAAAGTAAGGCATCAATAGGGTTTTGTAAAAAGTAATCGAAGTTCTCTAGATTATGAAATAGTTTTGCTCCCAACAATCCGGATACCGCTGCAATAACGATAATGGTTCCCATTAAATCATGCGGGTACAAAGTCAATTCTTTTTTAATTGGCTTTTCTAATTTTGTTTTTTCTTTCTCGTAGTATGAATAATATCCTAAGGCTATAGCAGCAATTATACCTGCGAAAAAATTACCTTGCATAGATAACACCATTGATGGTGGATCTTGAGTAAACAAAGTATAGTTAAACGCAATGTGAACTAATTTAAAACCAAGTAAAAATCCAATAAATGCGTTGCTTATAATTTCGTTTCTTGTAGCTGGTAAGCCAGTAATTTCAATTCTTTTTATCGGACTAAAATAGCCTAATTCTTTTCTTCGTTTCAGTTCTGCCGTTATCACGTAATGCCCTACTATAAATGAAATAGCAACCATAAACCCAAACATTTGTATAGGTAGCGGAATGTTTATTCCAAGAAGGTCGCGGAGTAAATCGGATAGGGTTGGATACATTTTGAATTGTGAATTGTGAATTGTGAATTGTGAATTATTGGTGCTTTCTAATTACTAACTACTAATGACTAAAGACAATTGATTCAGTTATCTCAACGTCGCCGTCGGTGGCAATGCTAACAAGTTTAATTTCTTTTAATTCGTTTACTAAAATTGGATCGTATTTGGCTTTTACTTTCACATAATTTCTGGTGAAACAATGCATATAACCCTCTTTACTATCAGCCTCAAATAAAACGACACCTTCTTTGCCTAATTGTGTTTCGTAAAAACTACGGCGTTTTTTTTCTGATAAGATAGTCAACATTTTATTTCGTTCTGCACGTGAAGATCCAGGTACGCTGCCTTCCATCTCTATCGCTACTGTATTTTCTCTTTCTGAATAAGTGAACACGTGTAAATACGAAATATCTAACTCATTAATAAAATTATAGGTTTCAATAAAGTCTTCTCTTGTTTCGCCTGGGAACCCTACAATTACATCCACTCCAATACACGCATCTGGCATTAACGTTTTTATTTTTGCCACTCTATCAGCATATAATTCTCGCTTATACCTTCGGCGCATCAATGCTAAAATTTTATTGGAGCCAGATTGTAAAGGTATGTGGAAGTGTGGTACAAATCGCTTCGACTGTGCTACAAATTCAATAATTTCGTCGCTTAACAAATTGGGCTCAATAGACGAAATTCTAAATCGATCAATTCCATCTACTTCGTCTAATGCTTTTACCAAATCGAAGAAATTATATTTTCCTTTATCGCCAAAATCACCAATGTTAACGCCTGTTAACACAATTTCTTTTGTACCTGTTAAAGCTATTTGTTTTGCATTGTCCACTACGTTTTCAATGGTATCGCTCCTGCTTGCTCCTCTTGCTAATGGGATGGTGCAAAACGTACATGAGTAATCGCAACCGTCTTGTACTTTTAAAAAAGTTCTGGTTCTATCGCCATAAGAAAAACTAGAAACAAAGGTGTCTACTTCATCAATGGTTTTTTGAAATACTTTTGCTTTGCCTTCCGATTTTTGTAGCTCACCAATGTAATCCATCAGTTGAAATTTCTCCGATGCCCCCAAAACAATATCTACTCCTGGTATTTCTGAAATTTCTTGTGGTTTTAATTGTGCATAACAGCCTATGATAGCAATGTATGCTTCGGGAGAATGTTTCAAGGCTTCTTTCACCACCTTTCTGCATTTTTTATCAGCATGGTCGGTAACAGAGCACGTATTTATAACATAGATGTCTGCTTTTTCATGAAAATCTACTTTCTCATAGCCATTATCTATAAATAAACGGCCAATAGACGATGTTTCAGAATAATTTAACTTGCAACCAAGTGTATAAAAAGCTACTTTTTTCATATAAAGCACCAAAGGTACGAAATTGCTCGACCGAGCCCAAAAATTACGCTAAAAGTTGAACTGTGCAGAGAACTTAACCCCAAATCTGTCGATGGTATATGGATTGGTCACTCCGTTATTTCTTTGTAATTGCTCGTATTGTTGTTTGTATGTATCATCAGTATAACTCAATCTATACACAAAGTCGACTCTCAGAATTCTGAAAATACTGGTTATGCCAAAACCTGCTTCAACGTATGGTTTGTTAGTTAAAGTACTATACGAACTA
Source organism: Sphingobacterium thalpophilum (assembly GCA_943371235.1). GTDB lineage: Bacteria > Bacteroidota > Bacteroidia > Sphingobacteriales > Sphingobacteriaceae > CAJBVG01. Next base: position 1,110 of record CALRTZ010000024.1, on the reverse strand, counting down.
GAAATTACGGTTGATTGATTTTTGGGTGTTAATGTGCCATATACTGCTCTTAATGAAACCAGCTCTCTCCATTTTAATTGCCTAATTAAAGGGATCCTGTTAAAAAACAAACCTTCGAAATGATGCACATAATCCAATGATACGTACTCGTCACTAATGAACTCATTATAATTCATTAAATTGAAGGTGGCATAAGCGAAAAAAGGTGTTTGATTACCTCTATGTACTTGTAATAAGGTAAACGGCGCATTCGAAAACACCTTACCTGCATTTACAATATACCTTGAGTACCCAAGGAAACCTAAGCGCATTCGGTGGTTAATTTTAACGTTGAACCTACTGTAATTCAAATCAGAATTAAACACATTTTTTATCCCCTTTACATATTGTAGCGTTACTACTGGTATGCGTGGCGCACTCACTACATATCTTCTATTATTATCTAACACTTGCAATTCATTCCAAGCGAAGCGAGTTTCTATTACTGCTTCTGAGGTGGTGTAATCTTCTTGTAAAAGCCCTAAATTGTTAATTGAATCAAGTGTGCTAGCGAAGAAGTGTTCATAACCTATATTTTGTAAGGTAATGCGTGTGGTAATTCCTTTTTTTAATTCTCGCTCAATCCAAAATCGGGTTTCTGTTTTTCTGTTAAACAATGCAAATCGTGTAATTTGCGAAGTAGTTGCATACAAAGAGCTTTGATCGTCGCCAAATATCGGACTGTCATCATACCTAAACGTTACCCCTACTTGGTCTATATCTTCTCTGCGTTGCACCCCTACTTTAGTCCATAAATCTCTAGATATAATTTTCTCGGCTTGTATGTTGTATTTAAAGCGTTGATCGCGGAAGCCATAGGCAATGTACCCTCTAAATATGTATTGGTTGCTAAATTGTATATTGGTTCTCCCACCTAGACGTAACTTATATCCTTCGATGTTGTTAAAAGTTAAAATATTTAGGTAAGGTCCAATGTCTACTTTGTTCCAAGTGTAATGCCCGGAAACGAAAGTATAAAATAAGTTTACACCCGTTTTAACACGTGGTATGCTTTTAATAGTATCAATCATGCTGTACACATTAACATCTGCAGATGTTAATTTCTCGTGT
>CALRTZ010000023.1:0-46263 GCA_943371235.1 Sphingobacterium thalpophilum | reverse complement strand
GTAGTTGCGGTTAAACTTGGAGTAGTAAACGTTGCTCCTGTATTTACTAAAGTTGTAAGGGCTGCATCGCTGTACCATTTGTATACTGCAGAGGTTATTCCTGTTGAAGTAGCTGATAAACTAGCAGTCGTGTTTGCACAAATCGTTGTTCCGTTTGAAGTAATATCTGTTGCAATTGCTCTTGGTGTAACTGTAATTGTAACTGCTTTTCCTGTATTTGTTAAGTTCTCACATTTACCAGTTCCGCTTACACTTACGTAATAGGTAGTTGTAGACGTTAATGATGGTGTTGTATAACTTGCTCCTGTAAATAATAAGGTTGTCAACGCTGCATCACTGTACCATTTGAATATTGGGGATGCTATTGCTGTAGTTGCTGTTATAGTAGTAGTAGTGCTTGCACAAATCGTTGCGTTCGCTGCAGTAATATCTGTTGCAATTGCTCTAGGTGTAACTGTTACTGTAACTGCTTTACCTGTGTTCGTTAAGTTCTCACATTTCTCTGTGCCGTTAACCGTTACATAATAAGTAGTAGTTGCTGTAAGTGATGGAGTCGTAAACGTTGCTCCTGTATTTACTAAAGTTGTAAGTGCTGCATCGCTGTACCATTTGTATACTGCAGATGTTATTCCTGTTGAAGTAGCTGATAAACTAGCAGTCGTGTTTGCACAAATAGTAGTTCCGTTTGAGGTAATATCTGATGCAACCGCTCTCGGTGTTACTGTTACCGTAACTGCTTTACCAGTGTTTGTTAAGTTCTCACATTTACCAGTTCCGCTTACACTTACATAATAAGTTGTAGTTGATGTTAATGATGGTGTTGTAAAACTTGCTCCTGTAAATAATAAGGTTGTTAAGGCTGCATCGCTGTACCATTTAAATATTGGGGATGCTATTGCTGTAGTTGCTGTTATAGTCGTAGTAGTGCTTGCACAAATCGTTGCGTTCGCTGCAGTAATATCTGTTGCAACTGCTCTCGGTGTAACTGTTACTGTAACTGCTTTTCCTGTATTTGTTAAGTTCTCACATTTTCCAGTTCCACTTACACTTACGTAATAGGTAGTTGTAGACGTTAGTGATGGTGTTGTATAACTTGCTCCTGTAAATAATAAGGTTGTTAAGGCTGCATCACTGTACCATTTAAATATTGGTGATGCTATTGCTGTAGTTGCAGTTATAGTCGTAGTAGTGCTTGCACAAATTGTTGCATTCGATGCAGTAATATCTGAAGCAACTGCTCTTGGTGTAACTGTTACTGTTACTGCTTTACCTGTATTCGTTAAGTTCTCACATTTACCAGTTCCGCTTACACTTACGTAATAGGTTGTAGTGCTAGTTAGTGATGGTGTTGTATAACTTGCTCCCGTAAATAATAAGGTTGTCAAAGCTGCATCGCTGTACCACTTGAATATTGGGGATGCTATTGCTGTAGTTGCAGTTATAGTCGTAGTAGTGCTTGCACAAATCGTTGCATTTGATGCTGTAATTTCTGATGCAATAGCTCTTGGTGTAACTGTTAACGTAACTGCTTTTCCTGTGTTTGCAATGTTCTCGCATCTTTCAGTGCCTGTTAGAGTAACATAATAAGTAGTAGTAGCAGTTAAAGTTGGAGTAGTATAAGTTGCACCTGTAAATAATAAATTTGTGAGTGTTGCATTACTATACCATTTATATACTGGTGATGTTATTCCTGTTGAACTTGCCGTAATACTGGTTGAGGTATTCGCACAAATAGTAGCATTGTTTGCAGTAATATCAGATGCTGTAGCATTCGGTGTAACCGAAACTGTAATTACATTACTAATTGATTGTGTACAATTGAAAGATGTATTTACAATTCGTCTAAAGTAAGTTGTTTGGGTTAGCACACCCGCATCATAATCGATTGCATTGGCTCCATCAATATCAACAAAACCCGTTGTGCTACTTGTGGTAGAAGCTTGCCAATTCACAAAGTAAACTTCACTACCACCAGTTGGTGCTCCTGTAAATGCAGATGGATTCCCTGATCCGCAATATGTAATAGGACCAGTAGATGTAATGCTATTTGAAATAGCAGGGAAAATTCTAATTTCTACAACATTACTGAATAGTACACAACCTCCTGAAGTATTTTTTCTTCTGTAATAATAAATACCCGGTGTAGTAATGTTTGCAGGGTCGTATGTAGAACTTGTTGATGTACCACTCGCATTCGAATATGTAATTCCATTGGTAGATACTTCCCATTGATACGAAGGCGAACCTGAATTTTGTACGTTAGTAAGTATTCCCGGATTTCCACTTTCACAGAAATAAACTACACTTGGTGCAGCAATTTCATTAGTGATTGATGCTGAAACCGTAATAGTTATTGCGTTACTAGATACTGCTGCACATGCTCCTGAAATAACCTGACATCTAAATAGCCTTGTACCTGTTGCAAAATATACAGGATCGTAATCTTTACTTGTAGCTCCAGATAAATTACTATAATTAGATCCTCCATCCGTAGACATTTGCCATTGGTACGTATATATGCCATTACCACCTCCCATTACTGGTCCCGTTATCATAGGTGGATCATAAGGTCCACATGAATTTGTTAAACCAGTGTAAGTAGGTTGACTAGTAAACGTTGGTGCTGTATTAATATAAATTGCAACAACATTACTGAAAAATGGAGATGCACAGCCTGATATAGTAACTCTTCTTCTATAAAATTTTGTTGAAGTTTGCGACGGAGGATTGTAATTCTGTGCTGTTGATCCTGCTGCCGACCATGTAATTCCATCATTCGAAATCTCCCAATAATATGCAGCTCCTGAAATAGCAGTAGAAGTAAATGCACCAGCATTAAAACTTGTACCACAAGATGCTGTAACCGGCGCTGTAATTACGTTGGAAGCACCAACTGTAATAGTGCTTGTTAAAATATTATTACAACCAATAGTTACTGCATCACACTCCGCTTGAGGGTCTGTAGGCGGTGCTGCATCAGGATTAATAGCATCTGGGTCCGTAACATCCGCAGGTCTCATCATACTAGCAGTTACTGCCATGCTACTTCCTGCTGGGTTACTTGCAATCGTACCCGAAACTGTCATGGTTATAATTGCACCATTATTCATATTCAACACTGCATTTGCTTGCTGTGCTGTGGATGTACTAGTTGATACTACACTTCCTGTACCTGTAGTAACTGTGCCTGATATGGAAACATTTGTTAAATCAGTTGGATATGCCAATCTAAACGCTGCTCCTGTTACGTTATCAGGACCATTATTCTTTACAACTACTGTATACGTTATATTTCCACCCGGACAAACTGTACTCGAACTTGGAGTAATGCTTACCGTTTGTAAATCTGATTCTCTAATTCCAATACTAACACTCGAAATTACTGCCTGACTTGGAATGTATGTCCATGTATCAATCGATTTTTCATTACCAAATCCAACATCTGTTCCATTTCCAAACTTGTGTCCGTTAATACTACTACGTATACCATTAATGTTTGCTTTTATAGGGCTTGGTACACCTCCAGATTGTGGTGTAATTGTTTCATCATTCCAATATAAAGTATCTTGATTGGCAATTGAATTTCCATTTGCATCGGTTCTGTAAATAATTAAACCATTTCTGTTATCCTCCAAATCCAAATAAGGGAAATGCACTTCTGCACCAAGTAATACTACTTTAATTTTTATAGTTGTTGTACCTGAACCAATTTTATTTCCAGTCCCGTCATTTCCATCAAAAAACACACTATTGTTTCCATAAAATGCAGTTCCAGTTAATCTTCTATCTACAGCATCAATATATATACCGTTATTGTTTACATCAATATCTATGTTATAGTTACAAGTCTGGTTAGAAAAAAAACTGATGTAACCACCTGCCGGATTACTTCCTGCGGCATTCGGCGTTCCCTCCACTCCATTGAAAGAATAATTACTAACTGTTGGAGTTACTGGCGAGGTTTTCAACCATGTGTTTCCTAAAATTGAAAATGAATTTTGAGGTAGATCTGAAGATGGTGGATTAAAAAATAATTTTTGCGTAATGTTATTTATACCATCTGCAGAACGTGGGTCTTGAACTGGAATATTAGTGGTGCTATTATAACTTGAATAAGATGCTTCCCCACTTGCTGTTTTAAATCCTTTATTGTTAACAAAGAAAGCTGAGTTTAACCCCTGACTACCATTATTCTCAACTTTATAGAAAAATCCATCATTCGTTAATACATAAAATTTCCCGTAAAAGCCATTTGAAAAATCAGCAGCCTGCACGCTATGGAACATCGTGGTAAATAACCTGCCATTAATAAATGCGTTGTTGGCTGTGTTCCGAACCGAAACATCAAATGCTGCTATTAAATTATTATTTGTTGGTTGGTCACTTGTGTTGGTCGCTGACCAAGTGGCATTCGCCAACTTCGCAACTGGATTTGCTAATTGTGATGAATCTGGTGATATAAAATTAATTTGCCATATTCCTTCCTGGCCTGCAGTTACTGTTCTAGTGTATGGAGTATAACCAGCTGTATATCCAGCATAATCCGGTCCATTTAATTCCTCTGTTCTATTAGCTATTCTACCTACTGTGGTAGAGGCCGTACCTGAACTATAGTGATCGCCATTAGGTGCTTTTAAATCTATTCTCCCTTTTAAACTCCCGGTTCCTATCCCTTGTGCACTCGATCCTACATAAATTGTTTCTCCTTGCCTCACGTACACATACATTGTACCTTTTGTAGGAAATGGATTATATACTGATGTTGCTACATGGCTTCCTAAATATGCCCTAAAACCAGCTACCCCGCTCGGATATAGATTTTTACTCCCTTCGGCATAACCATTGGTTATTCCGAGGAATAATAAAGTAATCATTAAACTGAGCGTTTGTAATCTTTTATACATTAGTTGTACTGGGCAATTTTTTAAAAAATTATATTTTATCTTTTTTTTTGTTGCATTTAAAACGAAAAATGTCCCAAAAAGGGAAACGACTCCATTACACAAGAGAAAATTCGCTAGTTCGTGTAAGTTTTACAATTTCTTAAAATAATAGAAACATAAAATTTAACCTAAAAAAGCTGTTTTTATACTCTTGGGTTATTTTGGAGATTTTTTAGTTTAATCGCTATTAATAAGAATCAAATATTCTTCCGATTTTCATACCTATATATTGTATGAATATAATATTCTGATAATCAGAACAATAAAATCAATATTATATTCTCGAAAAGATGGAGATTTTGAAATTTATCCCAAATAGGAAATGATATTGTTAAAATTGGGAAAATGTGTTTGTAAAAACTACTTTTTGGATGCTATCCACCTTACAAATTCCGGGAATTCTCTCCTCCAAAATGCTTCATTATGCAGACCGTTTGCGATTGTTTTTGAAATAATATTACTCTTGCCTTGTTTTTTTAATAAGCCTGCAACTTCTTCCATGTTATCTGTGTACTTCTTCCCTTCTAATTCCCCAGCAATCATATATACATTTCCAGTCCAGCCAGTATTACTGTCATGTATTTCATTTTTTAAAGCCTCCATGTTTGTCCAAAAAGCAGGTGAAAAAACTCCAGCACTTCCAAATACAAAAGGATAACGCATGATACCATATAAAGAAATTAAGCCGCCCATAGAGCTTCCACAAATAAAAGTATTTTTTGCATCCCTTTTGGTTCTATAAGCACTGTCAATAAATGGTTTCAAATCGTACACTAAACTCTCAAGATAGTAAGAACCCTTCCCATTTACATCCCAAACATTTACTTCATCTGGTTTTACTTTAAAATCGTACGGACTGTATTCAGATAATCGCTCACCTAATCCGTTATCAATTCCTACAATAATTAAATCTAAGTTTAACTTTTTTGTCATCGTATCCATGCACTCATCAACTCCCCACTCGCCAAACGGTCCTGTTAATTCATCAAATAAATTTTGTCCATCATGCATATACATCACTGCGTATTTTTTTGTAGATGTTAAATAGTCAGATGGCGTGTAAACCCATATTCTTCTGGTTTTCCCAAGAATACGTAAAGGAAAATTTTCTGAAATTATTTTTACATTTTTACTTGCAGTACTTAGCTTAGGTGTATTTGCAAATTCATCTTTCCATCTATTAATTTTTACAACAATAGTGGTGTCGTTTTTTATTTTTGATGTCTCAATAATTCTGTTTGAAATATCTTTCCCACGCTCATCAGTCTCTACCAAATCCCAAGTACCTTTAGTTGTTTTATAAGATATTAGTTCTACACTAGGTACATCAAAAGTTAACTCATAAAAACCTAAGCTATTTTTTACAAATTGATATTCTTTTGATGATGGATTCCAACCATTCAAATTTGAAGCAAAAAAATAGTTATTGCTAGAATTTTCTTTAGGAAATACTAATCGTAATGTAATTGTATGCTTCGCAAATGCTATAGTAGCAAAAAAAGAAAATATATAAATTAATGTAAACTTCTTCATATATAATTATTCCGCAATTTTATATAACATTTATCTTTCGACTAACAATGCATTGTCTAACTACTAAAGACTAATTACTAAAGACTATATAACCATTGCAATTAACTTGCCTTCTTCCAACACCGGAATTGTTCTACAAATATTTTGCTTCAAACAAAACTGAATGTCGTCTTCTATATTCAACTCCTTTAATCGTTGGCTATGCGACGATTTGTATAAATACTCACGAAGATTATCCTTCGCCAATAAATACATATCTTCTGCTGCTATCGCTGCATCACAATAATAATTGAAATCATCTTTTAATTTGTGTACAACCGCTCCAGCAAATAAGGTGTCCTCTAAATTAAATTTATTTTTCCAGCCTGAACATAATAACAAAACATCTTGATGTTGTTTGGCAAGCCACTCGCATAAACTATCTAAATTTAAAAAAGAACCGATTATAATTTTATCTGCTGCTTTTGCTTGTTGTATTGCATGCGTTCCGTTAGTAGTAGTAAGTACCACTTTTTTCTGTGCTACTTTTTCTTTTGTATAACTAAATGGAGAATTACCAAAATGAAATCCATTTACTACTTCTCCATTTCTCTCCGCTGCTAATAAATACCCTTGCCCTTCATAACTCTTACACTCTTCTACACTTGCAACTGGTATAATTTCTGTTGCACCATTTTCTATTCCATAACATATAGAAGACGTTGCTCTGAAAATATCAATTACCACTACTATTCTTCCTTCTATTTTGTAGCTAGGAATTAAAACCGGACTTAAACAAACCTCAATCTCTCTACTCATCTTATCCTTTGTAGAATGGGTATTTCACAATTTTTGCTTTCACTTTTTGATCTCTAATTGAAATATAAATCTCAGAATTTTCTTTTGCTAATTCTGTTTTAATATACCCCATACCAATTGCTTTTTGTAACGATGGTGATTGTGTTCCAGAAGTTACAATTCCAATCTCTTCTCCATTTTCATTTACAATTTTATAATCATGTCTTGGTATACCTCTATCGATCATTTCAAACCCAACTAATTTCCTTGCAATACCTGCCTCTTTTTGTGCTTGTAAATTTTTAGAATTTGTAAACTCTTTACTGAATTTCGTAATCCATCCTAATCCAGCTTCAATAGGAGATGTAGTGTCATTAATATCATTACCGTATAAACAAAATCCCATTTCCAATCTCAAGGTATCTCTAGCACCTAAGCCAATTGGTTTAATTCCAAATTCTGCGCCTGCTTCAAAAATTGCATTCCATATTTTCTCTGCATTTTCATTTTCAAAATACACTTCAAATCCCCCAGCGCCTGTGTAACCTGTAGCAGATATTAATACATTTTCTACTCCAGCAAATACACCTTTTTTAAATGAATAATATTCCATTTCAGATAAATTAATATCCGTAAGTTTTTGCAAAGCTTCCGTTGCTTTAGGGCCTTGTACTGCTAACAAAGATGTCTTATCCGAGATGTTGTGCATCTCTACATTTTTAGTGTTATACTTTTGTATCCAATTCCAATCTTTTTCGATGTTAGAAGCATTCACTACTAACATATATGATTTCTCATCCATCCTGTAAACCAATAAATCATCTACAATTCCACCTTCTTCATTTGGTAAACATGAATATTGAACTTTCCCATCAATTAATTTAGAAGCATCGTTAGAACAAACACGTTGAATTAAGTCTAATGCATTTTCACCTTTAAGTATAAATTCGCCCATGTGCGATACGTCAAAAACCCCAACCGATTTTCTAACCGTTTCATGTTCCGCATTTATCCCTTCATATTGCACAGGCATGTTATAACCTGCAAATGGAACCATTTTAGCCCCTAAATTGGTATGTACCGACGTTAATGCTGTATTCTTCATATATTTAAATAAGTGCCAAAAGTACAAAAAAAACCCGTGCTATTCACACTAAAAATCCATCTTCAACTGCTTGGGCAATAATGTAAATGTTGCTCGATGGTGCTCACAAGCGCCGTATTTAGCAATTGCATCTCTATGGTCTTTTGTAGGATACCCTTTATTTTTAACCCATTTATATGCTGGGAAATCCAAGCCAATCTTTTCCATATACTCATCTCTATAGGTTTTTGCCAGTATAGAGGCTGCAGCAATCGACATAAATTTGGCGTCGCCTTTAATTATGCAATGATGATTTATATTTGGGTAAGCCTTGAATCTATTTCCATCAATTAATAATAATTCTGGTCTAATGGCTAATTGATCTATCGCTCTGTGCATGGCTTTAAACGATGCGTTCAATATATTAATTTCGTCTATCTCTAGTGCAGTACAAATACCTACAGCATAGGCTAATGCTTGTTTTTCAATAACTTCTCTCAATAATAATCTATTGTTTTCAGATAATTGTTTCGAATCATTCAACAATTCATGCTCAAAATCTTTTGGCAAAATAACGGCTGCTGCAAATACCGGACCTGCCAAACAGCCTCTGCCAGCTTCGTCACAGCCTGCTTCTAATAAATTTTGTTGATACACTTTTGCTAACATTTCACAAATTTATTATAATCAATCAATTATAGAATTACTTTTTGATATTGCTCCTTTATAGGATTTGCTGTATGTTTGAACATTGCAAAACTTATAACTATGTCGTATAACTACAGAAAAGTTTTATATCAAGATTATTATCAAAATCAATCTGGTCGTCATTTTCAATTACAAATTGAAGAAAAAATGAATCGCGATGAACAACTTTTTCGTGCAGAAATATTACCCCTCATTCCAAAAAATAAAGAGATTAAATTACTCGATATTGGTTGTGGTTTTGGGTCCCTTATAAACTTGTTGAAAAAAGAAGGATACTCAAACTTAAAAGGCATAGATCTTAGCGAAAGTCAAGTTAAAATTGCCCATGATTTTGGAATGAAAAACGAAATAGAAGTAAATGATATTTCTAAATATTTAATTGATAAAGAAGATTACTTTGATGTAATAACAGGTATAGATATTATTGAACATTTTAGCAAAGATGAATTAATAGAATTATTAGCTACTTTAAAAAAATCATTAAAACCTGGTGGCATCGCAATTTTCAGAACTCCTAATAACGACGCGCCATTCGCAACCGTTTTTGCTAATGGAGATTTTACTCATGAGAACTACATGAACAGCTCTTCTGCTACACAATTAAGTTTGAGCATGGGCTTCACAAACATCGAAGTAAATTCATCTCATTTGCAAGTAGAAGGCGCCTTAAAAGAAATAATTAGAAAATTAACATGGGCAATTATTTCAGCTTATATAAAACTAATACTTTTTGCAAGTGCTCGAAGTTCTAAAAATGTTTTACTGAGCCCAAACATGATTATTAAAGTTCAACGTCCGTAACCATACTCCATTGAAAATAGGTATTAATACACGTTTTTTAATCGAAAATAAACTCGAAGGTATTGGATGGTTTACATTCGAAACGCTAAAACGAATTTGTATCAATCACCCCGAACACGAATTTTATTTTTTATTTGATAGATCGTTTCCGAAAGAATTTATTTTTTCAAATAATGTAAAACCAATAATCCTTTTCCCACCTGCTCGTCACCCTTTTTTATATTATTTATTTTTTGAATTTGCCATCCCAAATGCAATTAAGAAATACAAGATTGATTATTTCATTTCTACGGATGGTTTTATACCTACAAACCCGAACGTACCTAGTCTTGCGGTTATACATGATATAAATTTTGAACACAGGCCTGATGATTTACCACTCTTAACAAAATTATATTACAAATATTACTTTCCAATTTTTGCAAAAAAATCAAAAAGAATTGCAACTGTTTCTGAATTTTCAAAAAATGATATCGTGAAAACGTATAACATTTCTGCTGAAAAAATAGATATAGTTTACAATGGTGCAAATGAAGAGTATGTTCCTATTAATGAGAATGCAAAGGATATAGTAAAAAACAAATACAGTAATGGCAAAAACTATTTTGTTTATGTGGGCTCATTAAATCCCCGAAAAAATATTAAAAATTTACTTCTTGCATTTGATAATTTTAAAGCAAAAACAAATAGCGATTTTAAGTTATTAATTATTGGTTCTGTAATGCATGATGATAAAGATTTCAAAGCAACATTTGAATCACTAACATTTAGAAAAGACATCATTTTTTGTGGTAGGCTAAACACTACAGATCTTCATTTAGTGATTGCCTCTGCGTATGCCATGACTTATGTACCATTTTACGAAGGATTCGGGATTCCGGTGCTAGAGTCAATGTACTGTGATGTCCCTGTAATTACCTCAAATACTACTTCTTTACCAGAAGTTGCCGGCGAAGCAGCCATTCTAGTAGACCCAAACTCAGTATCAGATATTGCAAATGCAATGAGTAATTTATTTACTGATAAAAATTTACACACCCAGTTGATTCAAAAATCTCAACTTAGAAAAAAAGAATTTTCTTGGAATAGAACAGCGTCGCTTTTTTGGAATTCTATAGAAAAACTAATGAAAGAAAATCCTAAAATTTAATTTGTACATTTACGTATGCAAAGAAAATTTATCCTCAATCTTATACTAATCATTTTAGTAAATTTGATGATAAAGCCATTGTATATTTTTGGCATCGAAAGAAATATCCAAAACATAGTAGGTGCTGCAGATTATGGTCTGTTTTATTCCCTGTTTAATTTGAGTTTTATACTAAGTATTATACTCGACCCAGGTATAACTAATTATAACAATCGACACATTGCTCAAAACGAACATTTACTTAGCACATCCTTTTCAAACATTACATCTTTAAAGATTTTTTTAACTTTTGTTTATTTTGTTTTCATTACTATTTATGCTTTCGTGCTGAAATTTAATACCGAAGAATGGTATTTAATTTCATTATTAGTTATAGGCCAAATATTAAATTCATTTACACTGTATAACCGTTCAAACCTAGCAGGAATGCAGCTTTTCAAAACAGACACATTTATTTCCATTCTAGATAAATTGCTGATGATTATCGTTTGTGTACCAATTGTATATTTTGGTGTGGGGACTACAAACTTTAACATTGCTACATTTATTACCTTACAAACATTCTCGTTTTTTGGTGCAGCTATTATTTCATTTTTTTATGTAAAAAAACATACTAACTTTTTTAAAATTCAGCTTAACTGGGCTAATTCCATTTCAATTTTAAAAGAGAGTTACCCCTTTGCAATACTTGCATTACTTATGTTAATTTATACAAAGGCCGATACTGTATTACTAAAAGAAATTCACAAAAATGGAAACGAAGAAGTAGGTATTTACGCCGCTGCTTACAGATTAATAGACGCACTTAATATGATTGCAGTATTGTTTTCTGGCTTGCTTTATCCAATTTTTGCCAGAATGATTAAAGAGAAACAAAACATTGAAGGTTTGGTAAAAACCTCTTTCTCTTTATTAGTATTACCCTCGGCAGTTTTTGCACTATTTTCTTTTTTGTATGCTGAAAATATCATGCAGTTACTCTATACTAACAATGTGGATGATGCGGCAAAAATATTTAAAATTTTAATTGTAGGATTTGTGTTTATTTGCAACGGATACATCTACGGTACATTACTTACAGCTAATGGAAATATTCGCTTGTTAAATAAAATTGCATTTATTGGCGTACTAATCAATATTATGTTAAATATTGTATTTATACCATTTTATGGTGCCTTAGGAAGCGCTTACGTTTCGGTATTCACATTTTTTATTGTTACGAGTAGTCAACTGTATTTTAGCCACAAAAAGTTCGAAATTAGAGTAAAATTAAGCTATATTCTTAGATCTTTGCTATCATTAATAGTAATTACATTGATTTGCTATGTGTCTATGAAGCTAAATTTCAACTGGTTAAGTAAATATGCTATTGGCATCTTTTTATCTATACTAATATTGATTCTGAGCCGTTTACTCCCTATAAAGCAACTAACCTTATTAATAAAAGCAAGATAAAATTGTTTAGATAAAAATTTTAACTTTGCGATTATTATAACCTAAATTAAATGAAGCTAGAAAACGATAACAGCTATTCTTTCGACGTATTTTATTTTATCAAATTAGTTTGGAGCTGGAAATTTTCCATTATTGCAGTCTGCACTATTGCAGGCATTTTAACCTATCTTTTTACTGGTCCATCATTCATAGAGCCCAAGTACAAAGCTGATGTTATCTTTTACCCAACAACCAATGCAAACCTATCCACTACCATACTTACAGAACCTGGTAATCAAGGCTATGGCTTATTAGAATTTGGTTCCGATGAAGATGGCGAGCAGTTGCTTCAAATTCTAAAATCGGATGAAATGCGCAACAACGTTATAAACAACTTTAAATTGGCTACGCATTATGGCTTTGATACCACTAAGATCGTTTCGATGTTGGGGCTTCGAACTATGTTAAGCAAAAACTTGGAAATAAAACAAACGGAATTTAAAGCAATCCAAGTTACAGTATTCGATAAAGACCCTCAGTTAGCTGCAGACATTGCGAATTACATTGCAAATTATGCCGATTTACAAAAAAATGCAATTCAAAAAATAAAAGCCAAAGAAGCGTTATCAATTATTGAAAAAGAATATTTCAAAGAACAAAGTTTTATGGATTCAATAAACAGCCTATTAATGGAATTAAGAAACTTAGGCATTTATGATTACTACGCACAATTCTCTCAATTAAACGAATCATATACATTAAATTCAGTACGTCTTGACCAAGAAGAAGCTTTGTTAAAAGTGTACGAAGAAAATAAAAAATCATTGCCAGATACATTAATAATAAAAACGAAAGCTAGAGTTCAAGGATATAGAGCAGCTGTAAACTCATTAAAGCCTACGCTTGATAAAATCAAGAAACACGGTGGATCCTATATTAATAACATAAATAACCTTGAGTTTGAACGAAGGAAATATCAAAGTTTAAAATCGAGGTATGAAAGTGCTAAGATGGAATTCGAAAGTGCCTTGCCACAAAAATTTATAATTAATGCCGCAGAAAAGCCTGAAATTCCTGCAAAACCTCGCAGATTATTAAGTGCTGCAATTGTATCCGTTTCCACTTTTTTCTTCGCACTAATCATCATTGCTTTAATTGATATTTTCCCATTCATTAGAAAAAAATTAGCTTGAACAACTTAAGGGACATAGGGAAGAATGATTATTATTTCTTTTTTAGTTCGGCATTAATTTTCATTGCTCTCAACATTGTTGGGCTTTGGAAAGAAATTCCTTATTTAAATGCCATCCCTTTTATTATTCTATTAGGTGTGTTAATTGTTAGAGATTACAGAATTATATTCTATTTCTTATTAGCATCCTTGCCCATTTCTATCGAATTCTTTTTTGGTAGCTTGAGTTTGTCAGCACCATCAGAACCTATTTTGATTCTATCAACTGGTTTGTGGCTAATATTATTTATTAATAAAAGAACAAATCTATATAAGCATCTAAATAATTTATTAATTGTATTAATCATTCTGCAACTTTTACTTTTTACCTTTAATATTTTTATTTCTCGCGAACCAATATTATCATTCAAATATCTACTTGCTAAAATTTGGTTCTTTGGTGGTTTTATTTTTCTTCCTTTACTGTTTTTAAAAGAAGAGAAACAATTTAAAATTGCATTTTGGTCGTTTTTTATCCCCTTAATGCTAACAGTTTTTTACACCATTATTAACCACGCATTAACAGGCTTTAGTTTTGAAGAAGTAAATCAATCTGCCCGTCCATTTTATGCAAACCATGTAATATATGCTTGTACTTTAGGGCTTGCCTTGCCATTTAGTGTAGCGGCCTTAGGTTGGTATAAAGAAAATCCACTTTTAAAACTCATCTTGATTTCGATGATACTTGTATTAGTATTCGCAATTATTACATCTTACACACGTACAACTTGGTTAAGTGTAATTGCAGCAATTGCAAGTGTGTTTGTGTTTAAATCTAAATTTTTAAAACTAGCTTTTGTAGTTGCTTCTGTTGGCGTTGTATTTTTCTGCTATCAATTAGTAGATCAAAATAACTACATGAAATATGCCCCAAATTATTCTAATACAGTTTTCAATAGAGAAGATTTTGGTAAACACATGGCAGCTACTGTTGAACTAAGTGATGTTTCTGGTATGGAACGCGTATATCGTTGGGTGGCGGCAATTAATTTAATTCAACATAATTTTTGGTTCGGAACTGGCAACAATACTTTTTATCCAACATATAAAGAGTACGCAAACCCTGCGTTTATTACCTATTTGAGTGATAACCCCGAACGATCGAGCACTCACAATTATTTCTTGCTCATTTTTTGCGATCAAGGTGTATTCGGATTTGTTTTATTTCTTGCCTTATATATAGTAGCAATGCTAAAAACAAAAACTATTTATACTTTAAGTAATTCTAAATTCATTAAAAATTTAATGCTCACTTGTTTTGCAACCTTAGTAATATTTTTAGTTCACCTCGTATTAGGCGACATGGTAGAAGTAGATAAAAACGGGGGCATATTTTTCATAGTCATATCCATAATTATTGGCGCCGAATACAAGGTACGAAATCAACAAAAACAGATTGAACTTAATTCTTCTGATCAAATGCATCTCTAATCCCAGAAGAGAAAATATTAAATGCATATACTAACAACATAATTGCTAAACCTGGAATTAAAGCCAAGTATGCAGCATCCATTATGATGTAACCATAATGTTCTTTTACCATTCCTCCCCAAGTAGGTGTTGGTGGTTGTGCACCGAATCCTAAAAAACTCAAGCCCGCTTCCAGTAAAATTGCCGATGCAAAATTTGCTGCAGCCATTACTAATAAGGGACCTAATATGTTTGGTAATATATGTTTAAATATTATTCTGAATTCATGATAACCCAATGCTTTTGCTGCTTCTACAAACTCAATGTTTTTTATACTTAATATTTGCCCACGAACAAGTCTGGCTACTTCTACCCACATGCTTAATCCTATAGCAATAAATACCTGCCAAAACCCTTTACCTAATGCAAACGAAATTGCAATAACTAATAATAAGGAGGGCAAAGACCAAATCACGTTAATGAACCATGTTATTAATACATCTAGTTTGCCACCGTAATATCCTGCAATTGCTCCTAAGAACACTCCTAATAACATCGAAATAATAACAGACACAATTCCAACCGATAATGAAATCCTGGTGCCTAAAATCATTCTACTTAACACATCTCTCCCATATCGATCTGTACCAAGCCAATAAGTTCTGGTGATGTATTTGTTTGTAGATAAAAGAGTATCGGTTTCAAACACAGGAGTATATTTAAAATTAGATTCTGTACCATTAATCCACTTATTAATAATACTATTATTGATGTTGCTTTTACCAGCCTCTTCAACTTTAAATTTAATTTTAGTGCCTGGTGGCAAGGTGCTTATTTCTAAATGCATTTCATTTGCATTAGGACTGTCATCTGGCATTATTAAATATCCTGCCAATGCAATTACAATTGTAAATAAAATAAGAAAGCCTCCAAACATTGCAAGTTTGTTCTTCTTTAATTTCGAAAAAACTCTTTTTAATGGGCTATCAATTTCTTTCATCTTACTTTCCTGCCTTTCCAAACATAAGTAGCACTTAAATTACCTAATATTCCAACTGTAACAATGTATGGCGTATATAATAATTCCAAAAAAATAATATACGGTATAAATGGCAACTTTTTAAAGAAGTATAAAGTTTGAATTATTACAATAGAATCGAATATAACTTTAAAAAGAAACGCAACTTGTAAGTAAATAAAGATTTGATGATTGTAAAAAGAAAATGGCACACTTAACAACAATACTAGATTAAACAAAAATATAGAGCTCAGTAATATTGAGCTACGATAATCAAAAAAAATGGTACTCTTAGAAGCCCAACGTTTTCTTTGCTGCACAAAGCCTTTAAAATCTTGCTTAGCGTAGGTTCTCACTAATGCCGAATGATTTTTTAGAAAGCCAACTAATCTAGAATCTTTTTTGAAAACTTTATGTAATAACATTTCATCATCACCACTTGCTACATTGTCAATCCCTTCATAGCCCTTAACATCATGGAACAACGCTCTTGTGTAAATCATATTAGCCCCATTACATGTATTTGGCATGCCATTTTTTATACACGCTGCAGCTGCACCAATTAAAAATTGAAATTCGATTGTTTGAACTTTTTCAAACCATGTTTTTTCTAAATGGTAACTAACAGGAGCAGAAATTAACTGTACTTTTTCTTTTAAATAAAAATCTACAATGCAAGCAATCCAATTTTCTCCAACTCTACAGTCGCCATCTGTAGTTACAATCAACTCTGCTTCGGAATTATTTACACCTAATGTTATCGCTCTTTTTTTATAAGAATTAATTTTTTCGTCAATCTTTAAAGGAATAACTTTTACGTTTTTATACCCAAGACCATTAATTATTTGAACAGTATTATCAGTAGAGTCGTCATCTATTACTAATACTTCAATAAATTCTGATGGATACGTTTGAGATTGTATATCGGTTAATAATTTCCCTATGTGTTCTTCTTCATTTCTAACGGGCACGATAATAGAAATGCTTGGATATCTCTGAAAATTATAGTTAGGGATATACATTTTAGTTCTTGTCCAACCTATTATAAAATAAGTCACAATAAATAAATAGGTGAACAACAATAAATATAAAACAACTAAAATAACAATCACTTCTAATAATTTGTATATCGATTTTTAACCTGCAAAAATATGTGGCAAGATAACATTTTATCTTCCAATCTTGTATCTTTACGAAGCATAGCGTTAGAATTTATAGCCTTTGAAAGAGCAAATTATTTTAGGTGTTGACCCTGGTACTTCGGTAACTGGTTTTGGTTTAATTAAAGTGGAAGGCAAACACATTAGCTTAATTGAATTAGGTGTTATAAAAACTGGTAAAACAGACGACCACCCATTGAAGCTAAAAAAAATATTTGAAGGCGTTTTAGGCATCATAGAAACTCACCACCCTGATGCGATGGCTATTGAGGCACCATTTTTCGGTAAAAACATTCAATCGATGTTAAAGTTAGGTAGGGCACAAGGGGTAGCTATGGCGGCTGCTATGTACAGAAACATTCCACTTTGCGAATACTCTCCAAAAAAAATAAAACAATCTATTACAGGCAATGGAAATGCCTCTAAAGAGCAAGTGTCTTCGATGTTGCAAGCACTTCTAAAATTTGATGGGCATCCAGAATACCTCGATGCAACAGATGGATTAGCAGCAGCAGTTTGTCATTATTTACAAAATGATTTAAGTGGTCTTCAAAAAAATAAAACAAAAAAACCTACGAAAAAACACACAGGCTGGGCAAGTTATGTAACAGAAAATCCTGATAAAATCCTTAAGAAATAATCGCTTGTTCTATTTGTTTTGCTAACGCTAAGAACTCTTCATTGCTCATTACAATTCGTTCAGAAGTAAAAGACATGTCAGCAATGCTATTCATTGGTATTAAATGAACATGAGCATGTGGCACTTCTAATCCTACCACAGAAATCCCTATTTTCTTACACTCAACAACTTTTTTTAATCCTTTTGCAACAATTTTAGCAAACAACATTAGTTCTGCATACAATTCATCGCTCATGTCAAAAATATAATCAACTTCTTGTTTGGGGATGCATAATACATGTCCTTTTGCAACTGGTCTTACATCTAAAAAAGCTAAAAACTTTTCAGTTTCTGCAACTTTATACGCAGGTATTTCACCTGAAATTATTTTAGCGAAGATGCTACTCATATCCTAGATATTTCTATGATTTCAAACTCGATAGTGCCGTTTGGTACTGTAATTTCTGCTTTATCGCCCACAGATTTTCCTAATAAGCCTTGTGCAATTGGAGATTTAATTGAGATCTTACCTGATTTTAAATCCGCCTCTTTTTCAGCTACTAATTGATAGGTCATTTCTGCACCATTTTTAACATTCTTTATTTTTACAATAGAGAGTGCTAATACTTTACTGTTGTCAATTTTCGATTCATCAATTACTCGCGCATTACCAAGCACTTGCTCAAGCTTTGCAATTTTAAGTTCTAATAATCCTTGAGCTTCCTTTGCAGCATCGTATTCTGCATTTTCAGATAAATCTCCTTTATCTCTAGCTTCTGCGATCTGTTTTGAGATGCTAGATCTACCAACTGTTTTCAGGTGAGTTACTTCCTCTTTTAATTTGTCTAATCCCTCCTGAGTGAAATAAGTTACTTCAGCCATATCCTTCGTGTTTGTTTCAATGAAATATAAAATAAAAGAAGACTGTATTTTCATACAGCCTTCTTTCAAAGCAAAATTAATAAAATATTATAAACTTATACGTGCACCAATAACATGCGTTCCGTCAAAAACATAAGTTGGTGAGTACGCATAATCAATTGCAAACGTTGCACCTTTATCATTAATTGGCAACTCGAATGTTGCACCCATTGATAAACCAGTGTAAACTGTAGGTGATAAGTCTTTGTTAGTAATGTCTGATTGAGCATTGTAACCTGCTCTTAACATTAAATATTTCTTATAACCGTATTCTGCACCTAAGCCAATTTGATCGTTAGAGAAAGCGTTTGAGGTAAAGTTACCCAATGCCGTAATTCTATGCGATTCAGCTAAGTAAAAATCATAAGATAAACCAATGTTAAGTAAAGAAGGTAATTGGTAAGCTTGTGACTTTCTGTAACCCTCAACTGCGAAAGGAAGTGTTGGATCAGTAAAGTTTGCCATCAAACCATCTCCTTGCATCACTAAATCAGGGCCAATATTTCTAAGCGAGATACCTAGTTTAAATTGCTCTAAACTTCCTGTTGAGTATTGAATACCCGCATCTAAAGCAAATCCGTTTGCACGTAAATCTGCAATAGATTGCTGAATGCCTCTTATTGCTACTCCACCTCGAATGCTATTCGAGAATTCTTTAGAATAAGCTACAGCGAAATTTATTAACTGAGGTGAGAATTTACCTAAACCTCCTTCTGGTCTGTCGTTTGTAGTTACATCAATATCTCCAAAGTTCATAGAGAAAATTGATACTCCTAATACTCCACTCTCAGAAATTCTTTGACTCATACCGAATGCGTTGATATTAACATCCGATCCTTTAAGCCATTGGCTACGAGAAAAAACAACTTCTGTTTTTTTAGTATAAGCAAGACCACCAATATTTAAGTTTAAGGCTTCTACACCTCTCGCGTTAGAACTGTTAAATCCTCCAAAACCAGCACTTCTAGCCCAAGGATTTATTAGTAACTCATTCGCGCCACCTGTTCCAGCTCTTTCACCGTTACCAGCAATCAAAGTTGCTGGTAAAAGTGCTGTAAGAACAGATATATATGTAATTCTATAAAGTTTTTTCATATCCATAATTATTTATGTTTAAGCTTAGAAGTTTGTGAAATCTATTGGTCTCATTACTCCCATCCATTTAAGTGTTTTTTCACCTACACCCGGACAATTTATATGTATAATATATACACCGGTAGCAATTGGAATGCTGTTTGTATTTCTTAAATCCCACTCAACAAATGTTTGTAGAGGATCTGATTTTGTGAAACGTCTTACTAAAATTCCATTGGTGGTGTAAACAGTAACAGTAGATTGTGCAGGTAAATTAGTAATTCTTACACGATAATCGTTTCTATCTGGCTCGTAACTAGAGTAAGCATAATATGGATTAGGAACAATATTGATTAATTCCAATGCCAATTTCTTATTCAATTCCGCGTCATTAGTAGCCCCTTTAATTACATTTTTATCATTGAAGCTGAACGATGGGAAACCACCATTTGAACCAGTTGATACATTCGTGTAATAAGGTTTAGAAACTCTTAATTTAACTTTAACATCTGTAGATAACAATGTCTGCCCAGCTTTTAAAACCGGCACATTCACCCAGTCAACCATGCTTAAAACTTTATATTTTGCAGGATTTCCTGGGTTATCAATATTTGCAGATAAGATGCTGTGTATTTCATCACACTTATCGTACTTTCTACGTGTAACATATATAAAATGACGACCACCTTTATCAAAGAAATCTTGATTAGCTGTTGGATTCCAAATCATATCGTTTCCATTTTCAGCTGTAAGATTTGATGCCTCTGTGAAGAAAATATTTACTCTTTCTCCAGTTTCCAAGTTGATTGCATAACCTGGGAATTTAGCTCTACCTACACCAAAACCGATATCCGCTTTACGTAAATTCAATCGTTTTTGTGCCCCTTCTGTGTTTGCTTCAGTTCCAGTACCTAAACCGGCTTCTAAAACCACACAATCAGACCATTTTGTTTGATCGCTTGTAAATACTATATCATAACTACCTAACGAATCAAATTTTGAATTATTTGCATTTTTAGACGCTGGGTCTAATAATGGAGTAGCTCTTCCATTTTCACTACTAATTGATCTTAGTAATTTATAGGGTGCCCAAGTAGAACCCAACACGTCACCATAAGCATCGTTAGGATCGTTAGCAGGATCTGCGCTGTTTAACCAACCTAATACAGTACCAGAAAATGGTGTTTTTCCACTAAATCCACTATACCAAGGTTTTGTTGGGTCTTTAAATTCTAAAGAAGCACCTAAGAAGCAATTGTTTTCTAATTCAATAGCACTAGATTGTCCTGGTTTCCCTTTTGTATTATCAACTACAATGTAAAATCCTAAAGAAGTTCTAGATTGTAAAACTCTAGTTCCATTTGGCAAAGTTCTAAAAACTCTCTCTTCGGCAATTTGCTCGTTTGGAGTTAAAGTATTTGTTGGATCATATGTAGTATCAGAAATCATTAATAAAGAGTCTGTATCAGCGTCTCTTAATTGATACGATTTCATATCAGGAGTGAACTTAATTGCATAATTACGCTTCTGAATTTTCAATGGATCAAATACTTTTAAATATACAGGACCATTTCCAGATGTATAGCTAACAGGCACGCCTGAGGTGTTTGCAACAATTGCCGCTTCAGATTCTGGAGTTATCTCTAAATTTTGACCGCCGTTACCAGCTCCATCATTTTTAGTTAATGCAACTGTTCTCTCGTAATCTCCGTTAATTAATCCATTAATTACCTGCTTTCCAACTATTACACTTACAACAGTTGTAGAGGTTCTACTTGGTAAATATTTAGTAGATACCGCAGTAGCTGAGTGTGAATATGGAATCACTAAAAAGTAATATGCCTTTCCATTTACTAGTCTTGAATCAAAAGAAGTAGAAAACGCATCATTTGTAACTTCAAAGACATGTCTAACACCTTTATTCTCCCCTTCAACCATAATTTCAGCTTGTGTATTTTGAACTAATGGGTTGAAAGATTTATTAATAATGGTTGATACACCATCTTGAATGTCAACTTGTGCAATTTCAATTGCATTGTTGATATCACCTAATTGAGAAGCAGATACCGTACCGTTCTTTAATTGATAAATTCTATATCCTTGGAATTTATAATTGTAAATACTAAGATCTTCGTTATCTAATTCATTCTGGTTGTATTTCTCAGTCTTATCAGTGTTCTCTAATGTAATAGTAATAGTCTTGTCACCTGGAACTAGGGTAGTAGTAACTGGATCAGGACCATTTGCTAGTTTAAAGTCGTTGTCAAATAAAATTTGTGCTTTATCATCTGCAATAATACCTGCAGCAATAGATGCGAATTGATCACCAGAACTTGCTTTAGCCCACACTGCTCCAAGAATTACTTCATTTACAGCTCCCGGTTGTAAAACAAACGGACCAGAGGATTGAACCATCCTTCTATCACCAGGTGATTGAGTTTCAGACCAATTTGCTCTTCCGTCTGGATCTGTAAGTCCAGGGAATGCATAATTACACACATCTGAACCACCTCTACCAGAAGGTGTACCATAATACAACGGCTGACCATCTGCCCAAAATCCTCTTAAATATCTGTATAATTCAATAGCATCTCTTGGGTCAGAATCAATACCCGCTTGGCCTTGGTTTGTAAATAATATAAATGTTGACATTGGTAATTCAACGCCGTTCTCATTTTTTGGACCTCTAAAATAGTCGATACCAAAAATTGGCGGCGTGGTTCCATAACCTGGAGATGCACCGTCTTCATCTACTGCATCCGCATTGTATGTGTAAGCGAAACTTCTTCTTTTTGGCGCTAATGGGCCAGCTCCGTCAGGATCTACCTCAGCCATGTTACATCCAACATAATCATCGTCTGCCCCACCCAAATCTGAGTCGGTAAATACTCCGAAATAAGTATCGTATAAAGGAGAAGATGCTCTGTTTGCAACACGATACTTGTAGAAAGTCATGTTGTTAATTTCATTTGAAGTTGAAAATGCAAAAGCTGTACATTGAATCTCAAGTCCAATTGGCTCACCACCTGGATATGCAGTGTGCGTATTCCCTTTATCATTGTATACCCACCAAATCATTTGATCTGGGCGTGCACCAAGTACTTTAGGATCTAAGGTTGGGTAATCACCATTTGCAGGTGAGTAAAAACCATCTAAATCTGCATCATGGAAAGGCGCTAAATATTGAGTTTCCCCTCTACTCGCATCACCGTTTCCTGGCCAATTTAAAATTGAAGCAGTAGCTTCTGCCCCTCCTTTAAAATGAATAATATCTTTTTCTAGAACACTGTATTGTTGATCCCAAAAAGTACAATCGTCTTTGTCAATTTCAGATGTAGATGTATCTAATGGACCTGGCCAAAAGTCTAATCCTCTTTGACGGTATGTTTGTCCAGCAGTTTTTAACTGACCACCGTCATCCACCCCACCAAACCATAAAGCCGATGCAAAAGATGCATGTACGCTTCTTTGACCTGGATCTACTTTTGGTATTTCATAAGCAGCATTTCGTGTACCAAATAAATCCCACCACATATCGCCACCGTTAAATAATTTTGTTCTAACGTTGTTTATCGCTAAATCTATTTGTGAGCTCGGCGGATCGCAACCTGCTGCTACTTTCATAACAGTAGAGTTTGGCTTTGGCCCTAATTTGCCAGTATAATACCTAGCAAACGAAGATCCTGAGCTAAGCAGCATCACAATCGTACCGATTGTAGCTACTAATAAAACTTTATTTATATATTTTCTCATTTTCTTTTTCCTTTCCATTAGAAGTTATAAATAGCACCTAATCTTATTACTCGTGGTAAACGGAAGTTGTTAGGATCATTTACTCTAATTTTATATAAGTCGATGTATGAATCAATATCCCCAGCTGTTCCAATTCCGTTTAAGAAATCTATAGATTGAGTAGAAGATAGGAAACCGTCATCATCTGGTAAACCTGTAGCAGGATAAACACTTGCAACACGCTCAGTATTGAAAACATTTTGTACTAACAAATAAACGTTTAAGGTGGTATTTCTACCCTTACCTTCAGCATTTTTAGATGTTAACGTAATGTCTTTATCCATACGTAAATCAATATTGTATTGCCAAGGCAAACGAGATCCGTTAATTTCTCCAATTAATCTTCTGAAACGAGTATCATCAGCTGCTAAAATATTTTGAACAATATTTTGTGAAATTCTTGAGTACGGTGTACCAGAACCTGCTCTGAAGATAACGTTAATACCAACGTTCTCCAATACTTTTTGCAAGTTCGCCGGACCAGTATAAGATGTTCCCGAACCGTAACGGTAGTCGATAGTTGTTACGATCGTATGTCTTTGGTCATAATCCAAAGGCAATGCAATACGAATCGGCTCAGACTCTCCAGTAGAAATTAAGTTTTGAGCAGAGTTAATATCAGAACCTGTACCGTTTGCAAACTGCAAGGTATAGGCTGCGTTTACTTGTATATTGTTAGTTCTTCTTAAATCATACTGCAAGGTAAATCCTTTAATAGTTCCAAAGTCTCTATTTTCATAAGTTAAATATGAAGTTGGATACGCTGTTTGAATTTGAACTTGTTGGAAATTGTCTTTT
Organism: Sphingobacterium thalpophilum; assembly: GCA_943371235.1. Classification (GTDB taxonomy): domain Bacteria; phylum Bacteroidota; class Bacteroidia; order Sphingobacteriales; family Sphingobacteriaceae; genus CAJBVG01. The sequence continues at coordinate 21,810 of CALRTZ010000023.1, read as the reverse complement.
AACTCCTTGTAAAATGCAGTTAAGGTAATTGCAGATGAATTTCCTAATTTTTGCTTGAATCCAAACTGGTAGTTAATTGTTTTCTCAGGTTTCAAATCTGGGCTAACAATTATTTGTCCTTGACGACCTAATGATTGCAAGTAATAAGTAAGAGGGTTTGAAAATACAGCTGAACGTGGGCGTTGAGTTAACACGTCATAGTTTGCAAAGAAACTTGCAACATCCGATATCGGGAACGAAAACGCAATACGTGGCATGATTTGAGTTTGTGGTTCGTAATCCTTAAATGCACCTGTAGTTAATACTGGATTGTTTAAAGAGTCTAATGCTGAGCTAGCTAACCAAGGTGTTGGACGACCAGTTGATAAACTTCTGATTTCATTGAAATCCTGAACAATGTTTCCATCTGCATCGTAAAACACATCACCAGAACGGTAACCTCTAATGTTACTTGCCGAAGTTGGATCATCAACATATACCGTTGCGTCTGATGGAATATTTGACGGACGTGTAGCTAATTCTCCAGCTGTACGTGTTTCGTACAATGAATATTTATCTTTTAATACTTGTTGGTTCGCATCAAAACGATCCACACGTACACCTAAGTTAAATACAATGTCTTTAAAAGTAAATTTATCTTGTATGTAACCAGCAGTATATATCGGACGAAACGCTCCAATTGGTCTTGTATTAACATTTGCTGGATTTAAGAAATCCTCCATAGTTACGTTGTCATTTGATTTCTTACCATCAAAAGAGTAACCATTGTAAGTATACGGTAAACCACTAGGATTTAATAAGTCTACTAAGTTAGTTGCACTGAACATATCTAAGCTAAATGTGCTAGGATCATATGCATCAATGTCAACAAAATCACCAGGATTTAATCCTAATTTAGTACGAATGTTTTGGGCAAATAATGTTGTTGAAGCGTTGTAACTATTTTGAGTTCCTAATGCAAAAGTATTATCATTAATTAAGGTAACATTTGGATTAGTTACATCTAATGTCATGTTATTAAAATCAATAGCAGATTGATCAGCTCTCAAGTAAGAATTTTGTTGTTGACGCATAATCGTCCACAAACCAGCTGGGCCCATTCTAAATCTGCTTTCAATTCTTTGCTCGTACTCAATACCAATTTGAATAGCATGACCTTTTAAATCGGCCGATGCCATTGCTGTAATTCTGTACTGATCTCTATTGTTTACATCGTATACGTTTGTAATTGTACCCGGAACGTTGAATAAACCTCCATAAATTTGTTGTGGACCACGACCGTTAGCAATACCGGTTAAAGCTGTAAAGCTAGAAACGTTAGTATATGTGAACAAATCAGTAGCAGCTAAGGCCTCTTGATCGTTCATGTAATTAATAAGATTTGTGTTGTACTGAGCAATAAATGGATTTAACGATCCTGCCGTAAATGTCATTCCAGAGTCTACCTTACCACCAGTACTTGCAAAGGCTAAGTTTGAAACTGTATAAGTTTTACCGTCTGATCCCATTAAGGTATCTAACTTATTGTCTCCATTCGCATCAGAAAGTCCTCGGAAGAATCTTCTGTCGGTTGTAAAATTACCTAAGTGACCGTATTCAAAAAATCTATCTCTATGATTGATATCTTGCCGAACAGTGTTTTCGCGTGAAAAGTCTGCTTGTATAGTATAGTAAGCATTTTTTAACAATGATTTAGAATCATCCCCAGATTGATTAAATTTCTGGGTATATCGACCAAAAACTCTGAAGTTATATCGAGTAAATAATGCATTATTATCTGAGTTAAATAACATATTGTTTCTGTTATATTCTCTTTGGCGTTGTGAAGTTCCACTCAAACCAAATGCAAAAGTGTTATTTAAACTAGGTTGAAAATCGAATCGAGTACTGAAGTTTATATTTCTGTTCTCGTTATCGTCTTGTGCTGTTTGTTTTTCTAAATCAGAAGCACGTGCATAAAACGCAGTTGGAATTCTTACAATTCCACTTCTGTTTTGAATTGGACTAGCAATGGTAGATAATTGAGTAGGGTTTGCACGAATGTTGTCTACATAACTATCTTTTCCTTTATATGCTCCAACGTATGATGGATCTTGGTCTCTACGAGATTCTAACTCGATTGAGGCAAAATATCCAATTAGTGGAGTAGGATTATCTGTGCCTTTATCTTTCATCAACAAAGGACCACTTACGTTTCCACTCACTAAGTTATAACCATAACCATCTAAGAACTCAGAAGTTACTGCTTCAAATCCACCGTTAAATTTTTTCGAAGGTCCTTTTGTAGTAATAGTTACGATACCACCTGTAGCATCACCGTATTGTGCGGGTACACCACCTGTAATAACTGTAATTTGTTCAATAGCACCTTGAGGTAAGTTGGTTACTCCTCTTACTTTCACACCATCAATGTAATAATCGTTGGCATCTGTACGAGAACCTTTCACACTCAATGCTGCACCTTCATCTGCTTGGTATACACCGGCAGTGGTAGATACTAATGAGTTGATGTTACGAGTAGGTAACTTCACAATCTCAGCAGCGTTTAAACTTCCTCCTGCAACAGTATTATCAATTTCGATTAATGGTTTAGCATAATCGGAAACTGTTACCTCTGCAATGTTTTTTACACTAGCTGACATATCAAAGTTTTGATAGGTTTGCTTGTTTGATGTAATAATCAAACCATTGATTAAACGATCGTTGTAACCAATAATTTTTACACGTACATCGTACTTGCCTGGGGGAATAGGCTTGATGACAAAATTACCATCAAAATCCGTTTGCTGTGCGGCTACTTGTGAACCAGATTGCTCAACAATAACTGCTGCGAACGGGATCCCTTCCTTTGTCTTTGCGTCTTGTACTTTACCTCGCAATTCTCCTGCACCACTCTGTGCAAACAAAGAACCGCTGTAGGCAATAGATAACAAGAGTAAGAATGCGTAGAACTTTCTCATCATAATATTGATCTAAGGGTTTTTAAATTTTTATTAATCATAAAGATAATTGTTAAAAAACGTTAATTCCAAATAAAAGTAAGATAAATGTTACACTTTCATTAAATATTCGAAATACGATTTCTATATAATTTTCGTTTTCAGCAACTTATGCGTTTAATGTGCCTGTAAGCAATTTTTGAACTAAGACCTCCGAAATCTTTTCATACGATTCATAGGTCCATCCGGCTATATGACTGCTCAAAATCACATTATTTGCGCTAACTAACTCTTTATACCACTCATTATCATCTGTTTCTAAAGAATTAATCCTTTCGTCTTCGAGAACATCTAAGCAGGCCCCCAATACTTTGCCAACTTTTAACGCTTGTATCAAATCTGACGTTTTGATGACTTTTCCCCTAGAGGTGTTTATTAAAATAGGCTTTTTTGATAGTGTATCAAAAAAGTGACGATTAATCATGTGACTTGTTTCTGACGAAAGAGGAATGTGTAAACTAATGATTTCCGATTGTTCTTTTATAGTATTTATAGACACTTCTGTAACATAGGCGTCCGAAAAATTAGACAAATACTTATCGTGGGCTATCACATTCATCTCAAAACCCGATAGTTTTTTTGCTAAACTTTTCCCTGTATTTCCGTACCCAATGATTCCAATTGTTTTTCCTTTTAATTCGAAACCTCGGTTCTCTTCTCTCAACCAAATTTTATCTCTTATTTCCCTATCAGATTTATTTATATTTCTAACTAAATTTAATAGTAATCCTATTGCATGTTCTGCAACGGCATCTCTATTTCCTTCCGGTGCATTTATAAGTTTGATGTTTTTTGTTCTTGCATATTCTTCGTCGATATTATCCATTCCTGCACCAGCTCTTGCAATTACAAAATCACTAGGCATCACATCCATAATTTCTTTGTCAATGTAAAATTTAGAACGCACCAAGAGTACATCATACAAAGGGATTTCGGCAATTAATTCTTTTTTAGATAAGGCTAATTTATCTGTTACAACATGCCCAGCGGCTTCCATTTTTTCATGGAAGATTTTATGCACATCGTCTACCGCTAAAATTTTCATTTATTAGAAATTAATTTAGTTAATTCTACAAAATCATCCACACTCAAGCGTTCTGCTCTTAAATCAAAAACAGGTTCGTTCATTATCTCTGGTCTTAGCATCGGGCGTAGTGCATTTCTCAATGTTTTTCTACGTTGATTAAATCCCATTTTCACAATACTCTTAAATACTTTTTTGTCTACTCCCTTAAACACATCGTCGGTTCGCCTAACTGCCTTTATTACTCCCGATTTTACTTTAGGTGGTGGGTTAAATACACCCGGTGCAACCGTAAACATGTAGTCAACTTTATAATAAGCTTGAATTAGCACGCTTAAAATTCCATATTCTTTCGAACCTGGCTCTGAGGCAATGCGTTCAGCTACTTCTTTCTGAAACATCCCTACAATTTCATCTACTACTTCTACATAATCGATTGCATGAAATAATATTTGTGAAGAAATATTATAAGGGAAATTTCCAATGATACTAATTTGCTGACCCTCTTCAAACAATGTGTTTAATGGGAGTTTCAAGAAATCTCCAGATATAATTTTACCACTAAGATTTGGATATTTCTTTTCTAAAAATGCTACCGATTCTTTATCGATGTCAACTACCTTTAAATTAATTCCCACATCTAAAATTAAAAAGTCGGTTAAAATTCCCATCCCAGGCCCTACTTCAATTACATTTTTTAATTGATCACTGGGAGCAAGTCCTGCGACTATCTTCTCAGCAATGTTTTTATCGGTTAGGAAATGTTGCCCTAAATGTTTCTTTGCGCGTACTTGCATTCTATCTTTAAATATTACTGACAATTTTAGTTAATTTGCGACGATATTGGAAAATAGAATTACAACATGTCGGATCAAGATAAAATAAAAATCGGTATAAGTTTAGGTGATATTAACGGGATAGGCACGGAGGTGCTCCTCAAAGCAGTAGTGGATACTCGCCTATCAGAGCTTTGCACTCTTATTGTTTATGGCTCTTCGAGGGTTACTTCCTTCCACAGAAAAATGTTAGGGATTGCAGATTTTAGCTTCAATATTATCAACGAAGCTCATCAAGCGAATGAAAAAAGAGCCAATTTAATAAATTGTTGGCAAGAGGATGTGAAGGTAGAAGTGGGTGTTTCAACAGAAATCGCAGGTAAATATTCATACCTAGCGCTCGAAAAAGCAGCGAAAGACTTAAAAGAAGGTAAAATTGATGCATTGGTAACATTGCCTATCAATAAACACAATGTAAAACAAGCAGGTTTCGAATTCCCTGGCCATACAGAATACTTACAATCATTAACAGAAGCCAAAGAATCGATGATGTTAATGGTGAACGATTACCTAAAAATTGGTTTCGTAACTGGCCATTTAGCATTAAAAGACGTTGCACATGCCATTACACAAGAAAAAATTATACACAAGCTTGAAGTATTAAATACTTCTTTGAAGCAAGATTTTGGCATCAGAAAACCTAAAATTGCTGTTCTAGGGCTAAATCCACACGCAGGTGACTCAGGTGCAATTGGACACGAAGAAGAAAAAACAATTATTCCTGCCTTAGAAAAAGCAAACCATAAAGGAATTATCACTTTTGGGCCGTATTCGGCCGATGGCTTCTTTGGTAACCATCAATATAAACAATTTGATGCCGTTCTAGCCATGTACCACGACCAAGGATTAATTCCTTTTAAAAGCCTTTCATACGACCAAGGAGTGAACTTTACAGCAGGATTACCTTTTGTAAGAACTTCCCCGGCGCATGGAACCGGTTACGACATTGCTGGAAAGAACATTGCGAACGAATCGTCGTTAAGAGAAGCGATATACAAAGCCATCGATATTATACGTAAAAGGACTGAATTTGAGGATTTGAACTCCAACCCTTTGAAAATCCATAAGTTGTCGAGAGATCGAGGAGAATAGCATTTTAAAAAAAACGTTTCTTTTTAGATTTTTTTTTATACATTTGCAGGCTCTTAAAATTTAGAAATGAACAGGCTGAAATTGTTTTCAATCCCGTTTACCAGTCTAAAAAACGGTAAACATACATTCGATTTTAAGATAGAAGATTCGTTCTTTAATGATTTTGAATACTCTCCTATCAAAAAAGCTGATATTTCAGTTGATTTGGAGTTCAATAAACAAGAAACAATGTTTGTATTGGATTTTGTGATGAAAGGGGAAGTAGAATTAACTTGTGATCGTTGCAATGAAGAGTTTAGAAGTCCATTCCATTCGAATGATAGATTGATTTTTAAATTTGGCGAGGAAAATGAAGAGCAAACAGAGGAGATAGTAATTCTATCGAGAGCTGAGCACGAAATAAACCTTGCAAGTCATTTATACGAATTTATAGTGGTAGGGATTCCATTGATCCATGTACATCCAGAGTTAGAGGATGGAACATCGGGATGTAACCCAGAAACACTTGCCATACTTAAGAAATTAAGTTTACAAGAAGAGGACATAGAAGAAACGGAAGAAAAACCGGAAACAATAATAGATCCAAGGTGGGAAGCCTTGAAAAAGTTAAGAGATAATTAATAATAGAAATAAATAATTGAGCCATGCCACATCCTAAAAGAAAGATTTCGAAATCGAGAAGAGACAAGAGAAGAACTCATTATAAAGCCGAAGCTTCTGCGATGGTAGTTTGTCAAACTACTGGAACTGTTCACATGCCACACCGTGCATATACCGTAGATGGTAACTTGTACTACAAAGGCAAGATGATCGTAGAAAAAACAGTTAACTAAAAAAATAACCCACATGAGAATCGGTATTGATATCATGGGTGGCGATTTTGCTCCCAAGGCTACGGTCTTAGGAGCAATTTTAGCTTATAAAGAACTCCCTTCTGATTGCCGCATAGTATTAATTGGCGACGAGCAACAGGCGAAAACTATTTTGCAAGAACAAGCTGTTTCTGCAGATCAATTCGACTTTGTGCATACGGAAGAAGTGATTGAAATGGGTGAACACCCTGCAAAAGCCCTTACCCAGAAACAAAAATCGAGTATAGCAGTTGGATTTTATCTTTTAAAAGAAGGTAAAATTGATGCATTTGCAAGCGCCGGTAATTCGGGTGCAATGCTTGTAGGCTCTATGTTTAGCGTAAAAGCTATACCAGGCATGAGTCGTCCTGCAATTTGTACCTATATTCCAAAAGAACACGGTGGTTTTGGTGTGATGTTAGACGTAGGTGCCAATGCAGATTGCAAGCCAGAAATGTTATTGCAATTTGGTGTATTGGGTTCAATGTTTATGGAAACCGTTTTTAATGCAAAAAATCCAAAGGTTGGCTTATTAAATATTGGAGAAGAAGAAGAGAAAGGAAATTTATTAACGCAAGCTACTTATCCACTTTTCAAATCATCAGAAGAAATTAATTTTATTGGAAATATTGAAGGAAGAGATTTGTTCAATGATAAAGCCGATGTAATTGTTTGTGATGGTTTTACAGGAAATGTGGTATTAAAATTAGCAGAAAGTTTTCATGATTTAACCATTGGAAATGGATTGAAAAGTGAGTTTTTTGATCGATTTAACTACGAAAACTATGGTGGAAGCCCTGTTTTAGGTGTAAATGCCCCAGTAGTAGTTGGCCATGGGATATCAAGCGAAATTGCCATTAAAAACATGATTAAGTTATGTAGAGAAATGGTTCAATCGCAATTAACAGAAAAAATTAAGGCTCGTTTTAACTAAATATTTAAATAAAAATCTATATTTAATCCTGCAATAATACTGCGGGATATTTTTTTATACAATGAGCAACACGAAACTACATGCAGCAATAACTGCTGTTAACGGATACGTTCCTGAGTATATACTCACCAATGCTGAATTGGAAAAAATGGTGGATACCACCGATGAATGGATCCAATCTAGAACCGGAATTCGAGAAAGAAGAATTCTGAAAGGTGAAGGCAAAGGCACTTCTGATATGGGTGCCGAAGCTGTAAAAGGCTTACTCGCAAAGCGCGGCATCGATGCAAAAGAAATAGATCTTTTAATTTGCGCAACCACTACCCCCGATTATCAATTCCCGGCAACTGCAAATGTTATTACCGACAAAGTAGGCGCAAGCAATGCCTTTAGTTTTGATATTAACGCAGCATGCTCTGGCTTTATATACGCATTAAACACCGCTGCAAAATTTATAGAGTCTGGTACGTATAAAAAGATTGTGGTAGTAGGCGGCGATAAAATGTCGTCGATTATTAATTACGAAGACCGTACCACTTGTATTATTTTTGGTGATGGTGCTGGTGCAGTTTTATTGGAACCAAATAACGAAGGAATGGGCATACAAGATGCCATTTTAAAAAGTGATGGTTCTGGTAGAATACATTTACATCAAAAAGCGGGAGGCTCTGTTAACCCAGCGAGTCATGAAACCATTGATGCTAAACAACATTACGTATATCAAGAAGGTCAGTCTGTTTTTAAATTTGCGGTAACCAATATGGCAGATGTTTCTGCACAGATCATGGAACGTAATAATTTAACTGCCGATGATATTGCTTGGTTAGTACCGCATCAAGCAAATAAACGTATTATAGATGCTACGGCAAATAGAATGGGTGTAGGACCAGAAAAAGTAATGTTAAATATTCATCGCTACGGTAATACAACTAATGGAACAATTCCCTTATGTTTGTGGGAATGGGAGAATAAACTAAACAAAGGCGATAATATTATTTTAGCAGCTTTTGGTGGAGGTTTTACTTGGGGTTCTATTTATATTAAATGGGCCTATGATAGTTAATGTGATAATATGCTAATGTGATAATTAGCTGTTTTAGAATTTAGAATTTAGAATTTAGAATTTAGAATTAAATAAAAAATGGATATGGATATTAAAGAAATACAAGAACTGATTAAGTTCGTTGCCAAGTCGGGCGTAAGTGAGGTTTCTATCGACCGTAAAGATTTTAAAATTACTATTAAAGCAACAGGTTCTGCTCCGATGGTTGTAAATGCAACTGTACCTGCAGCAGCACCAGTTCAACAATTAGCAGCTGCGCCTGCGCCAGTAGCAGCAGCACCTGCAGCAGCTCCAGTGGCTGAAGTGTCAAACCTAATTACAGTTAAATCACCAATGATTGGTACTTTCTACCGTTCATCATCACCAGATAAACCTTCGTTTGTAAATGTAGGTGATGAAATTGGAACTGGTAAAGTGGTGTGCATCATAGAAGCGATGAAATTGTTCAATGAAATCGAATCAGAAGTTTCAGGAAAAATTGTGAAGATATTAGTAGATAATGCTTCACCAGTAGAATACGACCAACCATTATTCTTGGTAGAACCAATGTAATTATTGAATTGAATTTTTAGAATTCAATTTCATCGTATTATTTTTTTAACCTTCAATTTTAACTCATGTTTAAAAAAATATTAATAGCAAACCGAGGCGAAATTGCCTTGAGAATTATAAGAACTTGCAAAGAAATGGGCATCAAAACGGTTGCAGTTTATTCTGCTGCTGATAGAGATAGTTTACACGTTCGCTTTGCAGATGAAGCTGTTTGTATTGGTCCTGCACCAAGCAAAGACTCGTACTTAAGCATCCCTAATTTAATTTCTGCAGCAGAAATTACTAACTCAGATGCTATACATCCGGGCTACGGATTCTTATCAGAGAATGCAAAGTTTTCTCAAATATGCAGAGATTACGGAATTAAATTTATTGGCGCCACTCCAGAACAAATTAATGGAATGGGCGATAAAGCTTCTGCAAAAGATACGATGAAAGCTGCCGGTGTACCTACTATACCTGGCTCAGATGGTTTATTATCTGATGTAAAAGAAGGCCTTAAAGTTGCAAACGAAATTGGATACCCAATTATATTAAAAGCTACTGCCGGTGGTGGTGGTAGAGGTATGCGTATCGTTTGGAAAGATGAAGAGTTTGAACCCGCTTGGGATTCGGCTCGCCAAGAAGCAGGTGCTGCCTTCGGAAACGATGGTATTTATTTAGAGAAATTTATTGAAGATCCACGCCACATTGAAATCCAAGTGGTAGGAGATCAATTCGGAAAAGTATGTCACCTTTCTGAACGCGATTGTTCTATACAACGTCGCCACCAGAAATTAGTGGAAGAATCTCCTTCACCATTTATGACTCCTGAGTTACGTAAAAAAATGGGTGATGCTGCAATTATTGGAGCAAAAGCTGTGAACTACGAAGGTGCTGGTACCATTGAGTTTTTAGTGGATAAACACAGAAACTTCTACTTCATGGAAATGAATACGCGTATCCAAGTAGAGCACCCTGTTACCGAAGAAGTAATTAACTACGATTTAATTAAAGAACAAATAAAAGTAGCAGCAGGAATTCCTATCTCTGGTAAAAATTACGAGCCAGCAATGCATGCCATTGAGTGCCGTATCAATGCCGAAGACCCTTGGAATAACTTCCGCCCTTCACCAGGAAAAATTACCAACTTCCACTCACCTGGAGGCCATGGAGTGCGTGTGGACACACATGTGTACGCAGGTTATACCATTCCTTCTAACTACGACTCTATGATTGCGAAATTAATTTGCGTTGCGCAAACACGTGAAGAAGCATTAAACACCATGGATCGTGCATTAAGTGAATTTGTAATTGAAGGGGTAAAAACTACCATTCCTTTCCATTTAAAATTGATGAAAGACCCTAACTTTAGAGCAGGTAATTTCACCACCAAATTCCTCGAAACATTCGACTTTACAGAATAAGAGAAAGCGGACAATTGTCCGCTTTTTTTGTTTAAATTTGACAGCAATATATGTCAGGATTCTTAGATAATTTTCGTCGTGCCGCCGACCCCAATTCAGATATGTCGTTTGTAGACCATCTAGAAAGTTTACGTTGGCACTTGGTACGTGCAGCACTTGTTATCATTTCATTTTCGGTAGTAGCATTCATCTATAAGGATATACTTTTTGATGTGATCATTTTCGGTCCTAAAGACCCAAATTTTTGGACATACAGAAAGCTTTGCGAACTAGGAACTAAATACGATTTGGGCTCCGATTTATGCATCGATAAAATAAACTTCGTTATTATGAATAACACCATGGCAGGTCAATTTAACCTGCATTTGAGTGCTTCATTTTTAGGAGGTTTTATTTTAGGCTTCCCTTATTTATTATGGGAATTATGGAGATTCATCAGACCAGGATTGCACAAAAGAGAAAGACGTTACGCAACAGGTTTAATTTTTTGGGGCAGTATGTTATTTATGATGGGTATTTTATTTGGCTACTTCATCATTACTCCTATGTCTGTTAATTTTTTAGGGAGTTATGTTATTTCCGAAGCAATTATCAATCAAATAACACTCGATTCTTATTTAAGTACTGTAAGCATTTTAACACTTGCTACAGGATTAGTTTTTGAATTACCAATTATCGTTTACTTCCTATCCTTAATGGGCATTGCTACGCCTAAATTTATGCGAAGCAACAGAAGAATTGCCTTGTTTCTGATTTTCTTATTGGCAGCCTTTATTACCCCTTCACCAGATATTCCTACACAATTGTTAGTAGCTATACCGCTCTATATTTTATTTGAAGTAAGTATCTTAGTTTCTGCAAGAGTAGCGAAGAGAAAGAAAAAAGAAGAAGAAGAATTTTATTCGAGTTAACATTTAAAAATAATAACATGAAAATTGCAATCGGTGGCGACCATGCCGGATTTGAATACAAAGAAATGCTAAAGCCTATGCTCGAAGCAGCTGGCCATACGGTTAAAGATTTCGGACCTTTTAATGCCGACTCTGTAGATTATCCAGACTTTGTCCACCCATTAGCAAACGCAATACAACACGAAGAATACGAACTCGGAATTTTGATTTGCGGAAGTGCAAACGGAGTAGCTATTACCGCCAATAAACACAAAGACATTCGTGCAGCAATTTGCTGGGATGTTCCATTAGCTTCGCTAGCTCGCCAACATAATAACGCAAACATTGTTTGTATACCAGCTCGCTTTACAAGCCCAGAACAAGCAAAAGAAATAACTAATGTATTTATTGCTACCGAATTTGAAGGTGGTAGACATGCAAATAGAGTGAATAAAATAAATTGCTAGGCAGCGTTTTGCATTTATTATTGTCAGGTATATATAATGAGATTAAAATTGTTATGCCTATTTCTGATGACCCTTTTCTCATCAATAAAATCATATTCGCAATACAGCAATTGGTTAGGCAAACATTTTATATTTACTCAACCTAACACTTCATTTGTACTTATCAATATTAAAATTTGTTCTAACGAGTTCAATACCGGTAGCATCGCCTTTAATGATACCATCATTTATTTTAGTTCAGCTAAAAATGAATGTGCAAGTATTTCTCTCGATAAAGTAATTTTCGACTCGGCACTAGTTATTGGCAAAAATTACAAACAAGCCATTAATTTAATTTGCACTAGTGATGCTACATGTAGTATCACTATTTACAATACTGCTGAAGACGAAGGGTATAATGTACTACCAATTACAGAATTAGATTCTCTATACTACGATTATCATTTTGATAAATTAGTAAGCGACTCCGCTTTATTTAAAAGTATAATTGCCATTGAAGACAATACTTTTATTGATATATATGAAAATGAGAACCTATTAAGGAAAGACACCTTACAAAAAAATGAAATACTTGTAGTTGAACGAAAAAAAATAGACATTTTTAGCAACAAGAAAATAGCATTTTTTAGCTCCTTAAAATCTAATATCAGAGGCAGCAGTTGTATTGGCTTATGTTGCTCTGAAGAAATGTATGAACAAGTTTTACCAGGTTCTGCTCATGGAAAAAATTTCATGTTAAATTCTATTCAGAATAAAAATGAATACGTTGTGGTACTAAATTCTTTTGAAGATAATACTTGTATTGAAATAAATGGTCAATTTATTACTTTACAAAAACAAGAACATTATGAACTTTTTACAACCGAATCTTGTTTAATAAGATCGTCAAAAAAAATTGCTGTGCATAGATTCTTTTTAAGCAATACATGTACTAACAATGATTTAGGTGATCCAGAAATGTTTCAGATTCTCCCTATAGAAAACTTAGCAAAGCAATCTGTTTTCTACGCTGTAAATGGATATTTCCAGAAATACTTTTTAAATATTATTATACCAAATGAATCATTAGATTCTATTTATTTTGATGAAGTAGATATACAATCAAAATTCTCTAAACTTAATGACTTTTACTCTGTTGCAGAGTTTGAAATTAGCAATACTAAGCACAAATTAGAATCCTCTAAAGGGTTCCATGCATTTACCTACGGTGTTACTAGTAATTTCTCTGGCCCTAACTCTGCTGGATATAATATAACAGGCAACCTAATACTTTCTGAGTATAAACACAAAACAAATAAATCATTTGAAAGTATTGTTTTGTGCAATGAAGAAGTGTATACGTACCATTCTTCAGATACTTCCTCTACCTTTAATTGGAATGATGGATTTGTTTCTAATCATAGAATAATTTCAGATTCTGGTTTATTTATAGTAGAGGTTCAGAATGACTGTTTAAATTATCGATATGCTGATACCGTTCAAATTAAAAAACAAAATTGTTTATGTACTCCAAATGTGCCGCAATTATTTAGCCCTAATAATGACGGGATTAATGATGAGTTATGGATTGAATATAATTGTTCTGTAAATAACGACCTCAACATTGAAATTTATAATCGATGGGGCAAATTAATTTATCAAAATATACAAAACAATAAAACCTGGAAGGGGTTGGATTCTAATAATCAAATTTGCGAAACAGGTACATATGTATATATTATATCATACAAAGATGATCAGCAAAATAAAAAAACAAAAACAGGAACCATCTATCTATTAAAATAGATAAGGGAGCATCTGCTCCCTTATTAAAATAAATAATTCAATTAAATTATTTCACAACAAACTTAGCGAAGTATGAATGATTAGTTGAATTTAACCTTATAATGTACATGCCACTTATAAACTCTTCAGCATTTAATACATAATCTTCTTTAATATTTTTATTCACCTTAATTCTTCCTTGTAAATCAGAAATTGTTAACTCAAATATTTCTCCATCTTTATTGTCAATTTTAAGCATCGATTTATTTGTAACCGGATTAGGGAAAACATTAAGTTCATTACTAGCTAATGTATTGTTAACGGAGGTTAATGCCCCTGCATTAAATTCTGTTGTAATAAAGTCAACCGCTTGTTCTAATTTACATTCACTTGTAATAATTCCAGAATCTCCTCGAGCATAAACAAATGCCATATCAAAAGAAGCCGAACCACCTGCCTTTAATGTATCTAAATTTATACTTGCAATGGTAAGTCTTTCACCTGGAGGTTGTGCTTCTACCCAACCTGAAAAAGGACATAAGTCGCCACTGAATATATAATTAGTTGGAGATGGTCCTCCTCTACCTGTTAGTGTGCCAGATGTAATTGGTGTGCCGTCTGCCCAATAGCCCCTTAAATATCTGTATAATTGTAGTGCATCTATTGGGATTGAATTAATCCCTAATTGACCGTCACCTGTTATAGCTATAGATGATTCCAATTTCTTATTTAAAAAAACGATGGCTTGCACAGGAGGGGTAGAACCATAACCATTTGGTCCATTATCAAATGGAGTTGAATTATAACAATAAACCATATTTCTTAATGTGTCTGTTGCTATGTAATCATTTACTGAACTACCAATATCAGGATTAGTGAAAGCTCCTGCTTTCATGTTATAATAATTCTCTGTTGAACGATTAAAAACAACATAGTTTAAAAAAGTGGTTTGATCAATAAATTTATTGGTACTGCTAATTGCCCAAGCCATTCCATGAACTTCTATTTTTAAAGGTAGGCCACCAGGGAATCCGGTATGTGAGCTTACATTATCATTATAAATAAAATATACCGCTTGGTCGCCTTTAATTAAAGGATAATCGCCTGCACTAGGTTCATACAAATTATCACCGTCTCTATCAAAAAATGGAGCTAAAATAGGTGCACAACCCACTGGACCATTTCCTGGCCATTCTAAAATTTCCTGTGGCACTGTGTAATTTGGATTTTGATAATTCCATTTATGATAATCAATCGTAGACTTGGACACCTTCCAAATTCGATTCCAATTTGCAGGTTCATGAGCTTCACCTGTTGTAATGTTTAACGGGCCTGGCCAAAAATCTGTACCGTTTCCTCTAAATGCCATACCCGCAGTATGTAAAGTACCATTTGCATCTAGCCCTCCGAACATTAAAGCATTTGTAACTATTGTGGTTCTTGCCTTTTCACCGGGCAATGGTTTTGGCACAACATATCCTAATTGCCCACCAACAACTGGATCGTTAAACATTCCACCATCTGCCAAATACAATGCCTTCACATCATTTACATCTAAATTAGCTTTTGCTAATTGTGCTGCAGATGTTTGAGTAATTAAAACTAATACAAAAACTATTTGTACTAATTTAAGTGTAGATGAATTTCTCATTTCTTATCTTTTTTAATTCTACAATAAAGACTATTAAGAATGAAAAACGCTGCTTAATACAATTTATATTTTAAGCCTAAAGATAAACCAAAACCATTATTAATATTTTCAAGGTTAGATTTACTAAAACTTGGCTTTAAGTATGCTGATAAAAAAGAATTAAATTGATAGTTGCTCTCAAGAGCAATACCAGCTGTATACATATTTATTTGTTCTTGTTTACTCGAAACTAAATTTACCTCTTCATTAAAATAAATATACTCATTCGCTTTGTAATATGCATATGCAGCATTAATGTTTAATAACATTTGCAAATTTTTATTCTTATAGAACCTATAAGATAAACTAATCGGCAATTCTAAGCCTATCCATTCATTAGTAAAACTATTATTGCTTTTTCTTAATTCAGTATATTCAACATTCTCAAATTTATAAACTGGCACTTTACCCAAAAATGGATCTTGTATGTATCCAATTATACTTGTATCAATTCGCGTATTGCTGCTTATTACTTCTTTGGTATAATTATTTAATTGATAAAATTTTTGAAAATTTATTCCAGAATTTATTGTAATATTTTTAGCAATTCTATAAGTCAACTCTAGCTTAATAGCACTTGTTTGTTGTAAAATAGAATTGTTTATAAATGTAGATTTTGAAGCATTCTCTTGTTTCGAAACGAATGGTAAAATATTATAATCAACCATTAAATTTACACCCAGTTTTGGAATCGATTTATAATTGAATATTTGATCTTCATTTTGTGGTGTCAAAATAAAAGTCTTTTCAATTATTGTATTTGCAACCGAATTTGCTTTTCTAATATCTAAAGCATCTAATACTTCGGTAGATGTAGGCTCTTCATTATTATTTATGTTTAACTTTTCTTGAACTATATTTATTGAGCTAGTTTTTTCTATTGATGCATATTTTTTTTCTGAATTATTAAAAGTGTTTTTTTGATTGATTTGATTTAAACCCTTTATTGTTTCAACTGAATTTATTCTGCTATTTTTTAATCTACTAAGAGTCCTTAAATTCTGCACATCATTCTTATTTAATTCAAATGAAATACTTCCAAAAGCTAACCACATACTAAACATAGAAGCTACAAGTACTATTAAAAAAGAGCTTCTGTTAAACCAAACAATTTTTAGTTTTCTACTTTCATTTAAATTATTTTGAACAATAGCATTCCATGAACCAACCGGAGGGGTTGTTTCGTAATTAGCAAGCTTCTCACGAATAGCTAATTCAAAATCATCCAATTCTTCTATGTTGCTCATTATTTTCTGTATTATTCAAAATATCTCTTAACATTTTTTTTGCTTTTGTTAATTGAGATCTTGATGTGCTTTCTGTAATCTCTAACATCTCTGCAATTTCTACATGACTATAACCATCAATTACATACATGTTAAATATGGTACGATAACCAATAGGTAGTGTAGAAATTACTTTTATTAAATCTTGTTCTGAAATTTTTTCAATTATAGTTACATCCTTTGCAAGAATTTCATTA
Source organism: Sphingobacterium thalpophilum (assembly GCA_943371235.1). Classification (GTDB taxonomy): domain Bacteria; phylum Bacteroidota; class Bacteroidia; order Sphingobacteriales; family Sphingobacteriaceae; genus CAJBVG01. The sequence goes on along the minus strand of CALRTZ010000023.1, from coordinate 4,759 downwards.
TTTGCATCTGGTAAATAGAGCTCATTTTTAAACTGCTTTTTATTAACTGCATTAATTGCATTGTTTGTAAAAATTCTACGAATCCAGCCTTCAAAAGAACCATTGAATTTGTATTCACTTAGATGTGAAAAAACTTTAATAAATCCATCTTGTAATAAATCCTCCGCTTCCATTTGGTGTCTTGCATACCTTAAACACAAAGAATACATTTTCGCAGCATATTGTTGGTACAATGCCTCCTGCGCTTTTGTATCGTTTTTTAATACTCTTTCTATGAGTTCTTTGTCGTTCATATATCTATTACAAAACTATAGACCAATATGCATGGGAAATGCTGCTTAGGTTATTAATTTTTTTTTATCTGATTAACAAGCACTTACATTACCTGGTAATATTGCTTGCATCTCTTAATATTGAATAGTTTTACTAAATTTACGCTTTAATAAGAATATACTCATCAAATTATTCCAATGAAAATGAACCAAAAATATAAATACTTGATAGTATTATTAATGTCAAGCAAGCTATTATTTGCTCAAACTTTTAATACAGCTACCCCTTATAGTTCTTATATTGATGTAAAAGATTTACGTGAACACCTCAGCATCTTAGCATCCGATGAATTTGAAGGTCGCGAAACCGGTAAAGAAGGTCAACGCAAAGCATCAGAATATTTGCAAACAGAATTTCAAAAATTAGGATTAATCCCTCCTACTGCCGATGGATATAAACAGAATTTCAAACTAAAACAAAAAGTATTAGCCAACAGAAAATTGAGCATTAATCAACGCGAAATGGTAATTGCTGAAGAGTTTATGGTAGCTAAAGATAGAACGGAATATAAAGTACTGAGTAATGAAATTGTATTTGTAGGTTACGGAATTAACGAAGGTGCTTACAATTCTTTTAAAGGCATTGATGTTACGAATAAAGTAGTGGTAGTGATTGACGGGGAACCAAAGATTGACGAGAAGTTTATTATTAATACAGATGGTTCGAAAAGTAAATGGTCTGATCGTAAATATAAAATTGAAGCCATCAGAAAACTAAACCCAAGTTTAATTATTTACATCGATAATAATTATGAAAAATACATTTCATTTTACAAACATCAATTAGAAAATAACAGCTTAACACTTGCATTTAAAACGAAAAATGCAACTACTATTCCAGTACTTAACGCAGGACAAATTGTTGCAGAAGAACTACTAAAAGCAAATAAAAAAATATACAATAAAGTATTAGAAAGTTTAAGCAAAAAGAAAACCGCTAGCAAAGCATTACTTTTAAAAAGTACCATCAAATTAGATGTTCAGTTTATCGAAGAAGATGTAAAATCAGACAATGTATTAGCGATGATACCAGGAACTGATTTAACTGAAGAATATCTTTTTATTACTGCTCACTACGATCATATTGGTGTAATAGATGGAAAAGTTTATAATGGTGCCGATGACGATGGTTCTGGTACTGTAGCACTTCTAGAAATTGCGCAAGCATTTATGGAAGCAAAAAAAGCAGGTAAAGGACCTCGCAGAAACATTGTATTTATGGCTGTCTCTGGTGAAGAAAAAGGCTTACTTGGTTCTGAGTATTATGTAAACTACCCGATTATTCCACTATCGAAAACGATTGTAGATTTAAACATCGACATGATTGGTAGATTTGATGAAGCTCATAAAGAAGATACCAACTTTGTATACGTAATTGGAGCAGATAAACTAAGTTCGGAGTTACACACTATTAATGAAAAAGCGGCTGAGCATGTTGGAATCAAAGTAGATTATACATTTAACGATCCTAAAGATCCTAATAGATTCTACTACCGTAGCGACCATTACAACTTCGCTAAAAATAATATCCCTATTGCCTTTTACTTTAATGGAGTACACGCCGATTATCACAAAGATGGTGACGAAGTTCAAAAAATTACCTTCCCAATGTTAGCTAAACGTTCTCAGTTAGTTTTTTATACTGCATGGGAATTGGCAAACAGAGACAAGCGAATTGTGGTTGACAAACAAAATGATTTTACCGATACTAAATAATAAGAATGAGTGCTGTTGCAGAAAAATTTTTAGATAAAAGTACCTTAAAAGCCTTCGATGAAGAACATCGAAGAAAAATTAATTTCAACATTGGCAAGTACAATGCCTCTGTTGATAAGGGCTTGCTGCAATTTGATAATTTAGAATACGCACGTAAAAAAGCACACAGCCTAAAATGGAAAGTAATGGAGAACCTCGACAAGTATTTGTTGGAGTTCGAAAGTAATTTTATGCGTAAAGGCGGAAAAGTAATTTGGGCAAACAATGCAAAAGAAGCTCAAAAAGAAATTCTGAAAATAATGAAACAAGCCAATGCCAAAATGGTGGTAAAATCTAAATCCATGGCTTGTGAAGAAATAGAGTTGAATGAGTTTTTAGAAAAAAACCACATCGAATCTATTGAAACAGATTTAGGCGAATACATTGTACAATTACTCGGACAGAAACCATACCACATTGTTACTCCTGCCATGCATCTTTCTAAAGAAGATATTGCAAAATTGTTTAACGAGAAGTTTGGAACTCCAATAGATGCTACGCCTACAGAGCTTACCTTAAAAGCACGTGAATTACTACGTGAGAAATATTTGAGAGCCGATGTAGGGATTTCTGGCGGAAACTATTTAGTAGCAGATACTGGAAGTATTGCCATTACAGAAAACGAAGGGAATGCGCGTTTAACAACTTGCTTCCCAAAAATACATATTGCCATTGTTGGTATTGAAAAAGTAATTCCTTCTATAAACGATTTAGATTTATTTTGGCCATTACTATCAACCAAAGGAACCGGACAAAACTTAACGGTATACAATACATTACTGAGCGGACCAAAACAAAGTGCAGAGAGTGACGGGCCCGAAGAGATGTATGTAATTTTACTCGATAATGGTAGAACTAATTTGCTTGCACAAAAAGATCAACGACAGGCTTTGTACTGCATACGTTGTGGCGCTTGTTTAAACGCTTGCCCGGTTTATAAAAACATTGGTGGGCATACGTATGATACTACATACTCCGGACCTATAGGAAGCATCATCACGCCTCATTTAAAAGGCATGGAGGAATTTAAACACTTAAGTTATGCATCTAGTCTATGTGGCAATTGCTCTGAAGTGTGCCCCGTTAAAATTGATATCCACAAAATTTTATTATACAACAGACGAGATTCTGTAGACCAACATTTCGGAACTAAAGCTGAAGCCTTTGGTTGGATGATGTGGAAGCGAGGAATGATGAGCAGAAAACTAACCGATATGGTAAGTGGAAAATGGAAAAACAAATTCATGAATATGTTTTTCAAAGGCTCTTGGGGTAAACGCAGAGAACTGCCTAGCTTCGAACAGAAATCGTTTAGCGAGCAATGGAAAGAAAAAAATGCCAAGTAGACTACTTGGCATTTTTGCTTTTTTTCTTACGTACTTTTATTGCTTCGTTTAAAATATATTCTATCTGTCCGTTCACACTTCTAAACTCATCGGCAGCCCAACGTTCTAGCTCTTTCATCATTTCTGAGTTAAGCCTCAATGCAAATGCTTTCTTTTCAGACATGATAGTTGATTAATAGATACTTCCTGTATTTACAATGGGTGCTACAGATTTCTCTGCACACAATACCACTAACAAATTACTAACCATAGCAGCTTTACGCTCATCGTCTAAATCAACAATATTGCGTTCTGCTAATTTAGCCAAGGCCATTTCTACCATACCTACTGCACCTTCTACAATTTGTTTACGAGCAGCTACTACCGCTTGCGCTTGCTGTCTTTGCAACATGGCACCGGCAATTTCAGACGAATAAGCTAAGTGCGATATACGCGCTTCTAAAATTTCAATACCTGCTCTGCTCAAACGCTCATTCAACTCTTCTTCTAATTTCTCATTTACGATGTGCGCACCTGCACGTAAAGTTATACTCGACTCTTCATCTTCGAAATGATCGTAAGGGTATGCTCCTGCTAAACTTCTAACAGCCGCTTCGGATTGTACCGCCACAAACTGATGGTAGTTATCTACTTCAAATACTGCCTTTGCAGTATCGCTCACTTGCCATACAATAACTGCTGCAATTTCTATTGGGTTACCCACTTTGTCGTTTACTTTAATAGGCGTTCCATTTAAATTCATGGCACGTAAAGAAACTCTCTTCTTAGTGAAAAAAGGATTCATCCATAAAAAACCATTGTCTTTTACGGTTCCTTTGTAAACACCAAACAATGTAATTACTATTCCTTCATTAGGGTTGATGACCGAAAAGCCAGGTAAAATAAAAATAGCTACTACCACTAAAATTACGGCTACTGGAATTAAGTGTAAAGAGATGCAATACGCCGCTACACCAAGCAATGCAAAAAATAGCAATAGGATACTGTATCCTGAAATTGCGCTTGTAGTTTTTTCTGATTTCATTTTTATATAAATTTAGATTGATATCATTTTGATATTACAATGATAGGAGGTTTTTTTAATATTCCAAAGAGAATTATGTAACAAATTGGTTAATGTGCAAATACAATAAATGTGCAAATGGAACAGAGTCAGGTTAGCACCGCCCCTCAACTTCGCTTCGCTGCGTTCGGGAACCCTTGTCATAAATTCAGAATAAAAAGAGGAGAGAATCAAGTTAGCACCGCCCCTCAACTCCGCTTCGCTTCGTTCGGGGACCCCTCCTCGTTGCATCAGAAAAAAAGGGAAGAGGGTTTCGCCTTCGG
>CALRTZ010000022.1:0-47604 GCA_943371235.1 Sphingobacterium thalpophilum | reverse complement strand
TCTAGTTAAGTAGTCCCGTGCAGATTTGAACTGCAGACCCCTACATTATCAGTGTAGTGCTCTAACCAGGCTGAGCTACGAGACTAGGCCGAGCTTCAGTATCCCGGTTTCGGGTACCGGCTCTTGCGAGCTTTCTCTTAAACTTTTTGAATTTCTTTTTGATATGACTATGTGTATAGCAGGTCTCCGTCGTCTTTCTCTAGAAAGGAGGTATTCCAGCCGCACCTTCCGGTACGGCTACCTTGTTACGACTTAGCCCCAATTACCGGTTTTACCCTAGGCCGCTCCTTGCGGTGACAGACTTCAGGTTCCCCCAGCTTTCATGGCTTGACGGGCGGTGTGTACAAGGCCCGGGAACGTATTCACCGCATCATTGCTGATATGCGATTACTAGCGAATCCAACTTCATGGGGTCGAGTTGCAGACCCCAATCCGAACTGTGATCGACTTTTTGAGATTTGCTTGCTATTGCTAGCTTGCTGCCCTCTGTATCGACCATTGTAGCACGTGTGTAGCCCCGGACGTAAGGGCCATGATGACTTGACGTCGTCCCCTCCTTCCTCTCTACTTGCGTAGGCAGTCTGTTTAGAGTCCCCACCATTACGTGCTGGCAACTAAACATAGGGGTTGCGCTCGTTGCGGGACTTAACCCAACACCTCACGGCACGAGCTGACGACAGCCATGCAGCACCTAGTTTCGTGTCCTTGCGGACTGATTCATTTCTGAATCATTCACTAACTTTCAAGCCCGGGTAAGGTTCCTCGCGTATCATCGAATTAAACCACATGCTCCTCCGCTTGTGCGGGCCCCCGTCAATTCCTTTGAGTTTCACCGTTGCCGGCGTACTCCCCAGGTGGATTACTTAACGCTTTCGCTTTGACGCTAACTGTATATCGCTAACATCGAGTAATCATCGTTTAGGGCGTGGACTACCAGGGTATCTAATCCTGTTTGATCCCCACGCTTTCGTGCCTCAGCGTCAGTTACAGTTTAGTGAGCTGCCTTCGCAATCGGTGTTCTGTGTCATATCTATGCATTTCACCGCTACATGACACATTCCGCCCACCTCATCTGTACTCAAGCACTGCAGTATCAATGGCAATTTTACAGTTAAGCTGCAAACTTTCACCACTGACTTACAACGCCGCCTACGCACCCTTTAAACCCAATAAATCCGGATAACGCTTGGATCCTCCGTATTACCGCGGCTGCTGGCACGGAGTTAGCCGATCCTTATTCTTTAGGTACCGTCAGCCTCGAACGCATCCGAGGGTTTCTTCCCTAACAAAAGCAGTTTACAATCCAGAGGACCGTCTTCCTGCACGCGGCATGGCTGGTTCAGACTTGCGTCCATTGACCAATATTCCTTACTGCTGCCTCCCGTAGGAGTCTGGTCCGTGTCTCAGTACCAGTGTGGGGGGTCATCCTCTCAGATCCCCTACCGATCGTAGTCTTGGTGAGCCGTTACCTCACCAACAAACTAATCGGACGCATGCCCATCTTCAACCCCCTAAAGTTTGATAATTAAACGATGCCGTTCAATTATGTTATGCGGTATTAATCTCCCTTTCGGAAGGCTATCCCCCAGTTGAAGGTAGGTTGCATACGTGTTACGCACCCGTGCGCCACTCTCATAAGAAGCAAGCCTCTTAATCCCGTTCGACTTGCATGTATTAGGCCTGCCGCTAGCGTTCATCCTGAGCCAGGATCAAACTCTCCGTTGTATAAAACTTTAAGTTTAATCTTAACTAAGATTATTTTTTTATTATTATTGACTTCGGTTGATTCCACTTATTGCTAAGTGTATCGACCCGCTATACTACATAGTACATCTCAAAGAACTTCCTCTCAACCTATCGCTGAGAATCGCTGTTAGTCGTGGCCTCGATCCACCCGTTTCTGTTTACTAACCTATTTTTTATTTCAATTTTTTCTCGACCTTTCGACGCTTCGACAATTCGATGTTTTATTATCCCCTCGTTTGGGGACTGCAAAGGTAGAAATGTTTTTCCGCTTTCCAAATTAAATTTAAACTTTATTTTAACTAATTGTTATGCCTTTGTAAAGCAAGTACTTATTGTGTTAAAACGTTTAATTTGAAATGATAAAAGAACTCTTTCCCTTTGTTGGGGTTGCAAAAGTACAAAGAATAACCACTTCTACAAATAATATTATAGAAATATTCATAATACAACTGATAAATAGGGGGATATTTTAATATTGACCTGTAGAAAGCAAGACCAAAGTGCAGGCCTCTTCTATCTCGATGCCATTTTTAGTCAATATTTCTTCCATTTCAGCGTTTTCCGTACCCGGATTGAAAATTACTCTTCGAGGTTTTGTGTCTAATATATATTGCTCGTAAAATTTTTGATTTGCCGGACCAACATATAATGTAATCGTATCAACAGAATCTTCTATTGTGTCTGTATTTATAATAGGTAAGCCCAATACTACTGCTTTTTTATTGCTAACAGCTACTACTTCATGATTGTGATTTAACAACATCTTTATAGCCTTATAAGAATACCTCTCTGGATTATCACTTGCTCCAATAACAACTGTTTTCATCTTTAATAATATCTAATGATGTAATAAATAACATAAATCCAACCCATTAGTCCATGTAATATAGCCCAAACAATAGATTTGTTTAATGTCCAACTCATTACAATTGCTAAAACTGACCCGAAACTTATTCCGTTTCTAATAATTTCTTTTCGATAAATAATTTTATCCATATACTATTAACATTAATAATTTAAAAAAGTTGCAACTGCCTCCGCACATTTTTCTCCATCTATTGCTGCAGAAACAATTCCTCCTGCATAACCCGCACCTTCTGCACAAGGAAATAATCCCTCAACATCCGTATGTTGTAAAGTATCTTTTGTTCTTGGTATGCGTACCGGAGAGGATGTCCTAGACTCTACCCCCACTAATATTCCTTCGTTTGAATAATAGCCTTTCATTTTTTTGCCAAACAAAGGTAAGGCCTTCTTTAAGCGCTCCGATACATGCATTGGTAGTACATCCGATAAATTAGCAGACGTTAAGCCTGGTATATAAGAGTTTTGTGGTATGCTCTGAGAAATCTTGCCTTCCACAAAATCAACAATTCGTTGTGCTGGCGCTTGTATACTATTGTTGGCCATTTTATAGGCTAATTGTTCAACAGTATGCTGGTAGTTTAATGCCGACAATGGATGCTCATTGTTAGGAATATCACTCAAATCAATTTGAACAACTAAACCCGAATTTGCGAAAGGATTATTCCTTTTAGATGGCGACCAACCATTTACAACTACTTCCCCCGGACTGGTTGCGCAAGGAGCAATAATGCCACCAGGGCACATGCAAAATGAAAACACTCCCTTTTGGTTTACTTGTTCAACAATGTTATAATGTGCAGGTGGCAATGCTTCCGGTCGTGTATCACAGTGGTATTGCGCCTGATCAATAACAGATTGCGGATGTTCTATACGGACCCCTAAGGCAAATGGTTTAGCCTCAATTTTTATCCCTTTATCGTACAATAACTGATAAATATCTCGGGCAGAATGGCCCGTTGCTAAAATTAATGCGTCAATTGTAAGTTTAGTGTCGTTATTTAAAGTGATGCTCCTGATTTTATTATGCAGAATTTCAATATCCGTTAGTTTTGTATTAAAATGTATTTCTGCTCCACAAGAAATTAATTGTTCTCTAATACTCTCAATTATTTGAGGCAGTTTGTTCGTACCAATATGTGGTCTTGTATTTATTTTGATGTCTTCATCGGCTCCGTGATCTATAAAACGCTGCAGAATTCGTTCAACATCTCCCCGTTTGGTGGATCTTGTGTATAATTTACCATCAGAATATGTGCCTGCTCCACCTTCGCCAAAGCAATAATTTGATTCTGGGTTTACTACTTTCTCTCTATTTAGAGTTGCTAAATCTCTTCTCCTATTTTTTACATCTTTGCCTCGCTCAATAAGCACAGGCTTGAAGCCTAGCTCTATTAAACGTGCTGCTGCAAATAAACCCGCAGGTCCTGCTCCTATAACATGTACAGGTTTTGCATTGTGTACATCTCGTAAAATGAAAGCGATTTTAGGAACTGGCGTAAATTCTTCCCCAATAAAAACAATTACTTTAATTCTGAATACCGTTTCTCTGGAACGAGCATCTATCGATCTTTTAAGAATTTGATAAGCCCTTAATTCTTCGGAGTTAATTTCTAATTTTTGGAGGATTGCCTTTCGGAGTATTGTATCATTGTTGATATACTCAGGCTTTATAACGATTTCTAGCTCTTTTACCATGGTAAGTTTTTATCTTACATCAAACAAAAGTAGTTTTTATTTTTTATACATTTGAAATATAAAATTTTAACATTATGAACAGAAATTTATTAATTGTAGTTGGAATACTAGTGGTTCTTTTTTTATTTGGTGGATGTGGGTACAACTCAATGGTGAAACTAGATGAAAAAGTTAGTGGCCAATGGGCACAGGTAGAAAACGTTTATCAGCGTCGTGCCGATCTTATTCCTAATTTAGTGAATACAGTAAAAGGATATGCAAATTTTGAGAAAGATGTGTTAACATCAGTAACAGAAGCTCGTTCGAGAGCAACTTCTGTGAATGTAGATCCAAGTAAATTAACACCAGAATCTATCAAGCAATTTCAAGCTGCACAAGGTCAATTAACTTCTGCATTATCGAAATTATTAGTGGTAGTAGAGAAATATCCTGACTTAAAAGCGAATCAAAACTTTTTAGAATTGCAAGCACAGCTAGAAGGAACTGAAAACAGAATTACGGTAGAGCGAAATAAATTTAATACGGTTACACAAGAGTACAACACGAAAATTAGATCGTTCCCAAATAATATAACTGCAGGTCTTTTCGGATTTTCTAAGAAAGGTTATTTCGAAGCAGAAAAGGGATCAGAAAAAGCACCTGAAGTACAATTCTAAAATGTCGAGTAAACTGTTTACATCAGAAGAGCAAGAAGCAGTTAAACTTGCGATACAAGCTGCAGAATTTCACACTTCTGGAGAAATTCGTGTATTTGTTGAAGCTAGATGCAAAGAAAAAGATGTACTCGATAGAGCGGTGCAACAATTTCATCATTTAAAAATGCAAGAAACTGATCAGCGCAACGGTGTGCTAATTTACTTAGCTTCTGAAGATAAGAAATTTGCAATTATTGGAGACAAAGGCATTAATGAAAAAGTGTCAGCTGATTTTTGGGATTCAACAAAAGATATTATGCTTAGTTATTTCAAGAAAAATGAGATGGCCGAAGGTTTAGTACAAGGAATTGCTAAAGTGGGTGAGCAATTGAAAACATATTTTCCATACGATAAGAATGATAAAAATGAATTACCTGATGAAATTGCATTCTCTTAAATACTATTTCTTTTTATTGCTTTTCATCGTGGGCAATTCTTATGCTCAAGATTTTCCGAAAAAGAGTAACACCCTTGTAAATGACTTTGCAAATGTAATGAGCGTTGAAGAATCAACTGCTCTTGAAAGAAAGCTAGTTGCATATAACGATAGTACCTCTACACAAGTTTCTATTGTAACTGTAAAGAGTTTAAATGGATACGAGGTAAATGATTATACAGTACAACTCGCCAATGCTTGGGGCATAGGAAAAGCGGATAAAAACAACGGTGTGTTGATTCTAATTGGGGTCGACGAACGTAAAATGAGCATCCAAACGGGTTATGGGTTAGAAGGCGTATTGCCAGATGCTATTTGTAAAAGAATTATTGAAAACGAATTAAAACCATCTTTTAAAAGAGGTAATTATTTTGAAGGATTTGATTTAGCCTCTACAGCCATTTTTAAATTTGCAGCCGGTGAATACAAAGCCGACCATTACAAAAAGAAAAAAGGATTTCCTACCTCTGCGTTAATAATTGCAGGCATTGTGCTATTATTATTATTTAGAAATGCTGGTAAAAATTACCAAACCATCGATGGAAAAGGAATAAGAGGTGGTGGTGGATTTTTCCCTCCATTTATTGGAGGTGGTGGCGGAGGCTTTGGTGGTGGAAGCAGCAGTGGTGGTGGATTTGGTGGTTTTGGTGGTGGAAGCTTTGGTGGTGGTGGCGCAAGCGGCAGTTGGTAATACCCACATTAATTCTTACATTACAACTACAACAACAACAAACTAAACAAAACATGAACTTCAACGATTTCTCGGCGATACTCCTCGTTTCGGGAATTGCTGCACTTATAATGGCAGTAATCATCTACAGAAGAAACGGAGATGCTGTAAAACAGTTCGCATACATTACGCTCTTTATTGCCATCTGGTCTATTGCTTATGCGTTCGAACTTTCATCTCCAAATTACAAAGAGATGGTGTTTTGGCTAAGAATTGAATACATTGGAGTGGCGTTTCTGCCCGCTATGTGGATTCAATTTATCATAAAATTTATAGGAAAACCTCACTGGTTAACTTTACCAAGAAATATACTCCTATACATAATTCCTACAATTACGTTTATTGCCGTAAATACGAACGAGTATCATCACTTATATTACAATCAAATTAGCGTTGACAACTTAGGTCCTTTCCCGTTATTAGCTATAGAAGTAGGTTCATTATACATCATTCATACTATTTTCTTCTACTTAAATCTTGTTGTAGGCTTATATTTATTATTGAATAAATTCTTAAAAGCTGATAAAATTTATCGCAAGCAAAATTATGTGATAGTGCTCGGCACTTTAATCCCTTGGTTTGTAAACATCTTATATCTAATTGGATTCAGACCCTATAGTCATATTGACCTTACTCCGTATGCTTTTTTAACAACGTGTTTAGTTATTGGATTCGGTCTTTTACAATTACGTTTATTCGATATAATTCCTGTTGCTAGAGACAAAATAATTGAAGACTTATCTGAAGGTATTTTAGTATTAGATACTCAAAATCGTGTGGTAGATTTCAATAAAAAATTAAAAACGATACTTGCTGTTGACTTTGAAAAAACCATTCAAATAGGTGATATTTATTTTTCAATTTTTAACGAATATGCAGAACTTGCTGAGAAAGTAAAAAATAGAGATGTTTTTACAAACGAAATAATCGTGAATGATAAATGTTACGAAATAATTGTAACACCACTCTTTGATAAAACCACCATCTACAGTGGTGTAATATTAATACACAGAGACATTACCGATCGCAAAAATTCTGAAGAATTATTAAAGAAACAATCGGAGGAATTGAGTAACCTCAATCATCTTAAAGATAAGATGTTTTCAATTATTGCCCACGATTTAAGAGGGCCAATTATGAATCTTAAAGAGATTATGAGCGTGTTTGATCAGAAATTAATTTCAGAAGAAGAATTGAAAACTCATTTGCCTGTTATTAATACTGAAATAAAAACCACTTCCTCTTTACTCGAAAATTTATTGTATTGGTCGAGAACCCAATTAAAAGGAGAACGAATAAATCCGGATTATTTGAATTTGAAACTGATAAGCATCGTACAACTGAACTTACTAGATTCACAACTAAAAGATAAAAAATTAATTATTAACAACAATATCGCAGAAAACGTAATTGTATACGCTGATAAAAACATGATTGAATTGGTGATTAGAAACCTGCTTTCAAATGCTATAAAATATTGCAATCCTGGAGATCAGATCACATTAAGCGCTAAATTAGATTACGATAAATATGTGGTTGAAATTAAAGATACAGGAATTGGTATTGAAGAAAAAAATATCAGCAAACTGTTTGGAATGAACAATTATAGTACCGTGGGGACCAATTCTGAGCGCGGTACAGGTATCGGTTTATTGCTTTGTAAAGAATTTATAGAAAAAAACAAAGGAACTATTTGGGTACGAAGTGAATTAGGTAAAGGCAGTGTGTTTGGGTTTACCTTACCTATAAATAGAATTTAGAATTGGACTAGAGTCTTTAGTATTTAGTCCTTAGTCGTTAGAAAAAAAAGCGACGTTTGAAATTCTTTCAAACGTCGCTTTTTTGAGTATTGGGTATTGAGTAGCTAAGATAGTTTTAGCTTTTTCTGAATGTCGGCTACGTACGCTCTAAACTTCTTATCCGTATCAATTAAATCTTCAACGGTTTGGCAAGCATAAATTACGGTTGAGTGATCACGGCCTCCAAAATGCATTCCGATAGATTTTAAAGATGATTTCGTATGACTCTTCGCAAGATACATTGAAATCTGACGAGCTTGTACGATTTCTCTCTTACGTGTTTGAGATTTTAATAACTCAACAGGCACTTCAAAATACTCGCAAACTAATTTCTGTATGTACTCTATCGAAATTTCTTTATTAGAATTTTTAATAAAGTTTTTCAACATCTGTTTTGCCAAAGGCAAATCAATTTCTTTTTTGTTTAAAGTTGAGTGTGCTAGTAATGAAACCATTGCTCCCTCTAAGTCGCGCATGTTGCTATCAATATTATGTGCAACATATTCTACTACATCTTGTGGTAATTCAATTCCGTCTGATTGCATCTTTTTGTATAAGATGGCCATACGAGTTTCGAAATCTGGAATTTGCAAATCGGCAGTTAAGCCCCATTTAAAACGCGACAATAACCTGTCTTCTACTCCAATTAAATCTTTTGGTGCTTTATCAGAGGTTAAAACAATTTGTTTATTAGTTTGGTGTAGTTCATTAAAAATGTGGAAGAAAATATCTTGTGTTTTTTCTTTCCCTGCAAAATTATGAACATCATCAATAATTAACACATCTATTAATTGATAGAAATTCTTGAAGTCGTTGATGGTATTGTTTTTCATCGACTCTACAAATTGCTGGGTAAATTTCTCCGCATTCACATATAATACTTGTTTATCTGGGAAACGATCTTTAATAGCTCCACCAATTGCATGTATTAAATGCGTTTTACCAAGGCCTGTAGGGCCGTATATCATCAAAGGATTGAAAGAAGTGCCACCTGGCTTGTTTGCCACTGCATAACCCGCAGAACGAGCTAAACGATTGCAATCGCCTTCTACAAAATTATCAAATGAATATTTTGAATTTAATTGAGAATCGATGTTAATCTTTTTTAATCCTGGTATTACAAAAGGATTACGTATTGAAGAAGGTACTGTTACCGGAATTGGCACAGATGGATTTTTCAATTCACCGTTCGGTGACGCTGGGATATTAATAGTATGCGCTTTCGTACTCGAAGTTGCATTATCAACTACAATGTTGTATTCTAAACGAGCCTCTGTACCCAACTCGTGTTTAATTGTTTTTCTAAGCAAGTTCACATAGTGTTCTTCTAACCATTCATAAAAAAATAAACTTGGAACTTGTATGGTTAAAACCGAACCTTCAAGCTTTAACGCTTTAATTGGTTCGAACCAAGTTTTAAAACTTTGCGCTGGCACGTTGTCTTTAATTATTTTCAGACAATTCTCCCAAACATTTGTACTTGTTTCTATCATTCTATCTCGAGCAAAAAATTAATTTGATTTAGTTTTGTTGTTTGCGTTTTACCGCCCCCTTAGGAACAACGAATATTTAAAAAAAATTCCTAACAAAAAAATAAAAATAACTCTTGATTTTTTCATTTGTGCGTTTGCACGTCGCTAGGCTAATTTTTTGTTAAAAAAAACTTTAAATAATGTTAACGAATCCCAAAACTATTTTTCAACATACGCCAAAACCCTATATTTTACAAGTGTTTCCGAGGTTAAAAAGCTAATTGATTGAAAATCAATTCTAAAGAATTTTCTTGTTTTTATGTTAAGTACGAATTCTTAAAATGAAGAAAATTTAGGACGTTACTACATGTAGTAGTTGTGCCGTTATATGTCTAAACTTTCATTAATTTCTAAAGTGCTTGCCACTGAACTCTTTCTGTTTTTAGCACGCTCAAAGTAGAAGTCTATTCTACCTAAATTTATGCCAGCAAAACCAACCTGAAAAATTTTAACCTCTTTACTCTCAGCGTTCTTTAAGACCTCTGGTTGCTGCATAAAAGTATGTGTATGTGCTCCTATTATTAAATCGATGTTTTTAGTTTGGCTCGCAAGTACCTGATCCGACACTTTTTTGTCTTTGTACTTATATCCCAAATGTGATAAACAAATCACTAAATCGCATTTTTCATCTTCTTTTAAAATAGCGGCATATTTGTTTGCTTGTATTACGGGGTCCAAATAAATGGTTTCTCCATAATTTCTTTTTTCAACTAAGCCTTCTAATTCAATTCCAATCCCAATAACTCCAATTTTTAATTTTCCTTTTTTAAAAATCTTGTAGGGTAATGTTTTGTTTTCCAATGAAGTATTTCTAAAATCGTAATTAGAACATATTATTGGAAATTGAGCATGTTGCATTTGTTTGCTAAAGCCATCTACACCATTATCAAAATCATGATTGCCAAGTGTGGCTGCATCATATCCTAATTCCGACATTAATTTGAGTTCTAACTCTCCTCCATATAAATTAAAATAAGGGGTGCCCTGAAATATATCGCCTGCATCTAACAGCAATACATGGTCTTCTTCTTTTCTAATTTGCTTTATAAGCGTAGCTCTGCGTGCTACGCCGCCCAATCCAGCATTTCTAGAGCCATCCATTGGGAAGGGGTCTATTCTGCTGTGCACATCATTCGTGTGTAAAATAGTAAGCTTCTCAATACCTGAGGCTGCTTGAGTAGAAAGCACGGGGCTTGCTGCAATACTTGCGCTAAGAATACCGAATTTCCTTAAAAAATCTCTTCTACTGTTCGATTTTAAGTCTTCCATCTATACTAGAATTTAATTTTCTACCTGCCGAATTTTCACTACGCATGTGTTCAACAATTGCGTCTCTTACTTTAATACCAAGGGATTCACGTTTGCGTGCTTCTTTAAACGCCTCAATGCCATCCCCTCCATTTGCTAAATAATCTGAAGTAAGTACTCTATAAGTTTTATTCTCATCAAATGGCAAATTGTTAATTGTTATGTTGATGATGTCCCCTTTTTTCGCTTCAATTCTAATTCCTGAAATTGGTTGCCCGCCTTTATCAACAATAAACTGCACTAGTTTTTTTACAGAGCTCCCATCAAGGTATAACACCACTAACTCATTTTCAAAAGGCATTAATTCGAAAGCATTTTGCAATTTAATTTGGCCTTTTGGTAATGAAGTTCTGATTCCACCATTGGTGGTTGGCATAGCAAAATCAAAATTCACTCCTCTTTTTTTACATGTAGATGCAATGGCATCGCTGAAAAAATTACTTAATACATTTTCTGAGGCTGCTTTTTGCATCTCTACTTCAGAATAAACAATGGTTTCATTCATCTGAGAGTCGAGTGAAATTTTATAGCTTTTATAAAAAGTTTTTATTGCTTCGTCTTCTTTAATAGAAGTGTCGATTTTAGTTTGGCTTACAATGTTCTTTTGTGGAACAAGCACTGTGCTGCATGCCGAAAAGGCAAGCCAGGCAATAGTTATAGCGAGTTTTAGTATTTTCATAACATTAATATTCACCAAAAACATCTCTTAAGGTATTGGCAATTTCACCAAGTGTAGCATACGCTTCTACCGCTGTAATAATATCGGGCATTAAATTCTCTGTGCCTTGTGCATGCCGTTTAAGCACTGCTAATGCATTATCAACATCAACTTGATTTCTTTCTGCCTTTAGTTTTATCAATTTATCAGATTGTACAATTCGAATAGAATCATCTATTCGGAAAACTTTTTCTAAAGGTTTAGCCGGCTCTGTAAATTTATTTACTCCTACAATTATTCTCGCTCCCGATTCTATGTCTTTTTGATATTCATAAGATGCACTTGCAATCTCTTCTTGTATATATCCTTGTTCTATTGCATTTACAGAGCCTCCCATTGCATCTATCTTATCGATGTATTTCCAAGCCTCTGCTTCAATGGTATCTGTTAGTTCTTCCACAAAATAAGAACCAGCTAAGGGATCTACAGTTTCCGTCACTCCCGATTCGAATGCAATTAGTTGTTGTGTACGTAAGGCAATTTTCGCAGCTTCTTCTGTTGGTAAAGAAAGTGCCTCATCAAATCCATTGGTGTGTAACGATTGTGTACCGCCTAACACTGCTGCCAAGGCTTGTGTGCCTACGCGTACAATGTTATTCATTGGTTGTTGTGCAGTAAGAGTGGAGCCTCCAGTTTGAGTATGAAACCTTAATTGCATAGCTCTTACATCTTTCGCGCCTAAGTCTTTTGTAATTTTAGCCCACATTCTGCGTGCTGCCCTAAACTTCGCTATTTCTTCAAAAAAATTATTGTGGCAGTTAAAAAAGAAAGACAATCTTTTAGCAAACACATCTATATCCAAACCTTTAGCAATAGCTGCTTGCAAATACGACTTCCCATTTGCCAATGTAAAAGCTAGTTCCTGCACAGCTGTAGAGCCTGCTTCACGTATATGGTAACCAGAAATGGATATGGTATTCCATTTAGGTACTTCGGTACTGCAATACTCAAAAATGTCGGTTATTAAGCGCATCGATGGTTTCGGAGGATAGATATAAGTACCTCTTGCAGCGTATTCTTTTAAAATATCATTCTGTATAGTGCCCGAAATTTGTTTAATATCTGCTCCTTGTTTTTTTGCTAAGGCAATGTACATCGCTAATAATGTTGATGCCGTTGCATTAATCGTCATGGATGTAGTGATTTTTTCCAACTCAATTCCATCAAACAAGGTTTCCATGTCTTTAAGCGAATCTATTGCCACTCCTACTTTTCCTACTTCTCCTTCTGCAAATTCATGATCGGAGTCGTATCCAATTTGTGTTGGCAAATCAAATGCTACAGATAAGCCCATGGTGCCTTGCTGTAATAGGTAATGGTATCGTTTGTTCGATTCTTCTGCGGTAGAAAAACCTGCGTATTGGCGCATTGTCCATAACCTACCTCTGTACATGTCTGGCTGTATTCCTCTTGTAAAAGGGAATTTACCTGGCAATTCAATTTCGGTGGGCGCGTTTGTATAAACTTCTTTTATTTCAATATTAGAAGTTGTTTTGAAGACTTTTTTTTCTTCGCTCATTCTCTCTTAAAAATATTGTTGAACTTCTGTTCTAATCATTTGTAATGCCACTTGGTGTGGGTTTCTTTCTGAAGCAGCTAATGCCTCGAAAATTGATTTACTCAAATCTAAACCAGTTGCTTGCGGCGGCAAATTTGTAGCCGCATAATTAATTATATTGATGGTTTCTTCTTTCACAGCCTTAATCATTGTCCAAGTTTGTGGGGTAACAAATATTTGCTGAGAAACATTATGATCAAACTCTGCTCTTATATCTTGCAACATCGCTGTATGCAAATCTCTTGCTGTCATTCCCGTTTGGTGCGAACGCATAATAATGGTTTGCAGGCTAATACGCTCTACAAACAGAGTTAAACGCTCATAAGCTTGCAATCTTAAAGGAGTTACAGAATGCTGGTTGTTCATCCTCATCTCCAACAATCTCTTCTGATAGTCGTTTTCTAAGTAGGAGTTTAACACAAAATAAGCGGTAAGAAATACAATTAAGGAAGGAATTATCAGTTTCAATAAATCCATGAAGAAAATTGGCCAGTTCATAGTACATTTTAAATGAAAGCAAATGTAATATTTTTTCAGCTTGCAAAAAGAGCAAAACAAAAGCTTTTATGCTTTGTATTATAATGGTAATACAGTAATTTTGTAGAATTAACACGATGATTATGGAAACCGAAGTAAAACAAACCACATTTACACCTATCACATTAACAGAAAACGCAATTATTGCAGTTAAGAAATTAATGGGTGAGAAAGAATTGGAAGAAGATTTTGGCTTACGCGTTGGAGTAAACGGTGGCGGATGCTCAGGAATGACCTATGTTTTAGGTTTTGATAAAAAACAAGATACAGACCAAGAGTTTTATATTGGCGATGTTAAGGTATATATGAACAAATCTCATGGTTTGTATTTATTAGGCACAGAGGTTGATTACCAAGATGGACTTAATGCTAGAGGATTTACTTTTAGCAATCCAAATGCAAGCAGTACTTGTGGCTGTGGTAGTTCATTTAGTGCATAATCCTATTCAAATCTTTACATTCCTAAAATACCTCAATGCAAAACTAATTCGTAGTTTAGGGAAGTGAATTATAAAGAAAACATAAAGCTTGCTTTTGCCTCGATAAAATCGAACATGCTCAGGACTGTATTAACAGCCCTTATTATAGCTATTGGGATTATGGCCTTGGTAGGCATCATGACTTCTATTGATGGAATGAATTCTTCCATCAAAAATAATTTCGCAAGCATGGGAGCCAATTCTTTCAGCATCAGAAACAGAAGTGCAGGTGGAATACGAATTGGAAGCTCTGGTACACGACCAAAAAGTTACGAAGTAATTCGTTACGAACAAGCAAAGGCATTTGCAGATAATTTCAGTTTCCCTTCGCAAACATCTTTATCTTTCGCCTCTTCATTTGCCTCTACCATTAAATACGGGTCCACCAAAACAAACCCGAACATTTCGGTAATGGCCGCAACCTCACCATACTTAAATACGGCAGGTTACACTTTAGCAAAGGGAAGAAATTTTTCACAAAACGAAGAAAATCTTGGTTCGGCAGTAACCATTATTGGCAAAGAAGTAGCCGATAAGTTATTTAAATCAAAAGACCCAATTGGTGAGTACATCATGATTGGAAGCGAAAAATTTAGAATAGTAGCAACACTCGAAGAAAAAGGATCGAGCATGGGTTTCGGTGGCGATAAAATATGCATCATCCCGCTCGTTAAAGGCATACAATTAAAACCTAGTGGAAACACCTCTTACACTGTAACTGTAATGGTAAACGATGGGCGTTTATTAGAAGCAGCAGTGGCGGAAGCAACCGCAAAATTCAGAAACATCCGCAAGTTAAATACCAAACAAGAAAATAATTTTGAAATTACTCAGAGTGATAGTTTAGCAAATTCACTCATCTCCAATTTAGATGTATTGAGTAGTGCAGGCTGGGCAATTGGCATCATCACTTTATTAGGTGCTTCCATCGGGCTAATGAATATTATGTTGGTTTCGGTTACAGAACGTACACGAGAAATTGGAATTAGAAAAGCTATCGGTGCAAACTCAAAAGTTATCCGCAGACAATTTTTATTTGAAGCAATTGTAATTTGCCAATTAGGCGGAGTTGCAGGTATAATGATGGGAATAGGAATTGGGAATTTAATGAGTTTAGTAATGGGCGGTGGATTTATCATCCCTTGGTTATGGATGATTGTAGGCTTTATAATTTGTTTTGTGGTAGGGATGATTTCTGGAATTTATCCAGCTATTAAAGCATCAAAGTTAGATCCGGTAGAAGCACTTCGCTACGAATAATTACAACAAGGTTTTATTTAATAAATCATGATAAGAAATTAACTCAAATAATTTCTCGGCATGTGCTGCATTTTTATGAATTAACCTTATGTGCTGCATGTGATGTAAATCGGTAGCCACAAAATCTATTAAATTATTTTCAATTAACAATTCAGCAGTTTGTTTTGCTTGGCTTCCGTAATGCCCCGTAAGCGATAAAATGTTTAACTGAAACAAACATCCGGCTTGTTTATATTCTTGATACTCGTCTAATCGTAAAAACGGATAACGCTCTGGGTGAGCAAGCAATGGCTTATATCCTTTCATTTGCATTTCAAAAATGATCTCTCGTACCCCACTTGGTTTTGTTAAATACGACAATTCGAAAAGTAAATATTGATCGGCAATGGTGAGTAATTTTTTTGTTTTAAGAATATCAACAAAATACTCATCGTAATAATATTCTGCTGCTGCATCAAATGGGATATCGATGTTGTTCTTCAATAGAGCCTCTCGTACTTTATCTCTTCCACTTAGAATTATTTCAGGTGTGTTCCTGTAATAATCACTCATAATGTGTGGCGTGGTAATAATTTTATGAAAACCTAATTTGATAAGCGCCTTTACTAATTCAACAGATTCTTCAATACTTTTAGAGCCATCATCAATCCCTGGAATTAAGTGCGAATGCAAATCGACTCCCAAGTTTGAGAAATCAACAGATACTTGTTCTGTTTTAGATGATGAAAAAAAGTCGAAAAAACCCATGTTGAATTGTCAATTGTCAATTGTCAATTGTGAGTTGTGAATTAGATTTGCATAATTCACAATTGACAATTTACCATTCACATTTTATTTATATTGTTTATTGTAGTAGTCTTTATAGGCTCCCGAAGTTACATTATTTAACCATTCTTCGTTAGCTAAATACCAATCAACTGTTTTGCGTAATCCTTCTTCAAACTGAAGACTTGGTTTCCAACCCAACTCTCTTTGTAGTTTCGAAGAGTCTATTGCATAACGCAAATCATGCCCTGCTCTGTCGGTAACGTAGGTAATTAATTTTGCGGATGTACCTTCGGCTCTGTTTAATTTTTCATCCATTATTTTACAAAGTAAATGAATGAGATCTATATTTTTCCACTCGTTATGCCCGCCAATATTATAAGTGCTTCCTGCCTGTGCATTATGAAAAATAACATCAATGGCTCTTGCATGATCTTCTACCCAAAGCCAATCTCTTACATTCTCTCCTTTGCCATAAATAGGAATTGACAAATTATTTTTGATGTTATTGATAGAAAGCGGAATTAATTTTTCTGGAAAATGGTGAGAGCCATAATTATTTGAGCAATTAGATATTACAGCATTCAATTTATAAGTATCAAAATATGCTCTTACAAAATGATCTGAACTTGCTTTAGATGCAGAGTACGGACTGTGTGGATCATACGAAGTGGTTTCTTCGAAAAGGCCTGTCTCTCCAAGTGTTCCATATACTTCGTCGGTACTTACATGGTAAAATCTGTTTTCGAAAATTGAGTTAGCTGTTTTACCTGCCCAAGTACTTTTAGCGGCGTTTAATAAATTTACTGTTCCAAGTACATTTGTTAACACAAATTCTGTTGGATTAGAAATCGATCTGTCAACATGAGATTCTGCTGCTAAATGTATAACAGAATCAAATTGTTCTGTTATAAAAAGCTGATTAATAAAATCTGCATCCACTATATCCCCTTTTACAAATTTATAATTTGCAGAATGTTCAATGTCTGTTAGGTTTGCAAGATTACCGGCGTAGGTTAATTTATCAAGATTAACAATTGTATGTTGAGGATACTTCGTTACAAATAGTCGCACCACGTGCGAACCAATAAAGCCTGCGCCTCCTGTGATTAATATTTTCATTATTTATTTTTTTGAGCTAATTCCCAATCCCAAGCGGTCTTCATCATATTTTCTATATCGCGTTCTGCCTTCCAACCTAATTTTGTATTCGCTAAAGTAGTGTCTGCAAAAACAGCCTCCGCATCACCAGGTCTTCTATCCACAATTTTATAATTAATTGCAATACCTGTTGCTTTATTAAAAGCATCAATAATATCAATTACTGAGTAGCCAATGCCAGTGCCAATATTAAATACTTCAAAAGAGTTTTCATTCTTCTTTTGCAATAAGCGTTCAATGGCAGCAATATGTGCTATGGCAATATCCACCACGTGTATATAATCTCGAACGCATGTACCATCGTGCGTATTATAATCGCCACCAAAAACATTTAAGCATGCGCGTTTACCGCTTGCTGTTTCTGTAATATAAGGTATTAAATGATGTGGCACCCCGTGTTGCTCTTCTCCAATTAAGGCAGAATCATGCGCACCAATTGGGTTAAAGTATCTTAATGTAATGGCTGCAATTGAATTTGTTTTGGCAACATTTTCTAAAATTTCTTCGCCCATTTGTTTAGTGTTACCGTAAGGCGACATTGCTTTTTTTACTGGGGCGAATTCATTTACAGGTAAAGTGTCTGGGTTACCGTATACTGTACACGATGAAGAAAATACTAAATTGGAAATATTATTCGCCATCATGCAATCAATTAAATTAATAGTTGATTGTAAATTGTTGCGATAATATTTTAAAGGCAAGCGAACAGATTCATCTACTTGCAATACTGCTGCAAAATGTATTACTGCAGTTATATCAGTATGTTTAGAAAAGAACTGTTCCATCTGAACTTCGTCGCACATTTCTACTAATTCAAAATGAGGTTTTACTCCAGATATTTTTTCAATTTTTTCTAATACATCAATTTTAGAGTTGCTTAAATTATCAATAATTACAACATAAAAACCCAAGCGTTGAAGTTCCACCACTGTGTGTGAACCAATGTATCCGGTACCGCCTGTTACTAATACTTTCTTTTTCAATTTTATTGTTTATTAAAATCGTTAAACTCTTTTGGTTTTAGTCCTATGTCATCTAAAGATTTGAAATATTCGTAGGTAATTTTTAGTCCGTCTGCTCTGCTCACTTTAGGTTCCCAACCTAAAATTTCACGCGCTTTTGTAATGTCTGGCCTGCGTTGTTTAGGATCGTCTTGTGGTAAAGGTTCGAAAATTATTTTCTGATTTGCACCTGTAAGTTTTAATATTTCTTCGGCAAATTCTTTAATGGTAATTTCATCGGGGTTGCCAATATTTACAGGTTGAGCGTAATCACTTAAAAGCAATCTGTAAATCCCTTCTACTAAATCATCCACATAACAGAAGGACCTAGTCTGAGAGCCATCACCAAAAGCGGTAAGGTCTTCGCCTCGCAAAGCTTGACCAATAAATGCTGGCAATACTCTACCATCATTTAATCGCATACGCGGACCGTAAGTATTAAAAATACGAACTATGCGAGTTTCTAGTCCGTGGAAAGTATGGTAAGCCATGGTAATCGCTTCTTGGAAACGTTTTGCTTCATCATATACCCCTCTCGGACCAACTGGATTTACGTTGCCCCAATATTCTTCGGGTTGAGGGTGTACTGTAGGATCGCCATACACTTCAGATGTTGATGCAATAAGCATTCTGGCATTTTTAGCTTTCGCTAAGCCTAATAAATTATGCGTTCCTAATGAGCCTACTTTTAAGGTTTGAATCGGGATTTTTAAATAATCGATAGGGCTTGCTGGCGAAGCAAAATGCAAGATATAATCAATCTCCCCTGGTACGTGTACAAACCTTGAAACATCATGATGATAAAATTCAAATTCTTTTAATTTAAAAAGATGTTCAATATTTTTGAGAGAACCTGTAATGAGGTTGTCCATCCCAACAACATTATATCCTTCTTTTATAAATCTATCGCAAAGGTGAGATCCTAAAAATCCTGCGGCCCCTGTTATTAAAACTCTTTTTGCCATGTATTTAATTAATTAACACCAATACCGTAATATGTAAATCCTAACTCACGTAATTCTTCTGCATCGTAAATATTTCTACCATCAAAAATTACAGTATTTTTCAGTTTAGATTTCAACTCATCAAAATCTGGTGAGCGATATTCTGGCCATTCTGTAACAATTAACAAGGCATCTGCATCAATTAAGGCATCCTCTTGTTTATTGCAATAGGTAACTGTATTTTTTAAGGTGTGCTCAGCTTCGTGCATCGCTACAGGATCATTTACTTTTACTGTTGCTCCTGCTGCTAATAATTTTTCTATAATTACTAATGATGGTGCTTCACGCATATCATCGGTTTTTGGTTTAAATGACAAACCCCAAATTGCAAACATTTTCCCTTTAATGTCGCCATTAAAGTGTTTCATAATTTTATTAAACAATACTGATTTTTGATCGTCGTTTACAGACTCTACGGCTTGCAATACTTGCATATCATAACCTTGCTCTGCAGCAGTTTTTATAAGTGCTTTTACATCTTTTGGGAAACAAGAACCACCATAACCAATGCCCGGATAAATAAATTTATTGCCAATACGTGGATCAGAACCTATGCCTTTACGTACCATGTTTACATCGGCACCCATTATTTCACATAAATTTGCCACATCATTCATAAAACTAATTTTAGTAGCAAGCATTGCATTTGCTGCGTACTTCGTCATTTCTGCCGAAGGTATATCCATTGTAATAATTGGATGTCCGTTTAATACAAACGGCTTGTATACTTTCTTTAATATTTCTTCTGCTTTTTCTGATTCAACCCCAATCACAATTCTGTCAGGTTTCAAGAAATCGTCGATTGCTGCACCTTCCTTTAAAAACTCAGGATTAGAGGCAACATCAAACTGAATGTTTTTAGACCTAGCTGTTAACTCTGCTGCAACCGCGGCTTTTACTTTTTTTGCAGTACCTACTGGCACAGTGCTTTTAGTTACGACCACTATATAATCGTCAATGTTTTTACCTATTTCTGAAGCAACACCTAATACATATTTTAAGTCTGCACTTCCATCTTCTCCAGGAGGCGTGCCTACTGCAATAAATGCAACGTCGCAACCTTTTATAGCCTCAGGTAAATTAGTAGAGAATTGAAGTTTGCCTCTTTCATAGTTTTTAATCACCATTTCCTCTAATCCTGGCTCATAAATTGGCATTATACCTGCCTTCAATCCATCAATTTTTTTTTGGTCTATATCTATACAAACTACGTTAACGCCTACTTCGGCTAAACATGTTCCGGTAACTAAACCTACATATCCAGTTCCAACTACTGCTATTTTCATATACTAATATTTAATATAAATCGTATTATTGAATAATTTTTATGGGCAAATATAAACAAATACACTATTATTAGCCTATTGAATTAATGAGAATATGAAAATACTAAAAACTTGTTTTGCCTGTTTACTATTCATAAGTAGCTTATTTATAAGCAATTTATCTGTAGCACAACGTTTCAATCAGAAAGACAGCATAGTTGGATTGTCTATGATTGAGTTTCATTACTCTGTTTTGGCTCCTGCAGGCGATATGAAAGATAGATTTGGATTAACGACCAATGTTGGAATAGGTTTTTTGAGGAAAACTAAAAGCAATTTGTTTTGGGGGGCAGAAGTCAATTACCTTTCTGGCAGCACAGTTAAAGAAAAGTATGTGCTAGATGGATTAAAAACAGAGCGAAATCAGTTTATAAACACTAATGGAAATTATGCAGATGTGCGGATGTTTGAGAGAGGCTTTAGCACTTACGCTAGAGTCGGTAAACTTTTCCCCGTTTTTAATTCAAATAAAAACTCTGGAGTTTTATTGATGGTAGGCCTTGGGTTTCTTCAGCACAAAATGCACATCGAAGTACTTGATGATAATCTACTTGCTTTGTCTTCAGAAAATCGTAAAGGGTACGATCGCTTGTCTAATGGACTTTCCTTGCAACAATTTATCGGATATTATTATTTGCATCAACGTTACCTATACAATTTTTATATCGGCGTAGATTTAAGCCAATCTTTTACCCAAAACAGAAGAGATTGGGATGTGTATGCTCAACAAAGGTTGGATGAAAGCCGTAAAGATTATTTGAATGGATTAAAAATTGGATTAGTATTTCCATTATACAAACGCATGCCTAAAGAATTTTATTTCCGATAATGTTTATCTTCTATCAAGTAGGGATTTATTTATACTATCTGTTAATTGTTGTAGTTTCACCTTTCAACAAAAAAGCAAAACAATGGCTCGAAGGCAGAGCCTCTCAACAACATCTATTTCTTAAACCATTAGCACCAGCAAAACGAATTTGGTTTCATTTTGCTTCTTTAGGAGAGTTTGAACAAGGTAGAGTGGTGCTCGAAAAAATTCATTCTCTTTACCCCGATTATAAATTCATCGTTACCTTTTTCTCTCCTTCTGGCTATGAGATTCGCAAAAATTATGCACTTGCCGAAAAGGTTTATTATTTACCGCTTGATAATGCAACAAATGCCAAGCAATTTTTAAACCATATCAATCCATCATTAATTTTTTTTAACAAATACGAATATTGGTTTCATTATATTTCTGAAGCAAATAAAAGAAATATCCCCTTATTTGTAACTTCAGCAATTTTCAGAGAAAGTCAATTATTTTTTAAACCATATGGAAGTTTTCAAAAAAACATTTTAACACTGGTTCGTTACTTTTTTGTTCAAGATGAAAAGAGTTTATCTTTATTAAAAACGATAAAAATTGAGAAGGCTATAGTTGCTGGTGATACTAGATTTGACAGGGTTTACGAACATTCCTTAGCAGTTAAAAACGATAAGTTGATTGAAGATTTTTGCGCTCAGCAAAAAGTTTTTGTAGCCGGAAGTACTTGGCCTGCGGATGAACAATTGTTAAAACAATTATTACAAGATTTCCCGGACTTAAAATTAATAATCGTGCCTCACGAAATAGATAATACTCACATCAATCAATTATTAAAAATGTATGTTGATGTTGCGGCTTTGTACACTGATTATATGGAAGGAAGTTTCCTCACAAACAAACGTGTACTCATTGTAAATACAATTGGTCTACTTAACAGCATTTACAAACATGCAAGGTATTGTTACATCGGTGGAGGATTTGGCGCTGGCATACATAACACATTGGAGGCTGCTGCATTTGGGAAAGTAATTTTCTTCGGACCAAATTATAAGAAATTTAATGAAGCCGTTGAACTAATAAAATTGCAAGCAGCATTTAGTATTAATAATTACAACGAATTAAACACTCAAATAAAAGCATTCGAACATTCTGAAATGCTCTATACTAGCACCTGTGAAAAAGCAAAAAACTACGTTTATGCAAACAAAGGTGCTACTGATTTAATTCTATCGTATTTGAAAAAAGAAAACTATTTGAATTAAGCGTTTAGGGCTAAATTTTCTAAAGCATCTATCCAACGAGGGTGATCATTTAATCCAGAAACTAATTGAACTTTTTCTCCTCCGTATTCCTCAAATTCTTCTTGGTACTCAACAGCAATTTCAAAAATAGTTTCCAAACAATCGGCAACAAATGCTGGGCAAAATACCAATATTTTTTTCTTACCCTGTTTTGCTAATTCCTCAATTACTTCTGATGTATAAGGGGTAATCCAAGGGTCACGACCCAAGCGTGATTGGAAACAAATAGAGAATTGATCTTTGGTTAAGCCTAGTTTATTGGCAATTCCATAAGCTGTTTGATAACATTGTGCGGAATAACAGAACCTGTTATTTTCTGTAAGTGTTTCACAGCATTTATCAACCTTTTGGCAATGTTGCTTGCTCGGATCAGATTTTACTAATTGACGTTTTGGTAAGCCATGGAAACTAAACAAAATATGATCGTATTTTTCTGGCTCGTATGTTTTTCCAATTTCTGCAAATGCATCTAACATAATGGCATCATCAAAATAAGAATTAATAAATTCTATTTTCGGAATAATTTGCCATTTAGCCACGATGTCCATTACCTTCTCATGAACAGATCCTGTTGTTGCAGATGCATATTGAGGAAATAAAGGAATCACTTTTATATCGAAAACTCCTTTCTCATAAAATCTATTTAATACAGACTCAATGGAAGGACTTTGGTAGCGCATGGCTAAATCTACGTGGTAATTCTCTCCTAATCGCTCTTGCAATAACTCTTTTACTCTTACACCATATACCATTAGCGGTGAACCTTTATCTGTCCAAACTTCTTTGTAAGACTTTGCAGATTTTGGACCTCTAAATGGTGCAATAATTCCTTTTACTAATAAGGTTCGACCAACTGCATTGATATCTATCACACGAGGGTCCATTAAAAATTCTCGTAAATACTTTCGTACATCTGCTACACTCGGACTATCAGGTGTGCCTAAGTTTATCAGTAAAATTCCTTTTTTCTCTTTCATCATTACCATTCTATTATTAAACCAATTGCTGGGAGTGTATTCCCTATTGGGTTATTAATTAATTTTGTTTTGTATTTAGTCGGATCATTTGGATCTACCTGTGCATTTCCGTTTGCATCTCTATCCAATAAAAAATTAGGCTGTAATTGATATACGAAACCAGTTAAGTTTTGGATATCCAAAAATATATTAAATGCGAAGTTTTTAAAGTTGTATTTTTTATCAACCCTTACGTCTAGCTGATAAAAGTTTTCTAATCTGTTTGCATTTAATCTACTAAAATCTAAACTTCCTTGAGGATTTATATCATAGTTGGTAATGGTAGAAGAATTTGCCACATCAAAAGGAGTATAAGGAGCTCCACCAGATACTCTAAGCTTGGCGCCTACTTCCCAATTACGTTTAAATATTTTTCCTCCTGTTAAACTCAATATGTATCTGTTATCCCAGGTAGAAGCAATGTACTCCTGTCTTTTATTTTGAAACTCGCTTCTAACTAATGTGAAAGCAACTATGCCATAAAAGCCTTTTTGTAATTTTTGTTGTGCTAAAAATTCTAATCCATAACTGCGCCCTTGCGTTAAGCCAGCCACAGGTCTATCTCCTACCACACCAAAGTCTACACCTAGATTAGCTAAAGGTATCGTGTCTCCACTCGTTACAATCATTGGATAATTTTCATACAATTTATAAAACCCTTCTACCGTAAATTTCAAATTCGACAAAGTATTGTATTCAAAACCTAATACAGATTGGGTATTGCTGATGTACTTTACATTTTTGTTCAACAAATCACCATTGTTATTTCTATATCCTAACACAGTATATGCAGGGGTTTGGAAGTATTTGCCTACGTTGGCATTCACACTAATTTTGTCGGAAATCGCATACGATGCAGAGAAACGCGGCGAGAACTGCTCCAATAAATTATTCATGGTTGATGAGTACGTGTTTGCATCTGCTCTTACCCCCAATGATAATTGCAATCTCTCTTTTAAATAGCCTTTACTGGTTTGCGCAAACATTGCATACCTAAAGAAATTTAATTCGGAGCTATAATCTATAATTCCGAATGGTGTATTGTTATACGTATCGTTTGTATAGGTTGCTGATTCTAAACTGATACCATAATTAAATTTATATCCTTTAAATAAACTTGTGTTTTCTACACGTATTTTGTTCTCAATTTCTTTTGATGAATACTGAAGTAAAATAGGTTTCGTTTCGTCGTTATCCGGATATTTCTCGGTGGTATTATTAAGGTAATTTCTACTAATTACCAATGTAGAAAATCCATTTGTTCTGAATCGTTTGTAATTAGCTCCGATAGTATAATTAGATTGTCCAAACACTGGCAATACTTGCAATTGATATTTCTGGTCTTCGGTTTCGTTTGCATCTAAGTTCAAACTAAAATCATCAATTGCCCCAATCCCTATAATTGTGATTTCATTTTTATCATCAATCTTAGTTCTCACTTTAAACTGGAAATCGTTGTACTCTGGTAAAAAAGAAAGCCCAATAGCTTTAAACAAAAACTGCAAATACGATCGTCTATAAGATGCAATAAAAGTTGTTTTTTTATTGATAGGCCCTTCAATTATAGTAGCCAAATCGCTAGAACCTAAGGTGAGTGAGGCTCCCACTCTGTCTGTTCTTCCATCTTTAAATTTAAAATCGAATACAGAACTTAAAGCGTTTCCTCTATTTGTAGGAAATGCCCCCGAATAAAAATCAACTTCTTTTACAAAATCAACATTAATTAAACCCACCGGACCACCTGTAGAACCTTGTGTTGCAAAGTGGTTGATGTTTGGAATTTCAATGCCGTCTAAATAAAATTTATTTTCATTTGGTGCACCACCTCTAATAATAATATCATTTCTGAACGAAACAGTAGATGCTACACCGGGTAATGATTGTATTACTTTAGAAATATCTCTATTCCCACCAGGATTTCTTTTGATTTCGGAAACACCAATCGTTCTTAATGATACAGGGCTTTCTTGAGGTTTATAAAACGTAGAGGCTTTTACTTCTACTTCTGCAATATTTTTAGATTCTTCTTCTAATTCAACATCTATTATAGAAGGTTTAGAATTGGTAACCTGAACTTCGTACACAACTTTACTTTTGTAACCAATGTATTTAAACTCGACATTGTAAAAACCTGGCTTCAATTTTTCAATCGAATAGTTACCGTCAAAATCACTTAACACACCAATTGTAGTACCTTGTATAATAACGGTTACAGATGGCAATGCTTCATTGTTAATCGCATTTTTTATGCTACCACGTATTGCGCCAGTTTGGGCATATGCGGTATTCAAAAACAATAAAGTAATGCTTGCGAGGAGTATATAACTTTTTCGCAAAAAGTTAACTTTCTTTAAATTCATTGGGATTGAATATATATGTTGAATTATTTTTTTCTTTGCTCGATAAAATACTTAATTGGAACGATGAGCATGCCGTAGTTCTCACCATGTTCTTTCCCTAAATATTTGTGGTGCATTTTATGCGCTCTTCTAATTCCTCTTACATAGGTATTGTCCCAATCTCTCAGCCATTTAAAGCGCTGATGGATGATTACATCATGTACTAAGAAATAACAAATACCGTATAATAAAATTCCAAGACCAATAAAAAATCTGAAATCTTGATAGATGCTACCACTAATAAAACAATAAGCCGAAGGAATTGCAAAGATTAAAAAGAAGGCATCGTTTTTCTCAAAAAAACCAGGCTCTACTTGATGGTGGTCTTTGTGTAAGTACCACAAAAAGCCGTGCATTACATATTTATGAGCAAACCATGCTACAAATTCCATAAATGTGAACGTAGCCAGGGTAATCAAAACATTAACAAAAAACTGCATTTTAGTATGATAATAGTATATTTTTAACTTTTTCCATTAACCACATTGGGGTCGATGTTGCGCCACAAATCCCCACTTTATCGTTCGAATCAAACATAGTTGGGCTCAATTCATCTGGTGCAGAAACAAAAAAAGTATTCACATTGTTTTGGCGGCATACATCATAAAGTATTTTACCATTAGATGATTTCTTACCTGAAACAAATACTATCTTATCATAGTTCTTTACGAAAATCCTCAATTCTTCATCACGATTGGACACCTGCCTGCAAATAGTGTCATTTGCTTTTACATCATACCCTCGTTTTATTAATTCATCTTTAATGGCATAAAACTTATCTGTGCTTTTAGTAGTCTGGCTATACAAGGTAAATTTAGAGGGTAATTCTACCCCGTCTAATTCCGCTATATCCTGAAATACTACTGCCTCATTGTCTGTTTGGCCTTGTAACCCGATTACTTCCGCATGGCCATGTTTACCATAAATAAATATCTTCTCCTGATCGTCGAATGAATTTTTTACTCTGTTTTGCAACTTTAGCACAACAGGGCATGATGCATCCATCAAAATAATATTATTCTCTAAAGCAGTTTTGTAAGTTTCTGGAGGTTCACCATGGGCACGTATAAGCACACGCTCGTTTTTAATGTTGTTTAAATCATCATGATTGATAATTCTTAAGCCCTTAGCTTTTAAGCGCTCTACCTCTTCATCATTATGCACAATATCGCCCAAACAATATAAGTATCCTTGCTCTTCGAGTAATTCCTCCGCCATTTCTATGGCATATACTACTCCAAAACAAAAACCAGATTCTTGGTCGACAGTTACTTGTAAATTCAACATCTTTTTATTTTTTTCAAAAGTAATCATAATAGATTTAAGAGTATAAAAAACAGAAATTGAACTAATAACAATATTGCGGCCACAAAGTTTTGTTTATTAAAATGCAATCTGCTGAATATCAATACAAAAATAAATGACAAGCCCCACCAAGCAATGTAATTTTGAACAGGAATACTATTATTTGCCCATTGCCAATAATCAAATTTCATAGCAATAGGCTCTATCAAACTATCTAATACTACTAAAATGCTTGCCGCAATTGTTGTATTTAGCACCCAATTTTTAATTTTCAAATAACTCAATGCACATCCCACTCCATATACTAACAGAAACCAATTAACCCCAATCATAAACGGTGTATTCCAAAGTTTCCAGCCCAGTGTATATCCGTAATTGTATTCACCAAAAATTAAACCGGTATTGGTGCCAATCATTTCAACAAAAAAAGAAACTGTAAAAATCACTAGCGTAAACATCCAAAAATGCTTGTTCCACGATTCGTTATTCCACAACACTATGCCCAACATCAACAATAAATGCAATGGCACCAAAGATTTAAAAGTCTCGGCAAACAACTCATTGCTAAATCCTATTAATCCTATGGTATGAAATAGAATTATTAATGCAATGGAAACATTTTTCTTCTCAGAAACTATTCTTTTAATCATTTTATAAAGTTTCGGTAGCAATTTTTGCTGATAAAAGAGCTAATGGTATGCCTCCTCCGGGATGCACACTGCCTCCACAAAAATACAAACCTTTTAGTTTATTGCTCTTATTAGCATGTCGTAAAAATGCAGCGTATTTATTATTTGAACTATTGCCATACAGTGCGCCTTTAAATGAAGAAGTTTTAGATTCGATGCTTCTAGGGTCTAATTGCTCTTCGAATACAATTAATGGTTCGATGTCTACATTCAACATTTTGGAAAGTTTATGAAGTATATTTTTACGAGCAAGTCTAATCAACTCATCCCAATTCTGCCCATTATTATGCGGCACATTAATCATAACAAACCAATTCTCCATTCCGCTTGGTGCATCAGCCTTTACTTCTTTACTAGTAATATTTACATATACTGTTGGATCTTCATCTATACTTCCCTTATCAATTGCATCAAATTCTTTTTTATAATTTGATGTGAAAAAGAAATTATGCAAATCTAGTTCATCAAAACTCTTATTTATTCCCCAATAAAAAATTAAAGCCGAACTTGATTTTTCTTGGTTAATTAATTTTTGTGGTGCATTAAATGTAGGTAATAATTTTTGATAGGTATACACCATATCCATGTTGCTAAACACTACCTCAGCATTAAGCGTTTCGGTAGAATTATTTTTAATAATACTGATGCCTTTAATTTTTTGTTGATGATGTAAAATTTCAACGGCCTTGGTATTGTATAAAAATTTTACTCCAAGTTCTTCGGCGAGTTTAACCAAACTAGTTGTAATAGCATACATTCCGTTTACAGGAATAAAGGCTCCATACGCATGCTCTAAATGAGGAATCACATGCAAGGTGGCAGGTGCTTTAAAAGGATTCGACCCGTTATAAGTTGCATACCTGTTAAAATATTGTTGAGCACGTTTGTCTTTAAATAATTGCTCGGCACTTTCATTCATGGTTTTAAAGGCATCGATTTTATGAAAGTTAAGTACCGATAAAAAAGTTGGCCAACGCAAATATGTTTTTAAGTGATGTATGCTACGTTCTAAAAAAACATGGTAAGTAATATCATAAATAGTTTTACTTTTTTTGAAAAAATTAAAAACTACAGAAGATGGTGTGTTTAATTTTTCTTCCATCTCTTTTGCAAACTCATTTAAATCACTATGCGCAACCATTCTTGTACCATCAGAAAAATAATACACTCCTGTGTTTTTTAATTTTTCATATTGAAAATAATCTTTAGGATTTTTTTTATGCAGCAGAAATAATTCATCTACATAATGTGGCATCGTAAATAAGGAGGGCCCAGCATCAAACCTGAATCCATTGCCAGAAATTTCAGATAATTTACCACCAGGATAAGAGTTAGATTCTACCACTGTTACCTTATAGCCTTTGGCATTTAAACGAATAGCAGCTGCAATTCCGGCAATGCCTGCCCCAATTACAACTGCTATTTCATGTTTACTAGATTCCATTCGGAATAAACCTACTAAAAATCTATTTGTTTTAAGCTACAATATTATTCTTTATTAAGTACTCCGCAATTTGTACGGCATTGGTGGCTGCACCTTTGCGCAAGTTATCAGAAACCACCCAAAGGTTGAGGGCTTTATCTTGCGATTCGTCTCTACGGATTCTGCCAACAAATACAGCATCTTTGTTGTGAGCAGTTAATGGCATGGGGTATAATAATTTGGAAGGATCGTCTTGTAAAACAATGCCATCAGAATTTGCTAGTAAGGTTTTAATTTCATTAACATCAAATTCATTTTCAAATTCAATGTTAATGGATTCTGAATGCCCTCCCATTACAGGTATACGTACGGTTGTCGCAGTTACACGAATCGCATCATCGCCCATAATTTTCTTGGTTTCATTAATCATTTTCATTTCCTCTTTCGTATAATCGTTTTCTGTAAAAACATCAATTTGAGGAATAACATTTAAATCAATTGTATATGGATAGGCCATTTCGGTTGCTACCCCTTTCCGTTCATTCATTAATTGATCTACAGCTTTAACACCAGTTCCTGTAACCGATTGGTAAGTGGAAACTACCACTCTTTTAATTTTATACTTTTCGTGTAATGGTTTCAATACCACTACCATCTGTATGGTCGAACAATTTGGGTTCGCAATTATTTTATCGTTTTTTGTTAATACTGATGCATTCACTTCGGGCACAACTAACGGAATAGTTGGTTCCATCCTCCATGCCGAGGAGTTATCAATAACTACTGTTCCTACTTCTGCAAAACGAGGAGCTTCTTTTAACGATGTGCTTCCGCCAGCAGAAAACAGTGCGATATCCGGACGCATTGCAATGGCATCATCCATGCTTACTACCTTGTACTTTTTGCCCTTATACTCTATTTCTTTACCTACACTTTTTTCAGATGCTACAGGAATCAATTCTGTTAGAGGGAAATTTCTTTCTTCCAACACTTTTAACATCATGGTACCTACAAGGCCGGTTGCGCCAACTACAGCTATTTTCATTGTTTTGTTGTATTTATCATCCTTATTAAATCATCCTGCACTTATCATCCTGCATTTATCATCCTGCATATAAAAACCTGCATAAGTGCAGTTCCGATTCTCATTTTATCTCTAAAACTTTGCAAATATGAGAAAGATTTTGTTGATGGTCGGAATATTTTTGAATTCTTTTGCATTTTGTCAGGTGGCAGAGAATTTCAGCGATGGAGAGGTACTTCATCATCCGCAGTGGGTAAAAGACACCGGACGCTTTATTGTAAACACAAACAAACAATTACAAAGCAAAACATTCCATAGAAGCGATACTGCTTTTATGGCTACTCCAAACAGTTATTTATTGAATACCAGTTGGGAGTTTTATGTACAAATTAATACAGATCCCAGCACTAGCAATCAGCTGCGGGTTTACTTGGCATTTGACAAGTCAAATTTAGACAGTTCGGGGAATGGGTATTTTATTCAAATTGGCGAAACGGGCTCGCAAGATTCGTATGATTTATTTCGAAAAAATGGGAAAAGCATTACTAAAATTATAGATGGCCCTCCGAAAATAAGAACCAAACCCGACACCTTACGTGTTTGGTTTTATGTGATACACAGAACAGATGGGTATTGGGAATTGTACAGTAGAACAAACCCACAAAACAGCTGGGATTCTGAAGGCAACTGCTTCGATAGAACATACCGTTCCTCTAGTTTTTTCGGGCTTTCTGTAAAACACACTTCTACAAGAGCCGATAAATTTATGATAGATGATATTCTAATTTATCCGTATGAAATTGATACGTTTCCTCCTGAGTATAATGATATTGAAATTCAGGATTCTACCATAACATTATTGTTTTCTGAAGAAATCGACACACTGGGTATTTATCAAACATCAAAATATAAATTAAATAACATACATACTCCGAAACGCATCTACAAAGACGCAATAAACACGTCACTGATGCACGTAGTATTTAACCACAGAATTGTTGGCGGTAGGTTACAGTTAAGAGTACCTGCATTGGCAGATATGTTAGGCAATAAAAACGATAGTTCGTATTTAATTCAATACAATTACATAGCACCTATAACAAATAAACGCAATGATGTAATTATTTCTGAGATCATGGCAGACCCAAGCCCTGCAATAGATCTACCAGAAAGTGAATACATAGAATGGTATAATGCAAGTGGAGCTGATATTAATTTAGAAAACTGGGTATTTGCAAATGGCAATTCAAACATTAAACTCAAAGCGTATACACTCAATTCCAATTCATTTGTAATTTTTTGCAAAGCAAGTGATACCTCTTTGTTTAAACCATTTGGAAATGTAATAGGATTAAGTACTTGGCCAAGTGTTGGAAATACAAGTGGGTTATTAAAAATAATCGATAAATATGGTACGCTTATAGACGAAGTGAATTACAATACTACTTGGTATAAAAATAAAAGCAAAGCAAATGGTGGTTACAGTTTAGAATGCACACAAGCAAACAAAACTTGCGAAGGAATATATGTTTGGGAAGCGAGTGCAGAAAAATCAGGAGGTAGCCCGGGTCAACTAAATTCATTATGGAAACCGAATCAACAATCTTCCTTTTATGTTTATCAATTTGATTTTTTAAATGATACAAGTGTTTACATACGATTTAATGCATCTGCAGATAGTACAATCAGCTTAAAATTTCAAAGCTACCAATTAAACAACCCAACATTACATCCAAAGAGAATAGTAAAATTGAACGATTATTATTCGGAGTACATTTTAACATTTAATACAAAATTTAGGAATAATAATTCTTATCAATTTAAAATGAATTCTATTAAAACGTGTGATGGAAAAAACCTAGATGAAACCATCTTTTCATTTGTATTTAGAAATGATGATGATACAAGTTTAATAAGAATAAATGAATTGATGATAGACCCTAGCCCATCCATTGCATTAGCCGAAGCGGAGTACATTGAGTTATTTAACACCTCCAACAATTACATCAACCTATCGTCGTATGTACTAAATATTGGTACTACTCGATTAATTATGCCTACCTATTTATTAAAACCCAATGAGTATATATTAGTGGGTTCTACAACCGACACTGTTGAGTTAAAAAAATATGGAACAGTACTTAGTTTTAACACATTCCCAAGTTTAAGTAATACGGCAAGTACTGTTACCTTATTTAATAAATCAGGACGATTAATTGATAGAGTGAGCTTTAAAAATTCATGGTATAGAGATCTTACAAAAAGTGATGGAGGTTGGAGCTTAGAGCTAATCGATCCTTATACTAGATGTAATGAAATAAACAGATGGACAGCTTCTACAAATAAACGAGGAGGAAGTCCTGCAATTCAAAATGCGAGTGCTGATTTCTATGCGGATAAAAGAAATTTATCTGTGAAGTTTTTTAGAAACAGCAGCAATAAACAATTTAGTATAGGTTTTAGTAAACCTGTTCAAGGGTATTTAATAAACCCTGCTCAATTATACCTTGTGGGTGCAAAATCCAAATTGTTTTTTCCGCAGGTTGTAAAGTTAGATTCGCCTTATTATGAACGAGCAATTTTAACATTTAACACTGCTTTACCTGCAGGAAACTATAATTTAGTTTGCCAATACATACCGAGTTGCGGACGTAATGATACCAATATTCTATACCCAATACGAATACTAGAAATAGAGCAACCTGAAGAGGAGATTGCCGTTTCAGAAATCATGGCAGACCCTAGTCCAAGCAGAGGTCTACCAGATTGCGAATATTTAGAACTTTTCAATAAAACATTAAATGATATTTTATATACAAGCTTTTATATTGCCGATACAAAAGATACAGTTTTTGTGGAAGTAGAAAACTGGAAAGCAAACGAAGCTATTATTATATGCCATAAAAATTATCGATATAGTTGGAGCGATTCTGTAAGAGTAATTGCTTTAAATAAATTACCAAGCTTAGGAAATGAGGAAGATACCATCAGTTTGTTATCATTTGATAAAACAATAATTGATAGAGTGATTTATAATGTGAACAGCATGCCTAAAGAAAAACAAGAAGGGGGTTATTCATTCATAAAAATAAACAATACATGGAATTGTAATAGTAAACACGCATGGCAAACAAGTAAAAATAAATTGGGCGGTAGCCCAGGCCGACCGAATGAAAGTATTGCTGAATATGACTTTCCGAGCATTCATATAGAAAATTATGTGTTTATATCGGATGATGAAATTGAATTGAACATAAATGAACTGCTTGATAGTACAGTAGATGTTTTAGTAACAAATGAATTTGGCGAAGCCATCAATTACAAAATTAACGAGCTAGGTAAATTGCTTGTAAAAAACCAAACTGCTTTAAAAGAAGGTGAGGCACAAAGAATACATATACGGATATTAAATTGTTTAGGAATGCAACTTGATACGATATTGACTCTTCATAAAAAACACATTCCTCAAAAATCTGAATTATTAATTTCTGAGGTATTATTTAATCCTGAACCTAATGGTTTCGATTTTATAGAAATTTACAATACAAGCGATAAAATAATAAACCTTGAGGATGTATCGTTGAGTAACGGGAAAGAGAAATATTCGATAAAAGAATTGATTACTGGCAATAATCCTTATAAATATATCAGGCCTAAAGAGTACAGAGTATTTACGTTAAATACTGAAAATATATTGAACTGGTATCTTGTACCTAAACAAGAACATTTATTGGAGAGTAAAAAAATGCCAAGTATGCCAGACGATGCTGGAGTTATTAGTATTTTAAACGAAGAAGAACTTTTAATTGATGAATTTGTTTATGATGAAAGTTTGCACTACTCATGGTTGGAAAACGTGGAGGGTAGAAGTTTGGAGAGGAAACGATTGCAGCACGTTGAAAATAGTACACAAAATTGGGCATCGGCAAGTGATAATATAGGAAGAGCGAGCCCAACAGGAACAAACTCACAGTTTGCAGAAGAAAATGAAATAAGCAAAAAAGATTTTTGGTTAAGTAATAACCTATTAAAACCCTATGCAGAGGGTTCAAAAACTGCATTAGAAATAAATTATAATATAGAAGGAGAAACAGTGTTTATGAATGTTAAAGTTTTTAGTGTTTCAGGGGCATTTATATCAGAAGTAATGCATGGCTTAAGCATCCGTAATTCGGGTATGGTAAAGTGGGATTTAGCAAACAATGGTTCATTAGTACCTGCGGGTACTTATGTATTAAGCATCGAATGTTATTCAGAAAATGGTAAAAATCAGCAATATAAATTACCTTTCGCAGTACATTATTAATTCGCTTAAATATT
This sequence comes from Sphingobacterium thalpophilum, assembly GCA_943371235.1. Classification (GTDB taxonomy): domain Bacteria; phylum Bacteroidota; class Bacteroidia; order Sphingobacteriales; family Sphingobacteriaceae; genus CAJBVG01. The sequence continues at coordinate 12,703 of CALRTZ010000022.1, read as the reverse complement.
TTACATTTGCCTATACAACATAAGCAAATGAAAGAGACGATTATAGTTATAGGTTCTAACGGTCAAATTGGAACGGAACTGGTAAACGAATTAAGAAATATTTACGGCGGCAGCAATGTAGTTGCTACAGATATAAAAGAACCAAATTACGATATATTAAACGGAGGCCCGTTTGAATTTTCGGATGTTTTAGATAAAGCTGGGTTAAAAGCAATTTTCGAAAAATACAAACCTACCCAAGTTTATTTATTAGCTGCCTTGCTTTCTGCGGTTGGCGAACAAAAACCAAAGAAAGCATGGGAGCTAAACATGGAAGGATTGTTAAACATACTCGACTTTTCAATTGAATACGGTGTGAAGAAAGTGTATTGGCCAAGTTCTATTGCAGTTTTTGGGCCAAACTCGCCAAAACAGAATACACCTCAGTATTGCGTAATGGATCCAAACACAGTATATGGATTCAGTAAATTAGCTGGCGAACGCTGGTGCGAATATTACTTTTTGAAATACGGGTTAGATATAAGAAGCTTACGTTACCCAGGTTTAATTGGATGGAAGTCGGCACCGGGTGGTGGTACAACAGATTATGCAGTGCATATTTTCCACGAAGCCTTAAAAAGTAATTCATACGAATGCTTCTTAAGTGAAAACACCGAACTACCTATGATGCACATGGCAGATGCGATAAAAGCAACCATCGGAATAATGGATGCTAATGCAGCTGATGTAAAAATAAGATCGAGCTACAACGTAGCAGCTATGTCATTTACCCCAAAAAGCTTAACTTCTGAAATTGTAAAACACTTGCCAGATTTCAAGATATCATACGTAAGTGCAGACCCAAGGCAGGCAATCGCAGATTCGTGGCCGAAGAGTATTAACGATGATTTTGCAAGAAAAGATTGGGCTTGGAAAAACGATTTCGATTTGCCAGGTTTAGTAGATGATATGATTATCAACCTAAAAAAATAAAAATGAGTTTCGAAGAGTTTTTTGCGAAGAAAAAAATAAACCTCCAAAAATTTATGGAGCAAGAAACTTCTCTGTGCAAAAAACTAGAGACTGAATACGCTGAAATGGGGCCCAAAAGTTTCGACCATTCGTATAAGTTTTTGTTTAACAAATGGCGAAGAGCATTTTCGAATTAGCGAATTTATGAATTAGCAAACTTGCGAATTATCGAGTTCCAATTCACAATTCACAACTCACAATTCACAATTCAATTTCATTTCTTCATCGAGTCATATATCACCTGCTGAATATCTGTTCTAATATTCATTTCAACTAACTTTTTATTATCGGCGCTAGGGTTAATTCTGTTCGATAAAAACACGTATACTAATCCAGTTTCCGGATCGGCCCATGTAGCGGTACCTGTAAAGCCTGTATGACCAAAAGTTGATAAAGATGCCGAAGCACATGTTGGAGAATTTTTAGGGTTAGCATCTGGTTTGTCAAAACCTAAACCTCTGCGAGAATTTTGATAATATTTAGCTGTAAATTTTTCGATTGTGCTAGATTTAAAATATTCTTCGCCTCCGTAGCTGCCTTTGTTTAATAACATTTGCATCACAATTGCTACATCATTTGCGTTAGAAAACAAACCTGCATGGCCGGCAACTCCACCTAACATGGCTGCTCCAGGATCGTGTACATAACCATCTAACAATTGCATTCTAAATGTTGTATCATTTTCTGTTGGTACAATTCTATTTTTAGGAAATCGCTCAAGTGGATTGTATCCCATCGTTTTCAAACCTAATTTCGAATAATAATTGTTACGAGTAAAAGATTTTATGTCTTGTTTATAATGCTCTTCTACTACATCTTTCAAAAAATAAAAACTCAAATCAGAATATACATATTTGCCTATCTCCTTAGGTTCCGAAGTCAACATCTTCTGTCTCATTTTTTCGGGATAATCATACCTCAAATACAAATTATCAGCTACTTTTATGGAGTAGAAAGAACTCGAGTCGGCACTGTAACTTGCTTGCCCATCATTATACGTTAAGGATTCTTTCCAATAAGGTATAAAAGGAATTAACCCAGCTCTGTGTGTTAAAAACTCCGAAACATGAATATAGCGCTTTATACTTTTACGCATATAAGGCAAATAATTTGAAATCTTTTTATTCAGATCTAAACTACCATCATTATACATTTGCATTACACCCAAATTTGTAGCTAGTATTTTTGTGAGGGAAGCAATGTCATACAAATCTGTATTACTTACCGCTTGAACACCATCATAACTATGATAACCAAATGATTTTTGATAAATTACTTTTCCATCTTTAGCTACTAATATTTGACAGCCTGGCGTAGCTTTTTCTGCAATTGCTTTATTAGCAATTTCATCAATTTTACTTAAACATTTAGAACATATTCCAACCTCTTCTGGTAAGGTATATTTTAACCTAATCGGTTTTTCAATAACAAATCCATCGCCTCCTTTAAAAACATTAGATGCCGTAACTGGCAATGTACCTGTTATAGCGATGCCACCAAACAATGCTTGTGCAGCAAGGCTTCTAGTAAAATCATTGTCTTCATACGCCAACACAATTGGAGCCAAATTTTCAAAATTTCTTAAACTGTATGCATTTCCAAAAACTACTAACACAACATTTGCATGCTTACTTAAATTGCCCAAAAAATCTTTTGTTTGTTTACTGATAGAGAAATTTTTAGACTCATTTCTGCTCATATCGTGTATACCCACAATAATGGTATTATATTGATTTAAGTTTTTCTCTAAAAAATCAAAATCATTTAAGGATGCATCTTTTTTCATAGCAAATGGAGTAATGTTCGCATAGTTTTTGCACATAGCTAAAAACTCATTGTTTAATTCTGCACCAATACTCAAAGCTGCAATATTTCTACTCTCTAAATTTTTAAAAGGAATTAAATTGTTTCTATTTTCTAATAATGTCATTGCATGTTCATACAATTTCATGCTAATAATTTTTGCATCGTTAGAATTTAAATCTTCATAGATTCCATTCATATTTACTGGTACGTATTTGTTTAACCCGACCGAATATTTTGCTACTAATATTTTAAAAACATGTTCATCAATTTCTTTCATACTGATGGCGCCAGAATCCAATGCTTTTTTTATTTCAATAAAAGCATTCGGAACATTTTCAGTAAATAATAACATATCATTACCGGCAAGTAATGCTTTAGCATCTACTTCTCCCGGGACAAAAAACGAACTCACCCCTTTCATGTTCAAAGCATCGGTAACAATTAATCCTTTAAACCCTAAATCGTTTTTTAATAAACTAGTAACTATTGGCTTTGAAATACTCGATGCAATATTTTTAGAACTATCAATGGCTGGAACAAATAAATGCCCTACCATTACACTGCCTATGCCTCTACTTATAAGTTCACGGAATGGGTAAAGCTCCGTAGAATCCAATTGTATTTTTGTTCTGTTTAAGGTTGGTAAAGAAAGATGCGAATCCTTATCAGTATTTCCATGCCCCGGAAAATGTTTTGCGTTGGCAAGTACTCCCCAATCTTGCATGCCCCTCATGTACTCTATAGATTTGGCTGCAACTTTGTATTTGTCTTCTCCAAAAGAACGATCGTTAATTACCGGATTCTTTGGATTGTTGTTCACATCTACAACAGGCGCAAAATTTAAATGTATTCCAATTCGCTTGCACTGACGTGCTGTTTCCTTACCGAAATCATAAATAAGTTGATTGTCAGCAATTGCTCCCATGGCCATTTGTTTAGGGTAACGAACAACCGAATCTAATCGCATAGACAAGCCCCACTCGGCATCAATAGAAATGAGCAATGGAACTTTTGCTAAGGATTGATAAAGGTTAGTTTGTTGTGCTTGGCGCATTGGTCCACCTTGGAAAAAGCACAATCCGCCGATATAATAATTTTGAACAAGTTTCTTAATTTCCTTTAAATGAGTAGAATCTCTGTTAGAATATGCCGCCACCATGAACAACTGACCAATTTTCTCGTCTTGGCTCATGTTTCTCATCAATGAATCTGCCCATCTGCCAGCACCTGCAGTATCAAGGCCTTGAGCGTATAATTGTGTTGTGGATAAAATGTATAAAAAGAGTGCGCTAATTATCGTCTTCAGCATATCAAAGCCCCTAAAAAAATGTAATTTTGTAATTGTTGTAAATATTTGCAAAACTAACAAATACATCAAGTACAAGAGGAATTTATTTTCTCCACAATCTTGAATTAGAGAAACATGTCGGATATCATTCATTTATTACCAGATTCGGTCGCGAACCAGATTGCAGCGGGAGAAGTTATTCAGCGTCCGGCATCCGCCGTGAAAGAACTCTTGGAAAACGCTATAGATGCGAACGCCACTCAAATTAAACTCTTCATAAAAGATGCAGGCAAAAGCCTCATTCAAATTATTGATAACGGCAAAGGAATGTCGGAAACCGACGCCCGTATGTGCTTTGAGCGACATGCCACTTCTAAAATTCGTAAAGCCGAAGACCTATTTGAGATACGTACCATGGGTTTCCGTGGCGAAGCAATGGCATCCATCGCAGCCATAGCCCAAGTAGAACTTAAAACTAAAATGGCTAGCCAAGCAACTGGTACTCTTATTGAAATAGAAGGCTCTAAGATCAATAAACAAGAAGCCTGCAGCATGACCGATGGAACTCAAATCTCCATAAAAAACTTATTTTACAACATTCCTGCTCGCCGAAACTTCCTGAAATCGAACCCAGTAGAGCTTCGCCATATAATTGAAGAGTTTCAACGCCAAGCCTTAGCGCATCCAGAAATATTTTTCAGCATGCATCATGATGGGCAAGAAATGTTTCATTTACCCATTGGCAACCACAAACAACGCATCACTGCTATTTTTGGCAATCAATACAACGAGCGCCTAGTGCCTGTTGAAGAGAGCACCGATATTATTACCATAGAAGGATACATTGGCAAACCTCAGTTTGCAAAGAAAACGAGAGGTGAGCAGTACTTTTTTGTAAACAAGCGATTTATTAAGGATCCTTATTTAAACCACGCCATAAATAATGCGTTCGAAGAACTATTAAGTGCAGATAGCTTCCCATTTTATGTGCTGTTTATTGATATCGATCCTAAACATATTGACGTTAACGTACACCCTACGAAAACGGAAATTAAATTCGAAGATGAAAAATTGGTGTATGCCATCTTACGTGCAGCAGTTAAACGCTCGCTGGGTAAATACAGCGTAAGCCCAAGCATCGATTTTAATACCGAATCTAGTTTCAGCAATCTAAAGCCTTTTAATCCTAGCACCGACGAAATTAGGATTCCAACCATCGCAGTGAATCCAACTTTTAATCCCTTTGAAAAACGTCATCAATCTGGCTATGTACCAGGGCAAACACAAATGCCACGTAGCAACGCCGGTTGGGAAGCTCTATATGAAATTGTAAAGCCTGCAGAAGAAGCTGAACAAAGCATATTGCACCAAGAGCCAAACACTAAACATACCGATTTAAGCGAACGTAATACTTTTCAGTTGCACCAACGCTTTATTGTGAGCCCCATAAAAAATGGGATATTAATGATTGATCAGCAAGCTGCGCACGAACGTATTTTGTTCGAACGTTTCTATGAATCTCTTCATAACAATGCTGGCACAAGCCAACAATCTTTGTTCCCGCAAAGCGTTCATATGAATGCTTCAGATTTTGAATTAACTAAAATGCTTTTACCCGATCTGCAACAAGTAGGTTTCGATATACAAGAGTTTGGCAAAAACGCATTCGTTATACACGGGGTACCTGCAGAAATTAATGCAAGCAATGAAGAGCAAATATTAATGGGCTTGCTCGAGTCTTACAAACAACAGTCGGGCATACAAAAGTTTGAACAAAAAGAACAACTTGCACGTTCATTAGCAAAACAATCTGCTATTAAAGCAGGAAAAAATTTAAGTCAAGAAGAAATGAATCATTTAATAGACGAACTTTTTGCTTGCGAATTACCAAACACTGGAATAAACGGCAAGGCTGCCTTTGTGCGCATCAGCATTGAAGAGCTTGCTAGCTATTTTGGTTAAAATACTTTTATGAATAATTATAGACCACAAGGATTTTCGGTTTTGCCATTAGTTGTAAAAAATCTATTAATAATTAATGGGTTGTTTTTTGTTGCAACTATTGTGTTGCAAAATAGTATGCAAATCGATTTGAAAGATTACCTGGCTTTGTATTACCCAAGTTCAGAAAATTTTAAACCCCACCAATTAGTTACTCATTTATTTATGCATGGAAATTTCATGCATTTGTTTTCGAATATGTTTGCACTTTGGATGTTTGGTGCGGTAATTGAAAACTATTGGGGACCAAAAAAGTTCTTAATCTATTACTTTGTAACTGGTTTAGGGGCTGCACTATTACACACATTAGTAAATTATATTGAAATTTCGCAACTGCAAAATGCTGCAAATGCTTTCTTTGCTAACCCTACTCCTGCTGCATTTGAGAGCTTCGTACTAAACGATGTGCCCAATATTTATCGCCCTAGTTTTTCTGAATTAATGAACATCTGGACGAGTAATCCAGCATCGATCCCATTTAAAGAAAATGCAATTAGTATTGTAAATGAATTAATAACTGTTAAAGAAAATATCCCAACGGTTGGTGCTTCTGGTGCCGTGTTTGGAGTGTTACTAGCATTTGGAATGATTTTACCAAATGCGATGATTTACATATTTTTCTTTTTACCAATGAAAGCAAAATATTTTGTAATAATTTATGGTTTATTTGAACTGTACAGTGGCATACAAAATAATCCGGGCGATAATGTTGCACATTTTGCACATTTAGGCGGAATGCTTTTTGGTTTTATTTTAATAAAATACTGGAGAACTAAAGATTCTAGATGGAGGTGATATGAGCAGCATATTAAACGATTTAAAATTAATGTTTTTTAAAAGAGATTTAATGATGAGGTTAATCCTCATTAACGTAATCGTTTTTGTGTTTGCTTTAGTAGTGAATGTTTTTTGTTTATTGCTACAATTGCCCAACCCGGTTGAATACATCATCCGAGAGTTTTTAATGTTACCATCAAACTTAAAAACTTTAGCCTACACTCCTTGGTCTATTATCACTTATATGTTTTTGCATAGTGGTATATTTCACATCTTGTTCAATATGCTAGTATTGTATTGGTTTGGAAATATTTATCAAGAATATTTAGGTAAACAGAAATTTATATACACCTATTTTTTATCAGGTATTTTTGGTGGCTTATTTTATGTTTTGTGCTACAATGTATTTCCCTACTTCAGCAGTAGCGTAGAAAGCTCTAAAGCATTAGGTGCTTCGGCAGCGGTAATGGGAATTGTATTTGCGACCGCTACCCTATTGCCAAACTTTAGCATTGTATTAGCCATATTCGGACCCATCCGATTAAAGTATATTGCATTTTTTTATTTATTGATAGATTTAGTGGGTATATCGAGTTCGAATGCAGGCGGGCATTTGGCGCATATAGGTGGTGCATTATTCGGATTCATATTTATTAAACAATTACAAAACGGCAACGATTGGACTAAGTTTCCTGCAAAAATAATTGATGGAATCACCGGTTTATTTAAATCTAAAAAAATGAAAGTAGCCTATAGAAATCCATCAGCAAATACAAACAAAAAACAAGACGTTACACAAGCAGAAATTGATAGAGTGCTAGATAAAATCTCACAATCTGGATACGAAAATTTATCAGCTAAGGAAAAGGAAATATTATTTAAAGCAGGCAAACAATAAGATGAAAGCAAACAAGAAAAAATCTATTTTCTTCTGGTTCATGTTCTTCATGAACTCTCTTGCTATTGCTGCTTTATTAGTTAGTTATTTAGCCGCTTGGATTAAACCAAGTTTCTATTGGCCCATCGCTTTCTTCGGATTAGCCTATCCATTTTTAGTTGTAATAAACTTTCTTTTTTTTATTTATTGGGTTTTCAGAAGAAGATGGTTTGCCTTGGTTCCCCTTGTATCTATTGGAATTGGGTATAATACTATTTTAGACTATGTGCAGTTTAGAAATACTGCAATTACAGATAAAGAAAATTCCATCTCCATTATAAGCTATAATGCACATTTGTTTAAGCCTATTAAAACAAATAAATACGATAAAAAATCAAGGCATGAAATGTTGGAGATGTTATTATCAGAAAAAGCTGACGTTATTTGTTTTCAAGAATTTTACTTCAGAAAAAAAGGTGCTTACAACATTAAAGACTCCATTCAAAAAATTGGTAATTACAAATACTTCAAGCAAGAATTATTTGATTCAACAGAAAACGAACGCATGTCGCTTGCTATTTTTTCAAAATATAAAATAATCAATTTTGAGGTGCTCAAATTTTACGACCATCCGCATGCAAATATGTGTGTGTATGCCGATGTTGAATTCAAAGGAGATACTATTCGAATCATCAACACCCATCTTCAATCTATCAGTTTTCAGCCAGAAGATTATGAGTATTTGAACCAAGTAAAAAATGTAGAAACTGATATGCAATCGAATAAACGAATTGGTGCGCGATTAAAAAAAGCATTTTTACTGAGGGGAGATCAGGCAGAAGAAGTGCGTGAATTAATAGACGATAGCCCATATCCAGTTATTGTATCCGGAGATTTTAATGATACACCGGCATCCTACGCTTATAATGTTATTTCTAACGGATTAAAGAGTTCATTCCGTGAGCAAGGGAATGGTGTTGGTGTAACGTATAACGGCGCTTTCCCAAATTTCCAAATCGATTACTTACTGTGTAGTAAAGATTTTGATGTCTGTAGCTACAAAATCATTAAGAAAAAATATTCTGACCACTACCCTGTAAAGGCGGAATTCAAATTTAGCAAGTAGTGCATTCGCAAAATTTTCGCAATAATTAGTATGTTTGTTTATGAACCATAATATCAGTATTCACGATTCTTTAAGTAGAGAAAAAGTACCATTCGAACCTATTAACAGTCCATTCGTAGGAATGTATGTTTGTGGGCCTACGGTATACGGCGAACCCCATTTGGGTCATGCTCGCTCGGCAATTACCTTCGATTTAGTTTTCAGATATTTAAAATATTGTGGTTATAAAGTTCGCTACGTTAGAAACATTACTGATGTTGGCCATTTAGAAAATGATGGCGATGAGGGTGATGATAAAATTGCAAAGCGTGCACGTTTAGAACAGTTAGAACCCATGGAAGTGGCGCAAGAGTACACTAACTCTTACCATGTAATGATGGATAAACTTTTTGTGATGCGCCCTAGTATTGAGCCACGCGCAAGTGGTCATATTATCGAACAGATTGAAATGATACAGAAGATTGTAGATGCTGGTTTAGCATACGAATCAAACGGTTCTGTATATTTTGATGTGTTGAAATATAATGAGAAAGAACCTTACGGGGAACTATCAGGTAGAGTGTTGGCAGACCTTATTGCACACGCTGGCGAAGAGCGCAGAACTTTAGAAGGTAAAGAAGAAAAGAAAAATTCATTCGACTTTGCTTTATGGAAAAAAGCATCTCCAGAACATATCATGCGTTGGAACTCCCCATGGAGCGAGGGTTTCCCTGGTTGGCATATAGAATGTTCTGCAATGAGTGCAAAATATTTAGGTGAACAATTTGATATACACGGTGGCGGTATGGATTTATTATTTCCACACCACGAATGCGAAATTGCACAAAGCAAAGCAAGTAACCACGTACACCCAGCTAAGTATTGGTTGCATAATAATATGATTACCATTAACGGACAAAAAATGGGTAAGTCGCTTGGCAATGCCATCAACTTATCACAATTTTTCTCAGGAGATCATCCATTGTTAAAGAAATCATATTCCCCTTTAACCATTCGCTTTTTTATGTTACAAGCTCATTATAGAAGCACCTTAGATTTTTCTAATGAAGCGCTTGAAGCAGCAGAAAAAGGATTGATGAAAATGATTAACGGTATTCGTACGGCAAAAAGTTTAGAGTGGAATGCAGAAGGTGCTACTAAAATTGATGATGAATTAAACACAGAAATTCTGAAAGATTGTGCCGCAGTTACTGAAGGAATGAGCAACGATTTTAATTCAGCGAAAAGTATTGCCGAATTATATAATTTATTGAAAAGTATTAACTCTATTAAAGCTGGCATTATTTCAATTTCAGAATTAAAAGAAGAAACATTTAACCTGCTCGTGAATACTTTTGTAAATTTCAACGAACACGTTTTAGGCATTTCGGATGTAAATATTAATAACGATGAACTCTTTATTCCGATGGTGGAAGCTTGGATGGAAACGTACAGAGAAGCAAGAGCCGATAAAAATTTCGCCATGGTAGATTTAATTCGTTCGAAATTTAAAGCAATGAATTTGATAATTAAAGATTCGAAAGTGGGATCTGAGTGGGGGTACCAGGAGTAGGTAGTGTGCTAGTGTGTTAGTGTGTTAGTATGTTAGTATGCTAGTGTGCTAGTGGAGGCAAAGGATTATTAATTTGGAATGTTATGAGTTATATAAAATATATATTTTTAGTAGTGTTGGCTTTTTTTGTGAGTGGGTGTGGTGATAATGGGAAGAAGCAAACTAATACTAAAAAAGAAGAAGTAAAGAAAATAGTGGTGCCGAGTTTTAACGCGGACAGTGCTTTTATGTTTGTGAAAAAACAAGTGGAATTTGGACCGAGAGTACCGGGTACTAAAGAGCATGCAAGCACTGCAAAATTTTTAGAGAATACATTGAAAAGTTTTGGTGCGAGCGTAATCGTTCAAAACGGAAAAGTAAAAACCTTTGATGGCAAAACGTTCGATTTGAAAAATATTATTGCAAGCTTTCAACCAAAAGCCACTAAACGCATTTTACTTGCCGCACACTGGGATACTCGTCCATTTGCCGACCAAGACGCTAAGGATAAAAACAAAGCGATTGACGGGGCTAATGACGGGGCTAGCGGAGTGGGTGTTTTGCTAGAGCTTGCCAGGCAAATGAGTTTAAAAAATCCAGAGATGGGTGTTGATATTATTCTATTCGATTTGGAAGATTATGGGCAACCGGAAAACAGTAAGTTTCCTGAGATGCGCGACTCCTATTGCTTAGGATCTCAATATTGGGCTAAGAATTTACATGTAGCAAATTATCGCCCAATGTATGGAGTGTTGTTAGACATGGTGGGAGGAGAAAATGTGTATTTCACACAAGAAGAAGTGTCGAGAACTTTCGCACCACAGGTATTGGAATATGTATGGCAAAAAGCAGCTCAAGCGGGCTATTCCTCAAACTTTAGTTACGAACAAACTCCTGCAATAATAGACGATCATTATTATGTAAACTCTATTGCTAACATACCAATGATAGATTTAATACATAGAGATGCTTCGAGCTTATCTGGTTTCTGGAAGCACTGGCATACGCATGAAGACAAGCTGGAAAATATCGACAAAAAAAGCTTGAAAGTTACTGGGCAGGTGTTGATGCAATTGGTATATACAGAGTAAACAAAAGATGTGAAAAATCACATTCGAGCATGAATATAAAATCCTGTTTTCTGTTTTTTCTATTTTCTTTTTTCTTTTTAGTTGCTTGCAAAAAAGAAATAGAAAATAAAATTACACCCTTACAAGAAGATGATTTCAGCTATTTACGCGGAGCGGATGTTTCTTTTATTCCAGAAATTAGAGAAAATAATTTTATAGCTAAAAATTCTAATAACGAAAATGAAGATATGTTATATACCTTGCGAAAAGCAGGTGTAAATGTTTTTAGAATTCGAATATGGGTGAACCCTAGCAATCAACATTCGAGCTTCAATGAAGTAAAGGCCCTAGCTGAAGAAATAAAAAATACGAAAGCACGTGTTTGGCTTACAGTCCATTATTCAGACACTTGGGCCGATCCAGGCAATCAGCAAAAACCTAACAGATGGTTGGGGAAAAATTTCGAACAATTAAAAGATAGTGTATACGAGTACACTAAAAAAATTGCACTAGAAATAAAGCCAGACTATATCCAGATTGGAAATGAAATAAACAATGGCATATTATGGCCAGATGGGAGTTATAATTATCTCAATCAATTTAAGGCATTTTTGTCTGAAGGCATAAGAGCTGTTCGAGAACATTCGAGCCATACAAAAATAATGTTACACTATGCTGGGCATAAAGATGCAGTATACTTTTTCGAAGAGTTTAAAAATTTAGATTTTGATATTATTGGAATATCCTATTATCCAAAATGGCATGGGAAAAATTTAGATAGTCTTCAAACTAATTTAAATTTATTAAGTAGCACGTATAATAAGCAAGTAATAATTGCAGAAACGTCCTACCCTTTTACATTTTCATGGAACGATTGGACCAACAATGTAATTGGCTCACAAGAAGAAATCCTCCCAAATTATTTAGCTACAGAACTTGGGCAGAAATATTATCTACAAAAGATCAGAGAGATTGCAGAGAATATGAACAATGGCATTGGCTTTTGTTATTGGGGCGCTGAATGGGTATCCTTTAAAGGCAATACGGCCAACAACGGATCTTCTTATGAGAACCAAGCATTCTGGGATTTTAACGGGAAGGCACTGCCGGTGATGGAGGTTTATAAAAAGTAGTTGTAGCTATGTAAAACAAAGAAAAGCTGCATTTATGCAGGTATTTATAAAAACCTGCATAAATGCAGCTTTTTGGTGGCACG
>CALRTZ010000021.1:0-48007 GCA_943371235.1 Sphingobacterium thalpophilum | reverse complement strand
TTGTATTTTTTTGTCTCCACACTTTTAGTGTAAGGTTCATATTTCCACTCATATTATTTAGTGTTATTTCTGTTTTACTTCTGAATTTGTTGTTTACTTGTTTAATAATTAGAAAATAGAAATTGGAAAAAAGTATTTGTGCTAGTTTGTTTTTTGTCTTATTAAAAAATTAATATAACCATTTAACAATGCCAGACACTCTGAAATTAAAAGGCCGATTTCTAAAAATGTTTTTTGATCAATTAAATTTTCATCAAAACAAATTATTAAATGGTCTTTTAGTTCATGTAATGAACCTCTACTTTGTCTGCAAAATTGAATATTCTCTTGATAATGGTATCTACCATAACCTTCGGCTATATTATTTGTAACAGACCTAGAACATCGAGTAATCTGATCAACAATTCTATACTTTTCTTCTTTTGGAAATACTTTAGTTAAATCACTAATTTTTTTCCTAAGTTCTCGTGCCTTAATCCAGCAATCTAAATTTTCAAATGATTTAATCCCCATCACATTGCCCTTTCTAAAATCTGTTAATCTCCCAAAAACAAATCTATTTACTTATAACCACACTCACTTCCCACCCTCTTTTCTGTTTTCTTTTTTCTATTTTTTTCTATTTATAGCTTCTTTGTGCAATTTTAATGTTTTCGTATTTCAATTCTTCTTTGTGTAGAACAGGTTCTTGATCCATTCCTTTGAATTCCCAAGCAGCTACGTATGCATAGTTTTCGTCGTCGCGTAATGCTTCGCCTTCTTCTGTTTGGTACTCCTCGCGGAAGTGACCGCCACAAGATTCATTTCTATCCAATGCATCTTTACACATTAACTCACCTAGTTCAATAAAGTCTGCTACTCTGCCTGCTTTGTCTAACTCTGGGTTAAATTCATCAGCTGTTCCTGGCACTCTAACATCCGACCAAAATTCTTTTCTGATTTGTTGAATTTCTGAAATCGCTTCTTTTAAGCCTTGTTCGCTACGAGCCATTCCACATTTATCCCACATAATTTTTCCTAAACGTTTATGGAAACTGTCAACAGTTTTTGTGCCGTTTATAGAAAATAATCTGTCGATGTTTGATTTCACTTTGTTCTCTGCTTCAACGAAAGCTTCGTGGTTGGTATCAATTGCTTTGGTAGCAATTTCTTTAGATAAATAACTTCCAATAGTGTAAGGAATTACAAAGTATCCATCTGCCAAACCTTGCATTAATGCTGATGCACCTAAACGGTTTGCGCCGTGGTCGGAGAAATTTGCTTCACCTAATGCATACAATCCCGGAACAGTTGTCATCAAATTATAATCAACCCATAAACCACCCATTGTATAATGCACTGCTGGGTAAATTCTCATTGGTTGTTCGTATGGATTTTCGCCCGTAATTTGTTGATACATGTCGAACAAGTTGCCATACTTTTCTTTTACAACTTCTTTACCCATTCGCACTAAATCTGCCTCAGAAGCATTGTGTATATTACGTTTGCTCGCTTCTACAGTTCCGTAACGTTTAATGTTAAATGCAAAATCTAAATATACCGCCATTTTAGAATTACCAACTCCATAACCTGCGTCACATCTTTCTTTTGCAGCACGAGAGGCTACGTCTCTAGGTACTAAGTTTCCGAAAGCAGGATATCTTCTTTCTAAATAATAATCTCTTTCTTCTTCAGGAATGTCGTTTGGATTTCTGGTGTCGCCTTGTTTTTTTGGAACCCAAATTCTTCCGTCGTTACGTAATGATTCCGACATCAATGTTAATTTAGATTGATGATCGCCAGAAACAGGAATACAAGTTGGGTGAATTTGAGTGAAACATGGATTACCGAAAAATGCTCCTTGTTTATGTGCTTTCCAAGCAGCGGTTACGTTAGAGCCCATTGCATTGGTTGATAAAAAGAAAACGTTTCCATATCCACCTGTACATAATAATACTGCGTGTCCGAAATGACGTTCTAATTTACCACTTACTAAATCTCTTGCTATAATTCCTCTACATACGCCATCAATTTTTACAACTTCTAACATTTCATGGCGTGTGTACATTTTAACTGTACCCATACCTACTTGGCGTTGTAGTGATGAATATGCTCCTAATAATAATTGCTGACCAGTTTGTCCTGCTGCGTAAAACGTACGTTGTACTTGTGTTCCACCGAATGAACGGTTGGAAAGTAATCCTCCGTATTCGCGTGCAAAGGGTACACCTTGAGCAACACATTGATCGATAATATTTGTACTAACTTCTGCTAAACGATATACGTTTGATTCGCGTGAGCGATAATCGCCTCCTTTAATCGTATCGTAAAATAAACGATAAACAGAGTCACCATCATTCTGATAGTTTTTTGCTGCATTAATTCCACCTTGCGCTGCAATTGAATGTGCTCTACGTGGTGAATCTTGAAAACAAAATACTTTTACTTTGTAGCCTAACTCTGCTAAGGATGCTGCTGCTGATGCACCTGCTAATCCCGAGCCTACTACAATTACTTCTAAACTTCTTTTATTTGAAGGGTTTACCAATGGTACAGTAGAACGGTACTTCGTCCATTTTTGTTCCAATGTTCCTTCTGGTATTTTCGCATCTAATACTGACATATCTTAGATTTTAATGTTCTGTTTAATTATTTAATCCAACCAAAATGCATGGCAATTGGCATTGCTGCAAACAACAAAGGAATAAGTATAGAATATACATATCCAATTGATTTTACTGTAGGTGTATATTTTTTATGTGTCCAACCCATCGATTGAAATGCTGATGAAAAACCATGTAACAAATGGTATGATAATGAAATGCAACCTAACACATATACCACCACCACTAATGGATTTACAAACACTTCTTTCATTTCATTGAATAAGGTTTCTCTACCACTGGTAATTTCATCTGTAAATCTGCTAACTACCCAAAAATGACGTAAGTGGATGATTAAGAAAATTAATAATAAGGTTCCTAATAAACCCATCGAACGAGAGTACCATTTACTATTTGCTGCTGCATTTGTATATGCATAATTTACTGGTCGTGCTTTTTTGTTATCAAACCATAACATTAAGCCATCTACAATGTGTGCTAATAAACCAAGCATTAAACCAATTTCCATCGTTCTAATAACCCAGTTTGTACCCATAAATTCTGCAGCTAATTCGAACTGATGACCGCCATCGTTCATAAAAATTAAGGCATTAATTCCTGCGTGTACCATTAAAAAGGAAATTAATAACAAGCCCGTAAGTCCCATTAAGTATTTTTTACCCAGAGACGAATTGAACAGTTTACTATTACTCATAATATATTTGTTTTTTCAGATTTTTACTGTTAATGGCAAATGTATTTAATCTTAAAGATTGCTAGTCGAAATATAAAAATTTAGATTGATTCTAATTTAATCTTTTCCAAATCGGTTAAGCCTTGTGTTTTACCACTTTATGTGCTTATTTCTTTTACTAATAGCAGCTATACGTATTACAGAAAGTTGAAATCGGAATATTTTTCAATCCGATTAACTAAACATGCTTCGATTAATTAAGTTTTGAGGCCTTTTTTGTTTTTATTTTTTGAATGTTTAAAGGAGCTACTGAATCAGAATTTTTTCAGAATACAGCTTGTTTTTACTGTCTTTTGCTCGTAAAAAATAGATGCCTTTTGGCAAATTTCGAACATCAATAATACTTGTTTCAAATGCTTGAGTGTTTTTATACACCACTTGTCCCAAAGCGGAAATAAGTTCAAGTTCCAAAAAATTAATTTCTCTAGGTAAGTATATATTAGAAATAACTGGGTTCGCAATTTGAAGTTTTTTTATGTTATGGGTGGATTGAATAAGCACTGTATACAACATGCAAATACTAGTATCAGAACATCCAAATTTATTAGTTAGTACAACCGCATAAGTACCTGTTTGATTTGGAGTAAACAATTGACTTGTTTCGCCAAGCATTGGCATTAAGGCACTGTCGCAGCTATGCCATTGGTAGGTACTTAACGTATCTCTTGCAAATAAGCCATTTGGGTTAACTAACACTTCCGTGTTAATCGTGTCGCTTACATTCAAAGTATAAGTTGCAAATTTTGCTATGGTATCCGAACATGTTAAGCCTGCTGTTACAAAAAATTGTGTGGTTTTTTGTTCAGCAACGGTTATGCTTAATCCGCTATCAATAAAAGTACCGTTTAAACTATCTTTAAACCACAGCCAACTAGAGGCCGAATTGGGCGAACCACCAATAACTGTAATGGTTTGGGGCTCCAACATGCACAAAACTTCAGAAGCGGTAGTATCTAAAATGGGAGCCGTAGCCGAAACACAAGGCGCAACTACTGTATATGTATTTTCTAATCTTGTAATTCTATTGGTAGTGTTTACCAATGGTTCCCTAGATTGGTTCGTTTGCGTAAATGACCCTCCAATTAAAATGCTTTTATCTACTTGCTCTGCTATATCATTTATAGAGCCGTTGGTGCCGGCGTATATGGTATTATCCAAGGTTCCGTTGGTGTTTAATCTTACTATGCGTTGTACTGTTTGCCCATTTACACTGGTAAAATCACCTGCCACAATTAACTTTCCATCTTTTTGTAAATGTATATCTCTAATTCTGGCCGAAATATTTGCAAAAAAACTGGTGTCTAAAGATCCATTACTATTTAACCTCGCAATTCTGTTTGCCATCGTCCCATTAATTGCAGTGAAAGAGCCTGCAATAATTATTTTATCATTAGGTAATACTATCATTTCTGCAACAGTACCAGCAATAATTCCAGCGTTGAAACTAGTGTCTAAATTTCCATTCAAATCAACCCTAAAAAGCTTACCTATATTTAAGCCTTTATATCGTAGAAAAGAACCTCCTATTAAAATCTTTTGATTGCTTTGTTGACCAAAACATTCCGGACCAACGTTTGTACCTATACCAATTTTGAACGTTGTATCAATGCTTCCATTCGTATTTAACCTTGCAAAACCAGTAAAGATATTATTGTTGTATCTGCTAAAAAAACCAGAGATAATAATTTTTCCATCTTTCTGAATAAAGATTTCTGTTACTTCATTATTTGCACCAGAGCCAACATTAAAGCTTGAGTCTAAGCTGCCGTTAGCGTTTATTCGTGCTAAATTTTTTATAGAAGTTCCGTTATATGAATTAAACAAACCACCAACAATTAATTTATCATCAGCTTGTAATGCACTAGATCTTACGGGGCCTTCCAAACCAACTCCGCTCAAAAAACTTGGATCAATAGCACCACTTTGTAATAACCTTACAATTCTTTTGTGGCTAACACCTTTAAAGGTTTGAAATTCTCCACTTACAATTAGTTTACCGGTACTCTGTATATCAATTTTATTAACAGAAGAACCAGCTCCCGTTCCAATTTGGAAAGTAGTATCAATAAACTGTAGTTGTGCGTAAGAACTTTTAATTGTAAATACAGCAATTAGAATTAAAAGTATTGTTTGATGTTTTTTCATATCTCTTTGGTAATTATACAAGTTATAAAGAGAAATTGGATTTTGCAAAATGTTTTTTATATTGAATAATAATAATTAAAAAGTTTATGGGATTAACAAACTATACAAGAGATTTAATATTAACCAATGTATCCAATGAAGAGCTTTTGGTTTTGAGTTTAAAAGTGGCAAACAAATTAGAGTGGGATGTAAAACATATTAGTGTAAATGGTTTTGTTGCTATAAATTCTAAGAAAATGTTAAACAAACATTCCGAAATAACTTTGCGACTCGTAGATGAGTTACCCGATATAGAATCGCATAGTATAGCCACAACCATATATGACTTTGGTAGAAACAAAAAATACATTGAACAATTTATTGATGAGTTAAATAATGAGCTTGGGAATTTGGATAGAGAAATGCTTGCAAGCGAATACGAGGAACTAAAATCGAGTTTTGTTGAATCAGATATTGATAGTTTACAAGAAGGTACTTTAGCTTATGAAATAAGTAAAATGGATTTTTGGGATTACTTAAAACCATCTAAAAATTACATTGTATCACCGATTTTAATTTACATTAATGTTGCTGTAATGTTATTGATGATTGTAGCAGGTGTACACCCTATGAACCCTAGCTCAAACGACCTGTTGCTATGGGGAGGAAACTCTAGGTATTACACAATGGATGGCGATTTATGGCGCCTTTTAAGTGCTTGTTTTGTACACATTGGTCTTATTCATTTACTATTAAATTTAAATGCGCTTATATACGTTGGTTATATAGTTGAAAAGCAAATCGGTTCTTTACGATTTTTACTAGCCTATTTACTCACCGGAATATTTGCGAGCACAGCTAGCATATTTTGGAATGAAAATGTAATTAGTGCAGGTGCATCAGGCGCAATTTTTGGAATCTATGGTTTATATTTAATATTACTACTTTTTAATGTTCTTGAAAAATCAATTCGAAAAGCATTTTTATCAAGTATTCTATTTTTTGTTGGTTATAATTTATTATACGGCTTTACCAAAGAGGGCATCGACAATGCGGCGCACATTGGTGGTTTAGTTTCTGGAATAATTATAGCATTGGCGTTTTTACCCGGACTGAAACCGCATAGTTCTGAAATTTATAAAAAATTGAGTGTTGGAGTTGGTGCAATCAGCATTGTATTGTTGAGCTATGTGGTATTTGCGCAAATATCTACTGAAGAATTAGAGTTCTCTAAAGTTATTCAACAATTTTCTAAGCAAGAAACCACTGCACTTAGAATTTACAGTTTACCACAAAATACACCCGATGACTCTTTGATGCATATTTTAAAAAACGAGTCGATTCCCTTGTGGAAATCAAATCTTGCTCTAATGAAAAACACTCTGAACGATGAGCTAAGTAACGACAATAAAAATATAGTGAACAAGCTCATAAAATATAGTGAACTGCGTATAGAAACCTGTGAATTAATTTATAAATCTATATATGAAAAAACAGATATGTACAATATGACCATCGAGATTAAATCGCAACAAATAGAAAAAATTATCGGCGAATTATAAATAGTTTTTATTCTTCTATTAACAACTTTTGCATTACTCTGTTGCCTTGTATCGTTATATATATAAAATATACTCCGATGTATTGCAAAGCATCGTGCTCAATCATTAGTTCGTTATTTCCAAGAGTAGCCTTTTCGTTTTTTTCATAAATTAATTTTCCTTCTTCGTTGTAAAGCTCAATTTTTACTGGGCTTTCAGCCATCGATTTAAAATATAAATAAACTTTAGATTTCGCTGGGTTTGGATATAATTGTAAATGAATTTTATTGTTACTCTGCTGGTTTTTTAGTTGGTTGCCAGTATTTACAGTTTTAATTAAGGATACTTTATACATACTTGTACTCGCAGAACTTTGAGTGCCATTGTTTATCCAGAATATGTTTTTTGCTGTACTATTTATGCCTCCGTAAATATACCCTAGTAGCGTGGTGTCGTTTACAATGTCGTTTAATTTTAACACTTCGTTTGTATACGTATTTATATTTTTTGAAAGTAAAAACTCTGCACCTGCACCTAAATAACCTGGCATATCTGTTGGCATTTTAAACTCTGCCATTTCATTGTTTGCTGATCTACTTACTCTTGCAATTGTTTTTACAAAAGGTACACTGTTGTCTTGCACCAAAATTCCAGCACTGTCGAAATATTGTGCAATTCCACCAAAAAACAAAGTGTGCATTTCGTTTTTCAAGTCATCATACATTGCAATGTTTGCACAATGGTAATGATTATAATATTGAGAAAAATTTGCGTCTAAAGCATAAGAGTTGCTATCAATAGTTACACTGTTTAAGTATGGAATGTCTGCTTGTGGCTGAAACACTCCTGAAAATGCAGTAATGCCTTGTTTTCCGTTTGGCAATATTTGTGCAACAGCATTGTAATCTCTTCGGTGAAACAACTGTGCATTTATGGTTTTGTTTTTATGAGTAATTTGGAAAGTTGTACCATCATCTACAATATTAAATTTCCAATATGCATCTACATACGTTTGTGTAAATGTTGGATTTCCCATGGGATTATACCTGCCATCAAACTTTTGTCCGCCTACTAAATAAAACGAATCGTAAATTTTTCGTAATTGCCCTCCTGTTATTGCAAAATCTACATCTTGAATTTGACGAATGTATGGCGCAACCGATGTGCCATTTATAATTGCATTTATGGTTGATGAAATTTTTATTGCCGTAACATAAGGATATGTTACATGGTCTGCTGAAGTATTGCTATATCCATACCCTCCAAAAATATATACATAATCTCCTTCTTGTACATATTGCATATTGGTACTGCTTAGTTGCTCTACAATACTTGCTGATAAACCCTGCAATGGTTTTTTCCAAACTTGTAAATTACTTGGATCAATAACGATTAATTGATTGTTGTGTCCGCTAACATCAAAAGATGCAAATGGTTGACGCCTGTGTAATCCATCTAAGCGCCCTCCAATTATTAAATATTTACTTCCATTGCTTGCATGTGCAAAAGATTGCAATCCACCAAGATTTTGTATTTGTATCTCTTCTAGTTGAATGTTGTAATTAAAATTTTGTGCAATGAGTTCTGTTGTAAACAAAACAAACCAAGCAAATACAAATAGCTTTTTCATGTATAATAATTTACACTAAAGTAAATAGTATTGTTGGTTTGTTTTGTAACATTAGTTGCTTTTAGGTATTAATAAACCTATTTGTTAATTATAATTCGTTCTGTATAAATCGAATTTTCTGTTTTTACTTTCAATAAGTATATGCCTTTATTTAGATGTGTTAAATCTATTTGTTTTGTTGAATTGTTTAGGTTCTGACTATACAGTTTTTTGCCTGCAAAATCATACACTTCAACCGTTTGCAATTTTACATTTGTGTTAAATTGCAATTCTATTTTTCCGTTACTTGGGTTAGGAAATAATACTATGTCTTTTGCTTTTATAGTATTTACACTCGAGTTGCCTCCAGAACCTTTGTGCCCATATAAACCAGTACCTGTACCTACAAGTAACTCATCATAATACAACACATTTATTTGCGTACCATTTGGGTATACATACCCTAATTTCCAAGATGCAGCGCCTAGCTCATAATTGTAAACTTCATTGTCAACCGCCACATAAACAGTATCTATACCAAGCGTAATTGCATACCCTTGTTTGCCTGTAATAAATGGAAAACCGCTAGTTGTAAAAGGTGTCCATTTGTTGGTGCTGTTTATTGGTTTGTAATAGGCAATCGGATGGTTTATGCCGGCATCTGTACCTGCTGCAAAAATGGTATCGCCTGCTGCATTCATATGCAAATCTCTAATACTTGCCACAATTAAAGAACCAGTACTTGTGGTAGCGGCAGTCATGTCTTGTGAGGCAGTCCATGTGCTACCCGATTTTACAACTCTATACACACTCCTTCCAGTTGCTGCGCTCAAATCGTAATCCACACCCACATACGCAATGGTATCTGCACCTTCAATGGTAAAAATAACATCGTGCACATCTACATCTTTATTTGGCACCGAGCTAACGTGTAATTTTATTTGATTCCATGATCTGCCTCCGTTGTGCGAATAAAACAAACCACCTTTTTCTGTACCTTGAATTTGATAAGCTGCAAAAACGATTGAGGTATCGTACTGGCAAACTTCTATTGCTTCGCAAACAACTGCGCCAGTCCAATTATACGGTGTACTTTCTGGTGTAAATACTTGAGTCCAATTTGATCCGCCGTTTAAAGATCTGTATACTCTCACATTACCTACGTAAACTTTGTTTGTATCTTCTCCCGCCATTTGTGCCGAGTAATAAGGAGAACCATCGCCGTTTGGAAAAATTGCTGGTGTCCAGTTTGGCGACGTTGTGTAATTAGAAACTTTTCTTATGCCTGCTTTAGACGCTAACCATGCCGTTGTTTTATCATTCGTCATGTCGAAATCCATTACTTGCACAGCTTCTACTCCGTCATTAATTTCAAAAATTGTATAGCCTTCATTTGTTGATGCTCCTATACCTTGGTCAGTAGTCATATAAACTACATTCGTATCTAATGGATCACTGTAAACTGCGCCATCATTTGGATGTGTTTCAAATCCTGTTTGTCCGAAAACAATCCAAGAACCCGCTGCACCTCTGTTATTACTCGCCGACTTTGTATAATAAACATGATAGTTGGATGTACTTCCACTAAACGAAATCACTTCTCCACCTACTCCATCAATTCCGGTGTTTATACTTGTCCATGTAATATCATCATCAGAAATTTCCATGCATTTTGTAATAGAGCCAGTGGTATTAGCTCCTGCAATAAATAGTCGACCATCAGGACCAATATTCATTGCTTTATAATCATAGCTTGCCGATAAAGATGCTGGCGTAATGTCTGTAAAAGTTGTGGTATTGCTGAATGCATTATATGCGCTTGTCGACTTATATAATTTAATGGTAGAACCTGTACCAGAGTAAAACAAATACACCAAATTGTTAACTGGGTCGGCAGCAATACTAACCATACCCATGCTTGACGTAATTGTTATTGGAGATCCAGCTGATGCTGTATAATTTCCACTCGCATCTAGTGTACCGAAATGCATTTGTGGTCCGTCTAAATACATAAGTGTATTGCCTTTTATAAATGGTACTATCATACCTCCAGTTGCAACTTCTGTAGTTGATGAAGCAGTACAAGTTGTTTTGTACAATTTGTTGATGTTTGAAAAATATATTGCCCCAGAACTTTGGTGCACTTGGAAATAACGAATACCACTGCCATAGTTTTTTGTATTATCTGCGGATGATAACTTTCTGAAAGCTCCAAAACTACTCGATGCTGTCGCGGGAAATTTAACATCGGCGTAAAATAAAGAGTTTGCACTTTCTGTAGAAATAATAATTCTAGAAGTATCCGATTTGTATGGATATCCTGAAATGTAATTAATTCTACCTCCATACACATTTTCTACCTCGGGTTTGCCTAATTGAGCAAAACCTAATGTTGATGTAAACAAAAACACCATCAACATCAATCGAGTTAACGTAAAGATTTGTTTCATAATATTATTTAGTTTTAGTTGGTTGTCTATCAAGCAATAGGGGTGTTGCTAGAATAAAGTTATGAATAATATTCTGTAAGATTCAACATTTATTTTTTTCTGCCCGAAGCGAAATTTCTGAGCGTATTATATACCTCAATGTAGTTTTTAATCGAATCTTGACCATCTGCCCAATAAATACTACTAGTTGTAGTATCTTTTCGAGTAATAATTGAATAAGTAAGGTTACCTGGTTTGTTGTATGGCTTAGCTAATACTGATGATTGCACTAACATGGCAAACATTTTATTTACCGAATCAACGGTGCTAAGTCTGTAAAATTTCTGATTAAAGCCTTTTCCCGGAGTATGGTAGGTAACGTAT
Source organism: Sphingobacterium thalpophilum (assembly GCA_943371235.1). Taxonomy (GTDB): domain Bacteria; phylum Bacteroidota; class Bacteroidia; order Sphingobacteriales; family Sphingobacteriaceae; genus CAJBVG01. Next base: position 36,584 of record CALRTZ010000021.1, on the reverse strand, counting down.
ATCTCCGCATTTTTTTGAATTAAAAAACCCGTGCTTGCACCTGTAAATCCTCCGCTGTTTTTTACTTCTACAGCATCGTAATAATTTATGTACTCCAGTTTTTTAATTTTCGGAGAACAGGCTGTAAAAAACAAAAGGATAATGAAGAGTTTTTTCATTATCCTAATGTACGAATATATTTTATAAGATTTATTGAAAACATTCTACAATGCCTTCATCACAACTTGCCCACACCATGTATGGATGCGAGTCTTGGTGATATAGATTTCCATCTTTATCAATGGCAATGGCTCCTGCAAAACCATCGTACTCTTTCATTTCAAAAAAAGTTTTTTCAAATGCTTTTTCAATACTAAAGCCATCGGTAATTCGAGTTACAATTTTTGTTGCGAGTGATGCACTTACTATATCTTCTCCAACACCTGTACACGAAACTCCTGCATAATTGTTGGCATAATTTCCGGCTGTAGTTGCCGAATCTGAAATTCTACCTACTAGCTCAAAGCCTTTGCCACCGGTAGAAGTAGCCGCTGCTATTTTTCCGTTTTCATCTAACGCTACGCAACCAACGGTTCCTAATCCTTTCGATTTTAATTTTGCTTCGTACTCCACTCTGCGTTGTGGTAATTCAGGATTGTAAAAGGGAATATTTTTTTCAGCAGCATATTTATTTGCTCCTTCCGCTCCCAACACTCTATCTTCTTCTTGCATTAATATATGCGAAAGTAAAATCGGATTTTGTATGTTTTGAATATTTATTACGCCCGAAAACTTTTTTGTACTTCCATCCATTAAAGATGCGCTCATTCTTATTTTTCCGTCGCTTTGTATTTGCGATCCTAAACCTGCATTAAACAATTCATTGTCTTCTAACAAAGCAACGGCATACACAACCGTTTCTAATGCTGAATGTGTTTTTAAATACTCATAGCTATCTGCCACAATGTTTTTAAGTGCATTTTGCTTTGCTACTTTAACATCTAAACTTGTATTCGATTCAGAAAAAAAACCTCCGTGTATAATTAATTTCATCGGTCTATTTTTGCGTATTTATCGTAGTCTTGTTTTCTGTTTTTATTGATGATCATTTTATGATTTTCCAAATCAAACAAATCGTTCATAGCCATTACGTGTACCACCAAATGCTCAATAGATACTGGTGTTCCAATAGCAACGTCTGTTATGTTTGTATCTCTTATCGATCTTCCATCCACTAAAATTACCAGACCAGAACCAATGGCTTCCATCTCGTGTCCATCTTTAATTAATAAGCCTGTATCTTCTCCCAATCCTACACCTAAAATCATAGGGTTACTTACCACTGCTTGGAACAATCTGCCAATTCTGCCTCTATGTACAAAGTGTGTATCAATTACCACATCATTAATTAAACCTAATCCGCCTGTAATTTTAACTTCTCCTTTTAACAATGCTTCAGAACTTGAACCTTGGTAAATCATGTTATTAGAACAAGCTGCTGCTCCTGCAGATGTACCTGAAATTACAAAGTTTGTTTCTTGGTATTTTTTTAATAACAGTCTGTGAAATTCTGTTCCGCCCAATATAGAAGTTAAGCGCAATTGATCGCCGCCAGTAAACATTACTACATCTGCATCTTGCAATCTTTTCACATTAGATTCATCATTCGCTTCGTCGCGGAGCGTAATGTTCATTACTCCTACATTGTTTGCACCTAAGTAAGAAAAAGCTTTTACATATTCTTCTCCAACTGCTACAGGAATTTGAGATGCGGTGGTGATAACTTCAATTCTAGAAGCTTCAAGATTTGCAGATTCGATAAGAATTCTTTTCAAAATTCCCTTTTCAAAAAAATTAAGATTACTCTCAATATTATCTTGATAATTTTTTTCGGTAAAGCTACCGGTATCAACTGCCCCCCCAATAATGATCAGTTTACCTGTGGGTTTCATATAAAATTTGTGTTAGTAGAATGTTAAATCTAAAAAACAATGATAATAATATATTTTTAAATATCTAGCCCTATCATTTGGATTTAAAAACTTTATTTTATTAAATTACCAATCTAACTATAATCCGTTATGAAAATATTAAGTATACAAGCGCTTCGTGGACCAAATATTTGGAGTGTTCGCCGTAAAAAATTAATACAAATGCGATTGGATTTGGAGGAGATGGAACAGCGCCCAAGCAATGTGGTAGAGGGCTTTGCAGAAAGATTAGAAGCCATGTTTCCAACTATGTACGAGCACCGTTGCTCGGAAGGTGTAGCCGGTGGATTTTTCATGAGGGTTCGTAGAGGAACATGGATGGGGCATGTAATTGAACACATCGCCTTAGAAATACAAACGCTAGCCGGTATGGAAACAGGATTTGGCCGTACTCGCGAAACTAAAACCCCTGGTATCTATAATGTTGTATTTAGTTATACAGAAGAAAATGTTGGTTTATTTGCTGGTGAAGCTGCGGTAAGAATTGCCGAGGCTTTAATTTCTGGTGATGATTACGATGTGGCTGCCGATGTAAAACGCATGCGCGAAATTCGCGAAGATGTACGTTTGGGTCCAAGTACTGCCTCTTTAGTTGATGAAGCCGTAGCTCGCGACATTCCTTGGATTCGTTTAGGCACCAACTCTTTAATACAATTGGGATACGGTGTAAATCAAGTACGTTTCCAAGCAACCATTACCGATAAAACATCAAACATCGCAGTAGACATTGCATGTAATAAAGAACTCACTAAAAAAATGTTATACGATGCTGCAATCCCTGTAGCTAAGGGTGACATCGTTATTGATGAAGAAGATTTACAAAAATGCATTGATAGAATTAAATTCCCTATTGTAATAAAACCTTTAGATGGTAACCACGGTAAGGGTGCTTCCATCAATGTAAAAACCTGGGAAGATGCAGTGGAAGGTTTAGCTTATGCAAAAAAATATTCGCGCAAAGTTATTGTAGAACGTTTTATTACTGGGTACGATTTCCGTGTGTTAGTAATAAATAACAGAGTAGTGGCTGCTGCACAACGTGTGCCTGCACATGTTAAAGGTGATGGTACAAATTCAATCGAAAAATTAATTGAAACAGAAAACCTAGATCCTCGCAGAGGCTACGGACATGAAAATGTATTAACTGAAATTACAGTTGATAGAGATACTACAGATTTATTAGAGAAACTTGGATATACGCTAGAATCCGTTCCTAAAAAAGGAGAAATAGTTTACTTAAAATCAACTGCAAATTTATCTACCGGTGGTACCTCTATTGATGTTACCGATATGATGCACCCAGAAAACATTTTCTTATCCGAACGTATTTCTCGTGTTATTGGTTTAGATGTTTGTGGTATTGATATAATGGCAGAAAATTTAACTCAGCCATTAAAAGAAAATGGCGGTGTAATATTAGAAGTAAATGCTGCACCGGGTTTCCGTATGCACTTGGCTCCAGCAGAAGGTTTGCCTCGTAACGTAGCCGCTCCAGTAATAGACATGTTGTACCCACCTGGTAAACAATCGCGTATTCCTATTATGGCAGTTACCGGTACCAATGGTAAAACTACTACAACTCGTTTGCTTGCACACATCGTAAAAAATATGGGTTACCGTGTAGGTTTTACTACTTCTGATGGTATCTATGTACAAAACCATATGCTCGAAAAAGGCGATACTACTGGACCCTATTCTGCAGAATTTATTTTAAAAGATCCAACCGTAGAATTTGCAGTATTAGAAACTGCACGCGGTGGAATACTTAGAGCTGGTTTAGGTTTTAGCCGTTGCGACATTGGCATCATCACTAATATACAAGAAGACCATTTGGGTTTAAATGATATTAATACGTTAGAAGACGTTGCGCGTGTAAAATCTACCGTTGTTAAAAGCGTAAAGAAAGATGGTTGGGCAGTGCTCAACGCAGAAGACGAATACTGTGTAAAAATTGCTAGCGAACTCGATTGTAACATTGCTTATTTCAGTTTAGACGAAAATAATCCGGTAATTAAAAAGCATTGCAAAACCGGTGGTGTAGCAGCCATTTACGAAAATGGTTTTATCACTATTAAAAAAGGAGATTGGAAAATTAGAGTGGAAAAAGTTACTACTGTTCCTTTAACACTTGGTGGTAAAGCGAAGTTTATGATTGCAAATGTGTTGGCCGCAACATTGGCTGGATACTTATACGGTTTCAAAACCGAAGACATGCGTTTATCTTTAGAAACCTTTATACCATCGGCAGCACAAACTCCTGGTCGTATGAACATCTTTAACTTTAAAGAGTTTAAAGTGATGATCGACTTTGCACACAACCCAGCAGGGTATAGGGCTGTAGAAGATTATTTGAACCAAGTTGATGCGCCTCATAAAGTGGGTATTATTGCAGGTGTGGGCGATCGCCGCGACCAAGACATTACAGATTGTGGTGCAATTGCTGCGCGTATGTTCGACCATATCATCATCCGACAAGAAAAACATTTGCGCGGAAGAACCGAACAAGAAATTATCGACTTAATTTTAAAAGGAATTAATTCTGTAGATAAAAAAATAACCTACGAAATAATACCGAAAGAAGTAGAAGCTATTAAACATGCAATATCTACTGCATTACCAGGTACATTCATCACAGCATTGAGCGATGTAATTACCAATGCAATTGACATTGTACAAAGTTATTTAGATAAAGAAGCGGGACTGTAATCGAACTAGCGAAATTGCGAATTAACGAATATATATAGCTCACAGAGTTTCACAAAGTACGCACAGAGTTTCACAAAGTTTTTCTCTGTGAACTCCGCGTCTCTGAGTCTCTGTGTTTAAGAAAATTTTTATAAATGCGTAAATCAGTTATCATTAGCGGTGCCGGTTCCGGAATTGGTAGAGCCACGGCCATTCGTTTAAGCGAATTAAATTTCGATTGTTATTTATTGGGTAGAAATACCGTGAACCTTCAGAAAACTTTAATCGCATTAAAAGATGGCGACCATTATGTATTAAGTGCTGATGTTCGTAAAAAAGAAAGTCTCGCTAATACCTTGCATTTATTACGCCGCCCAGTGGATGCACTCGTTGCAAACGCAGGAATTGGTGGCGAAAATAATTGGGGTGCTAATGATCGTTGGACAGATATATTAGATACGAATTTAACGGGAACCTATAATTTCATTCATACGTTTTTACCAAACTTAAAATCATCTTCTGCTACTTATAAAAACATTGTTATTACTTCTTCTGTATTGGCGCGCTTAGGTGTAGCAAACTATTCTGCCTATTGCGCATCAAAGGCTGGCTTGCTCGGACTCATGCGTTCTATGGCAATAGAACTAGCACCCGATAAAGTGTTGGTAAATGCCATTTGCCCTGGTTGGGTAAACACACAAATGTCGCAAGAAGGTATGCAAGGAATTGCAAAAGGCATTGGTGTAAGTGTTGAAGAATTTTATGAAATGGCTATGCAATCTGTGCCACTAAGAAAAATGTCGGAACCTTCGGAAGTTGCCGATTTGGTAGCGTACTTATTACATCAACAAAGTATTACAGGCCAAACCTTCGATATTAATAACGGTGCCATTATGAATTCTTAATGCACAAGTCTGCAATTTCTTCACCAATTACAGAACCAATGGCTACACCCATTCCGTTGCAACGTACTGCGCAATAAATATTGGTAGAAACTTGTTGAACTATTGGAGAAAGTTCTTTTCCAAATGCCATAATTCCACTCCATTCCATTTCAAAATTCCAATCTGTGTTTGGTAAAATTACTTCATTCATTAATCGAGTAATTTCATTTTTCACTTCTTCTGTGATTCCGAATTCGATGGTTTTTTCTTTTTCAAAATTTAAATTTCTTCCGCCACCAATTAATACTCTATCCTCAATATTTCTAAAATAAAAATAACCTGCATCGTAATGGAAGGTTCCTTTTAATTTTAGATTTTCTATTTTATTGGTTACAAATACTTGTCCTCTGCCTGGCTCCAACTCTAATGCTGGCAATAGTTTTGTGGCAAATGCATTTGTACATACAATAACGTTTTTCGTTTTCAGTTCGAAATTGTTTAGTTCTATGCTTGCAACTTTCTCTTCTTGATTAATTTTTTTTACTTCTGCTCCAAAAAATAATTGAACGTTTTGTTCTCTGCATTTTTTTATAAGCGCTTCCATCATTTTACCCGAATGTATTTGCGCTTCATAAGGGTTGTAAATTAAATGTTCTACCGATTGAAAACCAAATTCAGAAATTTTACGATCTGCATCTTGATACACATTTTCTGCACCCTCAATAATATCTTTTAAAATGGTATTGAAGTATGGCATTTGGCGGATGCATTCTTCCCAAACCGACTTATCTTTTTCGGTAAATAATTCATATCCTCCCCAATTTTTAAAATCTATTACATCATCGCCTAACACTGCTCGCATTTTTTTTAGTCCAGCCCAACGTTTTGCCACCAAGCTACAAAGTTCTGCTTCCGAGCTTTTTTTCTTTTGTTCTATAAGCTCCGATAAACTACCAAAACAGGCGAAGCCTGCGTTTTTTGTACTGGCCCCATCCGGAATAACAGATCGCTCAAACACACAAATGTTGGCTTCGGGTGTTACTTCTTTTATTCGCAATGCAGCAAATAGTCCTACGATTCCTGCACCAACAATGCAATAGTCGCAATCTTTAAAAAATGACGTTCTTTCCCAATACGATAGGTTCATACGATACTAATTTCGTAAATTTGACGTAAGATAGTACGAAATGTCAGTATTTTTAGTGTGGCATTTAAATTGATTTAAACTTTTAAAAAAAATAGAAAATATGGGATTCATGTATATTATTATGATTGGTTTGTTAATCTTGAGCTTTGTGATTAGCATGAGATTTAAATCGAAATTTAAAGAGTACTCGGAGCAAATGCTTTTAAATGGTTTGTCGGGTAGAGAAATTGCAGAAAAGATGTTAAAAGACCACGGAATTACCGATGTAAAAGTTATTTCGGTAGAAGGTTCTCTTACGGACCATTATAACCCTGCAGATAAAACGGTTAATTTAAGTCCAGATGTGTACCATGGCAGATCTGTTGCTGCTGCCGCTGTGGCGGCACACGAGTGCGGACACGCGGTACAACACGCAACCGCTTATTCTTGGTTACAGTTCCGCTCGGCAATGGTACCTGCTTTATCTGTAAGCTCACGTTATATGCATTGGGTGTTATTAGGTGGTATTTTAATGTTGAATACATTTCCTACTTTGTTGTTTATAGGTATTGCATTATTAGCACTTACTACGGTATTTAGTTTTGTAACATTACCTGTAGAGTTCGATGCAAGTAACCGTGCCATTGCTTGGTTAGAAACCAACAACATTACTCAACGCAATGAAACCGAAACAGCTAAAACTGCATTGAAATGGGCAGCTAGCACCTACGTAATTGCAGCGTTAAGCTCATTGGCTACACTGGTGTATTACATTATGATATACATGGGTAGAAGAGATTAAAGTTGTATGATGTAAGTTGTACATTGTACGCTGTACATTGTACACTGTACATTGTACACTGTACAACTTACATAGTACAATTAATTCAGCTTAAACAAACACAGCATCTCAAACTCTGGAATTTGTACTTCAAACAATTCCTCGTCTACTAATCTGCGGAAAGTATAGGTTCCCCACATTTTTCCCATCTCGGTTTTTAAATTACATCCCGAAACATATTCGTGGTTTTGGCCAGGTTCTAATACGGGTTGTACTCCAATTACTCCTTCGCCTTCTACTTCGCGGTGGGTACCGTTAGAATCAAAAATATACCAATGCCTGCTCATTAATTGAACAGTATAGTCTGATAAATTTTCGATGTTAATTTTATAAGAAAACATAAAATGCGAATTAGCCGGATTTGAATATTCTGGCTGGTAAGTCGTTTCGACTGTAATTTTCACACCGTCTGTTATTTTGGTTGCCATGTTTTTATTTTGTTGCGATAAATATAAAAGTTTATCAACAAACACGAAATATTAAACTTCTAACATTTGTCCTATTGCCGATATTTCTTCGAAAATTGAATTTATTTCTTCAACAGTACCCGCAGATACTAGTCGCATTCTATAATCTTTACTATGATCTAAGCCTTTAAAGTAGTTTGCATAGTGTCTTCTCATTTCAAAAATTCCGGTTTTTGTGCCTTTCCACTCTATCGATTTTTCGAAGTGTATTTTGCAACTTTCTACTCGTTCCTGTATGGTAGGTGGCGCTAATTTTTCACCGGTATGGTAAAAATGTTTCACCTCTCTAAATATCCATGGGTACCCAATAGCTGCTCTGCCAATCATTATTCCATCTACCTCGTACTCTTTCATCCACAGCATTGCTTTTTCTGGAGTGTCCACATCACCGTTACCAAAAATCGGAATACTCATTCTTGGATTTTTTTTCACTTCTCTAATTAACGACCAGTCGGCATGCCCTTTATACATTTGCGAACGAGTACGTCCGTGTATAGTTAAGGCTTGTATGCCTATATCTTGCAAGCGTTCTGCCACTTCAACAACATTTTTTGTATCATCGTCCCAACCTAAGCGTGTTTTTACAGTAACGGGTAAATGCGTTGCCTTCACAACAGCATCTGTCATACGCACCATCTTATCAATGTCTTGCAACAAGCTTGCACCCGCACCTCTACATGCTACATTTTTTACAGGGCAACCGTAATTTATGTCGATTAAATCTGGCTTTGCTAAGGTCGCTATCTCCGTTGCTTCGCGCATCGACTCAATATTGCTTCCAAATATTTGGATGCCAATAGGGCGTTCGTATTCAAATATATCTAGCTTAGCCTTGCTTTTTGCGGCATCGCGTATTAATCCTTCAGAAGAGATAAATTCCGTATACATCATGTCCACCCCGTTTTGTTTGCATACATAACGAAAAGGCGGATCGCTCACGTCTTCCATCGGTGCCAACAATAATGGGAACTCTCCTAATTCAATATTTCCTATCTTTACCATAAATAATGGCACAAAAATAAAATAAATTATTCATTATTAGTTGATTAATTAACATGTCGGAAAAAACTTTTCTTCAAAAAATTTTACGCTTACTCCTATTGTTTATAGGCTTCAACATACTTGGCTCATTTGTAACCCTGTTTTTATTAAATATGTTATTCAATGTTGATGGTGGCAGCGTACTAAACATTATTACTAATATCGATACTTTAGACAGCTCCAGTATTAATGCATTAAAGTTTATGCAATTCGTACAAGTAGTATTCTCGTTCATTATACCTGCACATTTGTTCGCACGCTCTGAGTCGAACAATCGTTTATTCGAATATTTTCAATTTAATAATGCTCCTTTCAAAAATTACCTTTTAGGAATTTTATTGATATTTAGTGTATCACCATTAGTGTCTTATATTGCCGAACTCAATGAACAAATTCAACTTCCCACATTTTTATCAAGCGTAGAAAATTATTTTAAACAACAACAAATTCAAACCGAAAAGTTTGCGTTGGTGTTTTTAAAAGATAATACTGGAGTAGATTTGCTGATTAATATTTTTATTGTAGGTGTATTAGCCGCCATTGCAGAGGAATTATTTTTTAGAGGTGTGCTTCAAAAATTAATATTAGAAAAAGTGAAAAATATTCACTTAGCTATTCTCATCTGTTCTTTTTTATTCAGCGCCTTACACCAAGAATTCTACACCTTATTTCCAAGAGTATTGTTGGGAATGTTGTTGGGTTATGCTTATTATTTTTCTAAATCGATTTGGATACCCATCACTATACATTTTGTAAATAATGCAAGTGCCGTATTACTCGACTCATTATACAAACAGGGCATTAGTAGCTTAAACCCTAATGAAAACGAATATTTTGGAATAATTGGTGTTTTAATTTCATTAATACTAAGTATTGTTTTATTTTGGTATTGGAATAAAAATAAAAGGCCTCGAATAATTTATATTTATGGAGAAAAGTTGGATTAAAATTTATACTTCCACGAATAATTTCCAAGCTTCATTAGTTTCGAGTGTGTTAAAAGACCACCAAATTGATGTGGTAGAAATAAATAAAAAAGATTCGAGTTATTTAAATTTTGGAGAAATTGAATTGTATATACACCCGCAGCATTTCGATGAAGCGATAGAAATAATAATTAAAAACGAATTATGAATAATTTTTTTACTCGCAGCATCACCGCTTTGTTTTTTGCAATTGCATGTGTTTCCTGTATATATTTTCCGGGCTACATTCATTTGTTGTTTTTTATTTTTTCAATTATTGGGTTTAATGAATACTTAAAAATTAACGGACCCAAAAGAAGGAAGTCCTTAAATTTTGTCTACTTATTTATTGCGGTGTTAATGTCGGCTAGTTTTGCCTTAGCTCAATTAGGATTAGTTGATCAAAAATATTTATGGATAAATGTATTTAGTATTGCCGCTGTATTTTTCATCGAATTATATCAAAAAGAACAAATACCGTTTGACCAGTTAGCAAAACTAATTTTAGGCTATGTATATGTAATAATTCCCTTTGCGTTATTTACTGGCTTGGGTTATATAATTAGCAGCGAGTATTCTTTTGAATTACCCCTTGGCTTTTTGTTTTTACTTTGGGCGAATGATAGTGGCGCATATGTATTCGGAATTACCTTGGGTAAAAACAGGTTGTTCGAGCGCATTTCTCCGAAAAAATCATGGGAAGGCTTTTTCGGCGGTTTAATAATAGCTTCTATTGCTGCGTACATCATCTCTATGTATTTCCACAGCATCGATACTTCAGATTGGATACTACTATCACTTATTATTGTGGTATTTGGCACCATGGGCGATTTGGTAGAATCTATGTTAAAACGCAGCAAGGACATGAAAGATTCGGGTTCTATCTTGCCAGGGCATGGCGGTGTATTAGATCGTTTTGATGGATTATTGCTTGCGGCTCCCTTAGTATATGCCTATCTTCAGCTTTTTTTATAGATTTGGGCTTTAATTTAAAAACATGACTTTACACAAAGAAGGAACGGCGTCCATAATTTTAGCATTGCTATTTGGAGCCATTGTAAATTTTTGCACTTATTATTTTGCACCCAATACCCTATGGTTGCAGGTTTTCGGTATTATTTTAAGTGCTTTTGTATTGATAATTATTCTTCAGTTTTTCAGAAAACCATTATTCAATATAGAAAAAAACGATTCTATTTTATTAGCACCTGCAGATGGAAAAGTAGTTGTAATTGAAGAAGTAGAAGAAACAGAGTTTTTTAAAGACAAACGAATTCAGGTATCCATCTTTATGTCGCCAATTAACGTACATATTAACAGAAACCCTGTTTCTGGTACTGTAAAGTACGCGAAATACCACCCAGGTTTGTATTTGGTAGCTTGGCACCCAAAATCGTCGACAGAAAACGAACGTACTACGGTTGTATATGAAAGAGCAAACGGAATGCAATTGCTAATGCGCCAAATTGCTGGAGCTTTAGCTCGTAGAATTGTATATTATGTAAAAGAAGGCGATAAGGTGGAGCAAGGGGAGGAAATGGGCTTTATTAAATTTGGTTCAAGGGTGGATTTGTTTCTTCCGCTTGGTACTAAAATTGATGTGAAGTTAAACGATGTAGTAAAAGGTGGTAAAACTAATATTGCTACTTTAAGTTAAATTTGTTTGGTAATAACATTTTTTTGTAAATTGCGTTATATAAACAATTGAATCGCAAGGATTTTAAACATTTAAATAGAAATAATATGAAAAAAGTACTCTTAATGTTATCTCTTGTAGCTGCAACTTCTATGGTTGCTTTAGCACACGGTGATGATAAATGTAAAGACAGCAAAAAAACAGCAGGTTGCTGCTCTAAAGATGCTAAAAAAGAAGCATCAACAACTGCAGCTAAAGCAGGTTGCTGCTCTAAAGATGGTGCAAAAACTGCAGCATTAAGTAAAGACGCAAAAACAGAAAAAGCAACTGCAGCAGAAAAAGAAACTGCACCTAAGAAATAATTTTTTTCTTAGTACATAAAAAAAGCCTCGAATAATATTCGAGGCTTTTTTTATTGTATTGACTTAACTTATTTTACTTTACTATAAACTTAGTAGCACCAAGTACTTCATTGTTATTAGAAATCTTCATTAAGTATAAACCTTTTTCTAAACTATTTAAATCTAATTTAAATTGTAAGTCTAAGTTTATATTTTCTTCTTCATTCAACTTAAACACAAGTTTGCCATTCATATCATATATTTCAATGTTATGGTATACTACTCCGTTTTTGTTTTCAACATAAATATAGTTAGATGCAGGGTTCGGGTAAATAGTGAATCCTAATTGCGATAAGCCATCTTTGTTAATACCAATTGCAGCAACTTTTTCTTTTACTACAAAAGTAGATTTGAAAATACTGTCTCCACCCGTTCCACCATTTCCGTTTGCATGATTAAAGGCTCCGTAAAAAGTTACATCACCTGTTCCTGCAACTGGTGCAGTCCAATCAAACGACCAAGACTTTACACCACCAGAACCTGTTAAACCAGATTGAGTATGTGTTAAATATTTACCACCACCTGTAAGTTTAGTGCCAGCACTAGTTGAAGTCATGGTACCTACTAATGCACCAGCTGTTGTTTGTGGTGAAAGTTGGAAACCAAAAGTGTTTCTGTTTGCGCTCGATCTTGCGGTTGCAGTGATCGTGTATTTAGTACCTGGAGTATATCCATCTGTAGGAATAGTAGAGGTAAATACATTTGATTTTGTGCCTACTGTAAATCCAGTGTGGCATCCCGAAATGGCACAAGTATTCCCGCCATCGCCAGGCGAACCCGTTCTACTGTTTGGAGAACCATCTGGATTAGTGTGTGCATTGTTGTACACAGAACCAACAAAAATGGTCGAAAATGTAACAACGAAAGTAAGAGTAAGTAGTTTTTTTTTCATATGTTAAGGTTATTTGTATTTTTCTCCCCAATAATAACAATAACTATTCCGAAATTTATTTAATCAATAAAATTATTACCATCTTTTTGATGTATGATGGTACGAGTCGGGTATGCGATGCTAGAACCGTATTTTTCTATAATTTTTATGATCTCAAAATTGGTTTGTTCTTTTATTCTGAGGTATTCATAATAATCCATCATCTCAATAAAATACAAGACCATAAGTCTTAATGAGAAATCTCCAAACTCTTCAAATACTGCAACACCCTCTTCATTCATTTTAGGGTGCGAGTTAATCAACTTATTTATATCCTCAATAATTTTTTTCATTGTTTCCGCGTCGGTGTTATACGTTAAGCCAATGTTAAATTTTACTCTTCTAAAATTTCTTAAGGTTAAATTTTCCAGCGCACTGTCAATCATTTTTTTATTAGGCACCGTAATTACACTTCTATCTATGCTTCTAATTTGAGTACTTCTAAAGCCAACTTTTTCTATCGTACCCTCTATACCGTCAACCTTTACTAAGTCGCCCACAATAAAAGGTTTATCAATAAATATCGTGAAAGAACCAAATAGGTTTTCTAAACTATCTTTAGCTGCCAATGCGATGGCTATACCTCCAATACCTAAACCGGTTATTAATGTTAATACATTTATTTCGAATACTGCACCAAGCAAAACAAAAACCCCAACAATAACAATTAAGATTTTCACCAACTCTCTTACAAATAAAACCAATTGATCATCGGATTTTGTGTCGGTTAAACTAGCTTTATATTCAAACACTAAAGCCACAAAATCCACTACACGTAACAGCATCCAAAACAGAGAGATCACTAAAAAAAACACATACAATTTATCAACTACATCAAAAGGTGTTACCTCGAAATTTTTTCGTTGAAAAATTATTTCATGTAGTGGGAATGACAATTGGTGTATCGCTGTAAAAATAATAGTAGCAATTAGTAACAGTTCAATTGGTTTTACTAAAAGCTCTACAAACTTTTCAATTTTTACTTCTGCAGAAAAACGTTTAAATAATTTAAACATCATTCTACTAGAAAACCTAGAAAAGAATCTTAAAAAAATAAATCCTAAAAGTAAAATGCCAAGAAACCAGATATACTGTTTCAGCGTATTACCAACATAAATTTGTTCTAAAATTTTTTCTATAGAAAACATTATACTAATTGTTTTAATGCAATTTCAAAAGATGTTTTTGCAATATTGTTTTTAGAAGAATTAACAGCATGCGATTTTACTAATGCAGCTTTTATAATGCTTGATGTGTCTTCAAAAATTGCTTGGTCTGTTACTTCAACCCCTTTATGCATAAGGTATGCAAACACTCTGGCCATGCCACAGTTCGAAATAAAATCAGGTATTACACTTAGTGCTTCATCAGCATATTCACCGGTAGGACCAAAAAATATTTCTGGATCTGCAAAGGGTACATTGGCACCGCAAGCGATTACTTCCATGCCTGCTTTTTTCATTCGCTCTACTTGTTCTTTTGTTACCAATCTGGAAGCTGCTGCAGGAATAAATATGTGTGCATTTATATCCCAAATTTTTGCATTCACTTCTTCAAAAGAAATTAACTGATCACTAACTAAAGTGTTGCCTTTTCTATTTATAAATAAATTTTTAATCTCTTCAAATGTAAAACCGTTTTCATTCAGCAAACCGCCTACTCTATCAATTATACCTACCACTTTAGCTCCCGCTTGTGTTAAATAAAAAGCAGCAGCAGCACCAACATTTCCAAAGCCTTGTATAATTACTTTTTTACCTTCTATGTTGCCACCGTAAATAGCGTAGAAATGACGAGCAGATTCTGAAACTCCAAAGCCGGTAATCATATCAGCAACTACATATTTTTTTTCTAGTGATGGTGAATATTTTTCATCTTCTAAAACTTTCGATACCCCGTGTCTTAATTGACCAATTTGTTGAATTTTTTCGTTTTCATGCGCTTTAAAATGTCCGTTAATCACTCCTTCTTGTGGGTGCCACAATCCGTTTGCTTCGGTCATTGGAATTACTTCGTGAATTTCATCAATATTCAAATCGCCACCTGTACCATAATAATTTTTTAGCAATGGAATTACCGCTTTGTACCATCTTTCTAACACTCCTTTTTTACGAGGATCTGCCGGGTCGAAATTTATTCCAGATTTTGCACCGCCAATTGCCGGACCAGAAACAGTGAATTTAACTTCCATTGTTTTTGCCAAAGACTCTACTTCACGTTTATCCAAACCTTTGCGCATACGAGTACCACCGCCAGCCGCTCCGCCACGCAATGAGTTTATAACCACCCAACCCTCAGCTTCCGTTTCTGGATCTTTCCATTCAAAAACAATTTCCGGTCTTTTCTCTTCGTATTTCTTTAATAAATCTTTCATGCTAAAAATTTCTAATTGAATTCAAATTTGAGAATTTCTCCTAATTTGACAAATATTATCTAAAATTGAGTATAATAAAAAACCCCCAGCGTACTAATAAATAGTGCTGAGGGTTCCTATATTTTAAATAGAGATTAGTAAGAACCTCTTTTTTCTTTAATTCTTGCTTTTTTACCTGTTAAGCTACGTAGGTAGTATAATTTTGCTCTACGAACTGCACCTCTTGAATTCACTTCCACTTTTTCGATGTTTGGTGAGTTTACAGGGAAAATACGTTCCACTCCAATAGAGTTTGAAATCTTACGAACGGTAAACGTTTCTGTAATACCAGTTCCATTACGCTGTATCACAACACCTTGGTATTGCTGAATACGCTCTTTGTTTCCTTCTTTAATTTTATAATGAACAGTAACCGTATCACCAGAGTTAAAGGTTGGTAATTCATTTTTTGGGTTCTGATCGTCAACAAATTTTACTAAATCCATGATATAATGCCTTTAAAATCGATTTTTATCCCGTAAAAATCGGATTGCAAGTATAGGGATTATTTTATCAACAAAAAAATAAAATATCAAAAAAATCAAGCAGTTCAGCTCCTTTGGCTGTGGATAAGCCTCTAAAGTAAATCTGGGCGGCGTTCTTTTGTTCTCTGCAAGGCTTGCTCAAATCGCCATTTTTCTACTTCTGGAGTATTTCCTCCAATTAAAATATCTGGCACTTTTAAGCCTCTAAATTCTGCAGGTCTGGTGTAAACCGGTGCACTCAGCAAACCATCTTGGAAAGAATCGGTTAAGGCAGATGTTTCATCGTTCAGCACTCCAGGCATTAACCTCACAATACTGTCTACTAACACGGCTGCAGCGAGCTCTCCGCCGCTCAACACATAATCGCCAATAGATATTTCTTTTGTAATGTAATGGTCGCGTATGCGTTGGTCTATGCCCTTGTAGTGGCCACACAACATAATCATGTTTCCTTTCAAACTCAATTCATTTGCCATGTTTTGAGAAAGGGTTTCCCCATCTGGGCTTAAAAATATTATTTCGTCGTAAGTATTCTCTTTTTGAAGATGTTCTATGCAATTTACAAATGGTTCAATCATCATTACCATGCCCGAACCTCCTCCGTATTGATAGTCGTCTACGTTTTTATGTTTACCACTTGCGTATTCTCTTAAATTGTGAACACGAATTTGTACAATGCCTTTGTTCTGCGCTCTTTGTAAAATGGAGTGAGAAAAAGGACCCTCTAAAATTCCTGGTACAACGGTAATAATATCTATGATCATTTTGCAAAGGTAGTAATTTTCAAAACCTAGTTATTTTATGCTTGGCATTGTGATGCTTTTACTCCATTTTTTTGCTCGTTGTTTTTTTGCCCACTGACTTTCGTATATCATAGAAATGGGACTCATAATACCAGCTGCAGGTTTTTTCATCGGACCGTGATATGTTTTTAAGCCAGGTATATCTTTTTGATTTTCTTCAATTCGCATTCTAAGAATTGCCATTTTCAATTCGTCTTTATTGCTAATGCCTTTTATGGTTACTTCTTTTAGGTTGATGTTTTTTTGAACCATGTATATTCTCATCACAGGCAATGCGTTGTTTGTAGAGTATACAACTTGTGCTGGAAAATATCCCAAAGAATTTACAAGTATAGTATCGCCATTAAAAATATCGAGCATCGCAAAACCATTTTCATCGGCCATAAAAACCGAGGATTTGTTTTTCAATTGAATGTTTGCATAAGGAATAGCAATGGAGCTATCTGTTTGCATTATTTTTACTCGCTGCTTGGTTTGCTGGGCGTTTGTATGTATGCAAAAAGAAAGTAGAAAAAAGAAAATAATTAGTTTCTTATACATTGTTGTGTTTAATTTGATAGGTATAATTCTATCAAACCATCAGGCAAATCAACGTTAATAATTTTACTTTTCTTATTTATGGATGTAACAAATTGCTCATTAAGTGGGAACAGTACTTCTTTGTTTTGATAAAGCATGTTTGCAATGAGTTGTGAGGGTAATTCTTGAATGGCATTAATAACTCCTAACTCGCCCTGAGTTTCGTCGACAACCGTATAACCAATAAGTTGTTTGTGCGAATCTTCGTTGGTGTTTTTTGGCTTGTTTTTTTCGAGTACATAAACGGGTTTGCCAACCAATACTTTTGCTTTATCAATGTGGTCTACATCTTCCACGTATACATACATGATGTTTTTTTGGAGCAAAAGTTTTGTAATAAAAAATGGAACCGGTTTTTGGTTAATTTCCAAAAACAACGATTCCATGTTTTTATAATCTTGAGGATTTTCGACTTCCAAATAAATTTGAAGTTCGCCTTTTAGTCCTCTCGTTTTAGATACATATCCTATAGAAAAATATTCGCTATTCAACATATAGAATAATCGTAATTATTATTCAGCAGGTGTTTCAGTTGCTTCAGCAGCTGGCGCTTCTGGAGTTTCTTCTACCACTTCTTCTACTGCATCTTCTACAACTGGAGCTTCTTCTACAACAGGTGCATTTTTAGCTGCAACTGCTTGTGCTTTTGCTGCATTTTGTTTTGCTTCTAATGCTAAACGTGCTTTTTTCTCTTCGTCTTTAGTTGAAGATAAGCCCGATTTTTTAGCATCTACTTTCGCAGATTTTTCTTCCATCCAAGCTGCAAATTTTGTATCTGCTTGCTCTTGCGTAATAGCACCTTTAGTTACACCAATTTGTAAATGTTTTTTGTACAATACTCCTTTGTAAGATAAAATTGCTCTTGCAGTTTCTGTTGGTTGTGCACCATTGTGCAACCACGTAACCGCGCTTTCGGTGTTGATGTCAATTGTCGCTGGATTGGTATTAGGATTATACGTTCCTAATTTTTCAATAAATTTACCATCCCTCGGAGCACGTGAATCCGCCACCACAATGTGATAAAAAGCTTTTGCTTTTTTACCATGTCTCTGTAATCTGATTTTTACTGGCATGTGTTTAATTTTTTAATGTTAATCCTTATTTCTCCACAATAAGGGCTGCAAAGATGTGCTTTTTATTTTAAAAAAACAAAAAAACCCCTGATTTCTCAGGGGTTAGGTATTAAATTCTTGTTTAAATTATCTGTTTATAACCAATTTTGAGCTTTTTACAGCATTACCCGATTGTACTTTAACTAAGTACACGCCATTTGCTTCAGTACTTAAATCGATGTTTAAATCTGTAGCCGTAACATTATTAGCCTCAATTGTTTTAACTGTTCTTCCTAATACGTCTGTAATGGTTACTGTATAATTAGCCATTTCTGTGTGGCGAATTGCTACCGTTACATCATTATTTGCAGGGTTAGGGTATACATTAACATTTGCGTCGAGCTTTTGGTTGTTTACACCAACTAACATTGAAGTTAATTCAATATCATCAATTTTAAACGTTGGAGCCGAACCCGAAGCTCCAATGTGAAAGCCTAAATTATACAAGCCTGTTGCAGGAATTGTTAAAGGAACTTTAACGTAAGTGTATCCTGTAGTTGTTGGGTTTGCTACTGCATATGTGCTAATTACTGCCAATGGATTTGCATCCGAACCTAAGGTAATTTCAAAGTTTTGTGCCGTATTAACCGCGCCTGGTCTAATGTAGAATGATAATGTGTAGTTTGAATCTGCGTTTAAGGTAACGCAATTAGAAAACAACCAATCGTCGTTGGTTGCACTTGCAGCCTTACTTGCACAAGAAGTTCCTGTTCTTGGGCTTGCTGCAGAAAGTGTCCATGTTGCCGCATCACCATCATTATCAAATACAACCCATCCTGTTAAATCGTCTGATGCTTCAAAACCTTGAGTATATGTAGGGTCTGCAACTATTGGTTGTACGTTATCGATTAATGCAAATAATGAGTCGTTTAATCCGTTCACATCTCCCACAACACTGTCAATCCAACTAACAAGTACATACTGACCAACTGCAGAAAAATCTGCGGTGGTTGTAAATTCAATTCTTGCCGATGCTCCAGATACAATGGTTCCATTGTATTTTTGACTTGCAGATGAAACTATGTTTGTCCCATCAAACGTTAAATAATTTACATAAAAACCAGAAATGTTTTGTACACCATTGTTTTTAACAATTGCAGCAATGGTATCATTTGCAGATAATCCACAACCAGATTGTGTAAACTCTATGTTTTCTAATATAGCATCAAATGCCGGTGGTAAATCAATAGATACATCATCAATCATCCAAGCATACGCACAACCTGCTGTTGCTCCTAAGGTGTTCGGACTATAGAATTGGAAACGAATCCAAACACTGTCTTGGTTTGCCGCAACAGAACTAATGTTTAATTCCTGTACATCAGGATTAATAGTTGGATCCAACGCGCTGAAATCATTGTTCACTAAACTTTGGTTAACCGAAAACTTAACCCAGTTAATGCTATCATTAGAAACAAACACAAATGTACTATCGGTAAAACGACGGTAGTATTGTTCGAATCTTAATAAAACACCCGCTTGGGTACTTAAATTAATAGGAGACTTTGTGGTTAAGTTGGTGATTTGATTAGTTGAACAGTCCAAATCAGAATCGAATAAAGCGAAACCATTTACGGCTGTAGTAGAGTTTATAGCAGGAATTGCAAATGCTCCAGCCGGTCCACTTGTTCCAATTGTCCAAGCTCCTACACCATTTGGTGAAGAAATCACCCATTTATTTGGCACTGAAAAATCATCAGTCCAAATGGGGGTTCTGTTTGCTGTTGTTTTTTTAACCGATGATCTTTTTACAACATTCCCAATAGGTTTTGTAATTTCAGATGCATCGTGTTTTATCTTGCTCGGTTGAGCAACATCTTGCGCATTTACACCAAGTGTAAAAACTGTAGCGAGTGTTAATAAGTAAATTTTTTTCATAAAATATAATTTAAATTTTGGCAAAATTTATGCCTATAAAACTAAGTTTGAAAGCTATTTTATCTTTTTAGCCCTGCCATAGGGTTGTTTCGCATCATTTTCAAGGGGTTGCCACCACCATTAAACATCTTCATCATTTTCTTCATGTCTTCAAATTGCTTTAATAATTTATTAACTTCTTCTACAGAACGGCCACTTCCTTGTGAAATCCTTTTCTTTCTGTTTCCGTTTATTAATTCAGGTTGTTCTCTTTCTGTTGGTGTCATTGATTGTATAATGGCTTCAATGTGTTTGAATGCATCGTCGCTAATGTCAATGTCTTTCACCATTTTCCCCATACCGGGTATCATGCCCATTAAGTCTTTCAAATTACCCATTTTCTTAATCTGTTGTAATTGATTAAGGAAATCTGAAAAGTCGAATTGGTTTTTTCTTATTTTCTTTTGAAGCTTTGCCGCCTCTTCTTCATCAAATTGTTGTTGTGCTCGTTCTACTAATGATACCACGTCTCCCATGCCCAAAATCCTTGATGCCATCCTATCAGGATAAAACACATCAATGGCTTCCATCTTCTCGCCTGTACCAATAAATTTAATGGGTTTATTAACCACTGCTTTAATGGTAATGGCAGCACCACCGCGGGTATCACCATCCAACTTAGTTAACACAACCCCGTCAAAATCTAACCTGTCATTAAATGCTTTTGCTGTGTTTACGGCATCCTGACCAGTCATGGCATCTACTACGAATAAAATTTCGTTGGGTTTAATGCTCGATTTTACTCTTGCAATTTCATCCATCATTTGCTCGTCAACCGCCAAACGGCCGGCTGTATCCACAATAACAACATTGCAATTTTTTGCTTTTGCTTGCTTAATCCCTTCTAAAGCAATTGCTACTGGGTCTTTACTTTCAAAATCCGTATGAGCCGGAACTCCTATTTGTTCCGACAATATTCTTAATTGCTCTATCGCAGCAGGTCTGTACACATCCGCTGCTACTAACATTGGGCTTTTGCCTTTCGATTTTAAGTAGTTCGCTAGCTTACCAGAAAAGGTTGTTTTACCCGAACCTTGTAAACCTGCAATTAAAATAATACTTGGATTTGATTTTAAATTGATTTCTTCTTGTGCTCCACCCATTAATTCAACCAACTCATCGTTAACAATCTTAATCATTAACTGGCTTGGTGAAATAGCGGTTAATACATTCGCACCTAATGCTTTTTCTTTAACCTTATCAGTAAAGTCTTTCGCAATTTTATAGTTAACGTCGGCATCTAATAAGGCCTTACGAACCTCTTTTAATGTTTCCGCAACGTTTATTTCGGTAATTTTTCCTTGTCCCTTTAATACTTTAAAGGCCCTGTCTAACTTATCACTTAAATTATCAAACATCTTATTCTATACTAATTGAAGACCACAAAGTTAATAAACATTCGTTCTTTTTAAACCCTTATCGCTTTTTCTTCTTTGTTTCGTTTATTTTGATGGCTTGGTCCATGTAATAGTTTAATATGTGTTCGTCCAGCACATCTGCGTTTTTAAAATATAATTTTCTAACCTGTTTGGTATCGGTAGATAATAAGCCAAATTGATCATCAAACTTAAACCCTTGCATAAAGCCAATGATTACGGTTTGTGATTTTTTCTCGAAGTTTAAATAACATAATGGTCCATTCAACATATAAAAGGGGCAATGGTATTTATAAACCTCTTGTATGCCCTCGTGGCTCTCTAAAACAAAGTCGCGCATCACATCCATAATTAGCGCATTTTCTGGAGCTAATTTATGCACATACCTGTCGGCAGATGGGTTCTTCTTTTTCATCAACTAAAAATAAATAAAATAGATGGATGTGGGGTAATTAGATTTCTTATTTTTGTTTTCATGATGGAATTCGTTTACTTATTAGCCGGTGTTATACTTGCCAGTGTTGTTGCTTATGTTTTTGCTCGTCAGAAAAACGCGTTAGTTGTAAATAATGATGATGCACTTTTAATTCAAAATTTACAAAAAGACTTTGCTGTATTAGAAGAAAAATATAAACAAGAATTATTGAGTTCTGAAAAATATATTCAAGAATTTAAAAATCAGATTTCAAACTTAAGCCTTGAATTAAAAGAAGAACGTGCAAAGCTCGCAGATGCGAATCAATCACTTGAAAGGTCTCGTACCTATTTCAAAGCGCAAGAAGAAAAAATTAAAGAATTACAAGAAAGACTTACAAAAGATTTTGAAATAATTGCCAGTAAAATATTAACTGAAAACTCATCAAAATTTACCGAACAAAACAGAACAAATTTAGACGGTATTTTAAACCCATTGAAAGAACGTATAAAAGATTTTGAAGAGAAGGTTGACAAAGCGTACAAATCAGAATCTGCAGAACGCAATACACTTAAGGGCACCATTGAGCAATTAATGCAATTAAACAAACAGATTTCTGTGGAAGCTACCAACCTTACAAATGCGTTAAAAGGCGATACTAAAACACAGGGTAATTGGGGAGAGTTTGTGTTAGAGAAAATATTGGAAAGTTCGGGCTTGGTAGAAAACGAAAATTATACCTTACAAGGAAAAGGCATGGGTTTAGTAGATGAAGATGGGAATCGTTTTCAGCCAGATGTAATTATTAATTTACCAGATGAAAAACATTTAATAATCGACTCTAAGGTTTCCTTAGTTGCGTACGAAAAGTTGTTAAGTTCTGAAACCGAAACAGACAGAGAGCGATATATTAAAGAACACGTTTCATCTATAAGAGCACACGTGCAAGGCTTAAGCAGTAAAAAATATCAGAGTTTATACGGAATAAATTCTCCCGATTTTGTGTTGTTGTTTATACCCATCGAATCGTCGTTTAGCATGGCCTCTCAATATGATAAAGAATTGTTTGAATTTGCTTGGTCGAAAAGAATTGTATTGGTAAGTCCATCAACATTATTAGCAACGCTTAAAACAGTAGCATCCGTTTGGAATCAAGAAAAGCAAACCAAAAATGCTGTAGACATTGCAAACAAAGCAGGTTTATTGTATGACAAGTTCCACGGATTTGTTGAAGACCTTAAAAAGATTGGTGTTAACATAGATCGAGCAAAAGAGAGTTACGATCAGGCCTATAATAAATTACACGAAGGCAAGGGCAGTTTAACCTCGAGAGTAGAATCGTTGAAAAAACTTGGGGCAAAAACTCAAAAACAGATTGACAAATCTTTAATAGACGATCAATTAAACGAAGAAGAAGAAGAGTAAAATGAAAAAACTTTTCGCTAGTATTTTACCCGAACAAAAAAGCAGAGTAGAAGGGCTAGATTTATTAAGAGCCATTGCGATATTGTTTGTGGTGCTGTATCATGGTTGGGCGTTTGTAAGCCCTTATTTTCCAACACTAGGTATGTTGTTTTTTCTCGGGTTCTGGGGCGTCGAATTTTTCTTTGTATTAAGTGGTTTTTTAGTGGGTGGAATTCTAATTAGGTCATACCAAAATTCTAGTAAAATTGATTTTCATTTTTTGTTTAACTTTTGGAAACGCAGATGGAAGCGCACCATTCCTATATACATAATTGTGTTAATCTGTAGTTACTTGTTATTAAATTTATATTTCAAACTAGGGTTCGATTTTCCCTACCTCTATTTTATTTTCTCTCAAAACTTGTGGTATATACATCCTCGTTTTTTTCCGGAGGCTTGGAGCTTAGCCGTAGAGGAATGGTTTTATATAAGTTTACCAATATTGTTTTTAGTCTTCCATTTGTTTTTTAAAAACAAAACATCAAAAAATATTTTAACCATCGTTTTAATATCAATCGCGCTTTTTACCAGTACAAGACTCTTATTACTAAACAATAATTTCGATTTAATTTATTGGGATTTTAATGTTCGTAAAATTGTATTGTATCGATTAGATGCCATATTATATGGAGTATTAGCTTATCAACTTTTTACCGTTTATACTTCTTTTTTTACGAAGTACCGATATCTGTTTTTGGTAATGGGTTTACTTGGTTTGTTTTTTTCTTATTTTTTCTTTTACCAAAAAACGAATCCTGTTTTTAGCAATGTTTTTTTTCTGAGTTCAACAAGCTTGTCAATTGCATTGTGCATTCCGTTCTTTTATAATTTCAAATGTAATATACGTTGGTTAAAAGATTTTATAACCATAATTTCTATTACTTCGTATTCAATGTATTTAATACATTACACTATAATTTTTCGAATTTTCAATACAGATTTAGTAACTAAAAACTTAATGCATGCAACACTAATACTATTCATGTATTTACTAACGGTGCTTATTAGTTCTGTGTTTGTTTATCGCTTCATAGAAAAGCCTGTTTCTAGTCGTTAAACACAGAAAATCTGTATATATGCAGGTTTTTTAAAAAACCTGCATAAGTGCAGTTTTTTGGTGGCACCACTTAAGTGGTGGCACCACTTAAGTCGTGCCACCAAAAAAGCAGCTAACAAAATTTTTTTTAAACAAAAAAAGCCCGAGTTTTCACTCGGGCTTTTCAATAGTTATTAAACGAACAATTACTTGTTAATCATAATTTTTTCAACTCTCGTTTCTGAGCCGCTGTTTATTCTAACAAAGTAAAATCCGTTATTTAAACCAGTTGTTTCAATTACTTTAGAAGAAACATTAATGTTTTTCTCTTCTAATACAACTCTTCCCATTGCATCAACAATTGTAACATTATACACTTCATTGTTTAATGAAGGTATTTCAATTGTAAAGTTTGATGTAACTGGGTTAGGGTATAATTTCACGTTTTCTTTTGCTAAAGTATTAACACCAACATTTAAATCGAATAATATTCTTTTCATGCGTGGTGCAAAAAATCCTTGAACAGTATCAATGTATAACATCGCTCTGCTTTTAGACATTAATGGGTTCGAAGCTTTACCATTTGCATCAAATGGATCTGCTGGATCCCACCACTCCCAAGGTCCACTTGCATTAGCAGCTCCGTTTATACGGAACAATGCAGGAATACCTTCGTTGTAGTTATTTGCAGCTGTTGTGTATGGATCGTTAAATGCAGGCGATTTTAAATCGTTGTTTACACCTAATGTATTTGCTCTGCGTGAGATATCTCTAGCACCGCTTACTTCTACCACAAATAATGGTGGGTTAGTACCCGGTACAAATACACCACCTGTTGTGTATGGAGCAAATGGATCTAATTTACCTTGTATACTTACAATTGGAGCATCACCAGCTTCTAACCAAGATGAATCTCCCATTGCACCACCAAAGTTAACCACCATGTTTGCTTTTGAAGAGTAACCAACATAGTTATCTCCTTTGTTAGCAACTGGGTTACCAGCAAAACCGTCAAAATCACCTGTAATTTGTGGAACTACATAAGGTGTATTGGTGGTTTGGTTAATGAATTTTTGCAATTGGATTTCTGATAATTTATTAAGTGTTACACTAGCTAAAGCTACATAACCTCCAGAACCTTGACCGCAAATTACAATTCTGTTTGTATCTACTTTGTACGTACCTGGGTTAGTTGCACCCATGAAACGGAAATAGCGAATTGCAGTTTTTGTGTCTTGCATTGCACGGTAAACCGCGTTTAAAATCGTACCAGTACGAGTGTCTTGGTCGCCTTGTGGATTCCAACCTGTACGGTAAGCTACTGCTGCAACCGCATAACCTTTACTAGCAAATTGTTTACACATTTGAACAGCTGTACTGTCTGTTTTCGAACCAGTAGGCAATTGGTTGATGCCTTTTGGTAAAAAACTACCTGTGTGCAAATAAATTACTAAAGGTCTTGCGTTTAATGTATCGCCTTCTGGCTCGTAAAAATCAAGCCTTAGGTCTGATAATACTGGCTGACCCGTTAGTACCGAAAAGTTTTGTCCGAAAACAACGTTTGAGGTCGTTTTTATTTGCGGAAAAACATTCGTTACATAACGCTGTGCCATCGCGTTCGTTGCGAACAATGATGCGGCTACCAGTGATAAAATTTGTAAACGTTTTTTCATAAAAATTTTTGATTTAAAGTTAATTTATATAAATATATAGATTTTGATACAAAAAGCAATTTAGTTCATTTATTTATTTGTTTTTAGCTAAGTCGTAGGTTACAGAAAAATAAGCCAATCTGCCCACATAAGGCCCACCATATACTTGTATATTCTTCTTATTAAATAGGTTTGATGCCCCTAATTTAAAGGTTGTGTTAATTTTTGGCACGTTTTTGCTAATCTGCGCATCAAACAAATCATAGGTAGGAACAAAGCCTGTAAACTGTGGCGAACCTTCAAACACAAATCCTTGAATCCATTTGTAGTTTATACTAAAGCTCCAATCTTTTATGTGCACAGGACCCACATATCTATCTATGTCTCTGCCAGAAATACCAATGTTAAATTTGTGCTCGGGTGTATTAAATGCCGGTATAATTTCATCGTCAGATCCTCTTAAATCTAATTTGTTCCAAGAGTAGTTTCCTGTTAACGAATAAAAGTTTTTAAAGAAATAAGTTAAACCCACTGAAAATCCTTGTGTATACACAACGTCTTTTGCGTTTGCAGAAACTCTGTAAGCTTGAGCTTTGTATACCCTTTTTAATGCCGTATCAATTTCTGTAGCCACACCAACTTTAAATCCGATAAAATCTGTATATGCACTAAAGTAATAACTCGCATCTAAAAATAAACTGTTAAACAGTGTAGTTCTATACCCAAATTCTATCGATCTTACTTTTTCTGGTTGAACAGGATCTACACTAAAATAATCAAGCGTATCTAATTTTTGTGAATTGAAAAAATCATACAATGATGGAACCGTTACCAAAGAATCTATCCCTTCTGTATTGCCCAGAAGTATTGCCCTGCCTACGTTAAAGAACACATATTGATCTGCTAAAGTTGGGTTACGCACTGCCGATGTTAACGACATTCTGTACACATCTCCTTTTTTATTTGTGTATACTGCTGATGCTGCTGGTGAATATACTCTGTCAAAATTTTCGTTCTTATCTGTTCTTATGGTGGCATTTAATTTTAACTGATCGTTCAAATATCTTTTCTCTATTCCGGCATATAAACCATATTCTGAATTCGTTATTTTTCTTCCGGCTGTATCGCTAAAAATAGATCCTCTTGAATTTGGTGTGTACAACCTGCCACTTCCTCCTACAACAAACTCAAACCCTTCTACATTAAATTTTCGTTCCGCTTGTATATTGTATAATGCTGATTTATCATAAAATCTCGAACCGTTTTCTAAATAAGATACTCTTGAGGTGATAGCGTTTAATGCCGAATCAAATTCTACAGTGCCTGGTTGAAATCTGTTTACGTTAAATGTATCGGTATAGGCGTTTTGATAGATTGCGCCTGTTGGTGAACTTGTTGTTGGCGATGATCCTAAATTAACAAAAGACCTTGCCTCTTCATGCCATTTTACTAAAGAGTCTTTATATAAATTTAAGATGTATGCTGCCGAATCAAAATTAAATGGGTCTGGGAATGTATTTACTGGATAACCCGGTAATGCTTCTGCTCTTTTTCTAATATATCCACCCCAATACGTTTGATAATCACCACTCCACCTAAAATCATCTTTCGCCACGTTTTGCATTAACTGTGCGGTAAATACTGCATCGTAAGAGTTTCCTGCATCTTCGTGCGTTGCATAAGCACGTACAAACCACTTGTCGTTTTTAATTTCTAATCTGTTTTGATAGAATAATATATCTTTTAATGAATACCTATTGTCTCCTTGGTATACCGTAGTACCATTTCCAAAATTTATAGAATATATTAACTCTGTTTTTGAGTTTATTTTGTAATGCGCGGCTCCTCCCAATTTTACGTTTTTAGTATTATAATCTACTAAATCTTTTTCCCAATATCCATCTCGATGCCATACATTTAAACCGGGAAATATTCTTCTTGACGATAAACTTGTGGCGTTATTTCCTCTCGGGTCAAAGTTTTCATCGCCGTATCTGTTAACTGCATCATAACCTCCTGGGTTGTTTCGTCCTACGGTTGATTGTGGTGTAGCATCCGCATTGTTCGCTTCCCAATCATACGCACGCATATAAAATAAATTTACCTTGAATGCAAATTTGTCTTCTCCTGCTTTGTTTTTATAAACCTTAGCATATCTTATTGCCGTTTCAAATAATCCGCGTTCCCCAACTTTCGACATAACGGTTAAACCTGGACTGTTAAAAGGGTTGCGGGTTTGCATGCTTATTACTCCGTTAAATGCATTCGGACCGAAAAATGCAGAACTTGCACCTACTACTAAATCTACTTTTTGTACATCTAATTCTGATGCTCCTAAAAAATTACCAAGAGAAAAGTTTAATCCCGGTGCTTGGTTGTCAACTCCATCAATTAATTGTAATGATCTTACTGGTGATGTACTATTGAAACCCCTTGTATTTATGATCTTAAAGCCAATACTTGCCGAAGTTAAATCCACTCCTTTTAATTGCCCCAAGCCTTCATAAAAATTCGAAGCCGAAGTTTGTTTGATGGAAATTAAATCCATCGACTCTACCGTTAAGGGTGCTTCTTTTTGTTTTTCTGTTAATCGAGATGATTGTATCGTAACCTCTTTGCTGGTTACCACATTTTCTGATAATGAGACATCAATATTGGTTTTATTTTTTGATACTTGAACCTCTACCTTTTCATAACCTAAGTAAGAAATTACAAGAGTTTGTGGGTTTGTTAAATCTACATTTAACGTAAATTTTCCGTCTAAATCTGTATTGGTTCCTGTTGTAGAACCTTTAACACTTACCACCGCAGAATATAATCCTTGCTTCGTGTTTTTATCTTTTACAGTACCTGTTACTTTAGTTAATTGAGCGTAACTATGTGTAATAAATAGTGAAAAAAAGAGTGCAGTAATTGCAATAAATTTGGCTTTGTTAGGGTATAATCTCATCGATAATTTCATTTATCCAATTCTAAGTTAACAAATGAATTGATTAAATGAAATTGAAATGTAGAATAATACTACTATAAGTTAAATGCGTTCCAGCCTTGTGCAGTAATTTTATGCTGATTTCCCGACTTGCTCACTAATTGTGGACCTTCAGATTGTTGGGTCATATGCCCAATAATACTAATGTCTGGGTTGTTTTTTAATTTGTCGAAATCACTTTGTTTTACCGTAAATAATAACTCATAATCTTCGCCACCACTTAAGGCACAAACAGTTGGATCCAGGTTAAACATGCGTGCTGAATCGTAAGTCATCGGGTCAATCGGAATTTTTTCTTCATAAACACTACAGCCCAAATTAGATGATTTACATAAGTGTAGTATTTCTGATGCAAGCCCATCCGAAACATCAATCATAGAAGTTGGAATAATCTCTTTTTCTTTTAAGATTTCGATGATGTCTTTTCTTGCCTCTGGTTTTAATTGTCTCTCCACTATGTAATCATACCCTTCTAAATCTGGTTGAATTTCCGGATTGTTGAGGTAAACGTTTTTTTCTCTTTCCAATAATTGCAAGCCCATATACGCTGCTCCTAAATCACCAGACACACACAACAAATCATTAATACCAGCGCCTTCTCGTTTTGTTATTTTAGTTGCTTCTTGTTTTCCAATTGCCGTTACACTAATTACCAAGCCTTGTTTAGATGCACTTGTATCTCCTCCCACTAAATCAACACCGTATCTTTTACAAGCAATGTTCATTCCTTGATAAATCTCTTCAATTGCTTCTAAAGAGAAACGATTAGAAACACCAATAGATACAAGCACTTGCGTAGGTACTGCATTCATCGAATAAATGTCGGATAAATTAACAACGATCGATTTATAACCTAAGTGTTTTAAGGGAACGTATGATAAATCAAAATGAATTCCTTCTAATAACATATCCGTACTTACCACAATTTGTTCTGTATCGAATTGCAAAATTGCTGCATCGTCTCCAACACCTTTTATCGTACTTGTTTGTGTAAGCTCTATGTGTTTTGTGATGTGATCTATTAATCCGAACTCTCCAAGCGATGAAAGTTCTGTGCGTGCTGTGTTTTCGAACATGTTGTTTTGTTGAATTAGAAATTCAAAATTACTATTTATATTGTATATGTTTCTAAAAAATAGTTTCCTCTGTTTTATTGTTTTTTTGATGATAATCTGTTGTATAATGTAAGCCCCTGCTTTCTTTTCTGAGCATTGCCGATTTTATTACTACATAAGAAACCTGTATTAAATTTCTTAGTTCACATAACTTCACAGAAATTTTTGTTTTTTTATAAAAGTCTTCTGTTTCATTATAAATTAATTCTAACCTTCTCATTGCTCGTTCTAACCTAAAATCAGATCTTACAATACCCACGTAATCACTCATTATTCTCTGCATTTCGCGGATGTTATGAGTAACTAAAATATCTTCATTAGAAAGAGAAATTCCATTTTCATTCCAATCTGGAATTTCATCTACATATTGTATGTTGCGAATGTTTTCTATTGATTTTAGATAACTTCTATGTGCAAAAACCAAGGCTTCTAATAATGAGTTAGAAGCTAATCTGTTTGCACCGTGTAAACCAGTTGATGCA
Organism: Sphingobacterium thalpophilum; assembly: GCA_943371235.1. Lineage (GTDB taxonomy): Bacteria > Bacteroidota > Bacteroidia > Sphingobacteriales > Sphingobacteriaceae > CAJBVG01. Next base: position 5,799 of record CALRTZ010000021.1, on the reverse strand, counting down.
CATTCGCCACAAGCAAATAAATTTTTAATGGTTGACTCTCCGAATTCGTTTACCAACACACCTCCACACATATAATGCGCGGCTGGCACAACTGGTATCATGTCTTTACTCATATCAATACCAATGCTTAAACATTTTGCATAAATATTTGGGAAGTGCTGCATTAACTCATTTTTGGGAACATGTGTAATATCCAATAAAACATAGTCGTCGCCAGATTTTTTCATTTCCGAGTCGATGGCTCTTGCCACAATATCTCTAGGAGCTAAAGAGGCTCTAGGGTCATACACTTCCATGAACGCTTCTCCGTTTTTGTTTTTTAAAATTCCACCGTGTCCGCGAAGCGCTTCGGAAATTAAAAAACTTGGATATTCGCCTGGGTGATACAATGCAGTGGGATGAAACTGAATAAACTCCATGTTTCTTACTTTCCCTTTAGCTCTGTACACCATTGCAATACCGTCGCCGGTAGCAATCGTAGGATTGGTAGTAGTACTATATATATGTCCGGCACCACCAGATGCCATTACCGAAATTTTAGATTCTATCTTTTCAATCTCTTTGGTTCTGGTATTCAATGCATATACTCCGTAACAATTTATATTTTCGGTAGATTTATTAACTTCTTTGCCTAAATGATGCTCAGTAATAATATCAACCGCAAAATAATGTGTTAATATTTCGATGTTAGGGTTTTGATGAATTTGTTCTAAAAGCACTTTCTCTATTTCAAAACCTGTGATATCTTTAAAATGTAACACACGATGTTCCGAATGTCCACCTTCTTTCGCTAAATGATATTCTCCTTGTTTGTCTTTATCAAAATTAGTCCCATAGTTTACAATTTCTTGTATCCTCTCCGGACCCTCCTTAACCACCATCTCTACAATTGATTCTATACATAAGCCATCTCCGGCAACCAAGGTATCTTGAATGTGTTTTTCATACGAATCGTCTTTGTCAATTACCACAGCCACACCGCCTTGTGCATATTTGGTGTTCGATTCGTCTTCATTAGATTTTGTAACTATGCACACTTTACCATGCTTTGCAGCTTTCAATGCAAAACTTAATCCTGCTATACCCGAACCAATTACCAAAAAATCTGTTCTTTTCATTATATAATAACACCGTTTAAAGTATAAAGTTACAAAATATATAAACAGCCCTAATTGTGTTCATAAGGTCGTTAATAAGGTTAGTAAAATGTGAGTAATAGTAGAATAAGTAAATCGACAGGCGAAAACCAAGGAGTTGTTGGTTAGTTATACAATCTTTTGTAGAGTTATTAACAGGATACTAACGATTTTTAATTTGGGCTTTTTTTAACAGAATAAAATTCCACAAAATTTGAGGAAAACAAAATGAACTAGTTTTCAGCTAATTGATATTTAATTTATGTTGATAGTGTGTTAGTAAATATTTAAAAGTAAATTTATGTTGATAAGAAACGGAGATATTAGCCTTCCCAACACCCTAATCATCACCTTCAATTTCTTTTAAAATTAAATGATGATTTTAATAAGACGTTAATAATTATCAAATTTGAAAATCGAAAAAAAATGGAAAATATAAATTTAGAAGATTTAAGTGCAAATGGTTTTTTAAACATACCAGTAGATCCATCATTAGATTTATTTATTGAAATTGAAAAACTTAAGAAAGAAAAGAATGCTGTTATACTTGCACACTATTATCAAGATTCTGATATACAAGATATAGCTGATTATATTGGAGATAGTTTAGGTTTATCTCAAGAAGCAGCTAAAACAGATGCTGATATTATTGTTTTTGCTGGTGTACATTTTATGGCAGAAACTGCTAAAATTTTATCACCTTCTAAAAAAGTATTATTACCAGATTTAAAAGCTGGTTGTTCTTTAGCTGATACTTGTCCTCCAAATTTATTTGCAGAATTTAAAAAGAAATATCCAGATCATTTAGTTATAACTTATGTAAATTGTTCAGCAGGTATAAAAGCTTTAAGCGATATTGTTTGTACTTCAAGTAATGCTGTACAAATTGTTGAGAGTTTACCAATTGATCAAAAAATAATTTTTGCACCCGATAAAAATCTTGGTGCCTATATTATTAAGAAAACAGGTAGAGACATGGTACTGTGGAACGGTGCGTGTATGGTACATGAAATATTTTCATTAGAAAAAATTATAAAATTAAAAGAACGATATCCTGATGCAAAAGTTATAGCACATCCAGAATGTGAAGAGTCAGTTTTATCTGTTGCAGATTTTATTGGATCAACTACCGCTTTATTAAATTATACAAAAAAGGATACAGCCAATTCATACATTGTAGCTACTGAATCTGGTATATTACATCAAATGATTTTATCAAATCCAAGTAAACAATTTATACCTGCTCCTCCAAATAATAATTGCGCTTGTAATGATTGTCCGCATATGAAGTTAAATACCTTGGAAAAATTATACAATTGTTTAAAATACGAATTACCAGAAGTTACACTATCAGATGAATTAATACAAAAAGCAAAAGCACCAATTATTAAAATGTTAGATATATCAGCTAAATTAGGTTTATAATGGCATTACTACTACCAGTTAAAAATATATATCCAAGTATCCCAGATAATTGTTGGATTGCACCAAATGCTACCATCGTAGGCGATGTAACGTTCGGAGATAATTGCAGTGTTTGGTTTAATGCTGTTATACGAGGCGACGTTCATTTTATTAAAATTGGCGATAGAACCAATATTCAAGATGGTGCCGTAATTCATTGCACTTATCAAAAAGCAAGTACAACCATTGGTAACGATGTGTCAATTGGTCATAACGCATTGGTACACGGGTGTACGTTGAAAGATCATGTATTAATTGGTATGGGTGCTATTGTAATGGATAATGTAATTGTAGAAGAATATTGTATAATTGCTGCAAGCTCAGTTGTATTAGAAAATACAATTTGCGAATCAGGTTTTTTATATGCTGGCACTCCTGCAAAAAAAATTAAAGCATTAACAGATGATCAAATTGTATTGTTAAATAAATTACCTACTAATTATATAATGTATGCTGACTGGTTTAAGGAGTAAGTACAATTTCTAAATCCCAATTTGCGCGTATTTTTATTGGATTGATGTAGTATTCTATTTTTTCTGGTTGTATATTTTTTAAATAATTTCCAGTATCCCATTTGTAATTTTTATTTGCATCGTATATCATACGTATTCTATAGGTACCTGGATTCAAATTAGTATGCACAATTGTTTCCTTAACATTAACATTTGTATTTATAATTTCATTTTTATCGTTTAATAATTCATAAATGATAGAATCATTAGCTAAAGGTTTTATGCTTAATGTCCCATAGTCTTCAGGTTTCATAAAAGTTAAAACGCTTTTTATTTTTTTATTGTAATTCTTCTGAAAAGAAATGTATGCACTATCAGCAATAATTATATAGTATTTTTTATCTATATCAAATTTATAGTTTAATACATATTTATTGTACTTAATTTTTTCTAATGTAAATTTAACAGGTATAGAATCTTCAAATAATTGTATCGAATCTATTTTATTTATTTCAAATAAATCATACGTAGAAATTAATACCTTGTTATTATTTATTTTAGGATCTATAGCAATATTTAGTTCACGTTTTTTTAGGCTCTTTGCAAACTTTACTTTTATGGTATCAATTTTATTTTCTTCCATCAAATAGATTGCGGTACTATCTGCATTTTCTGTATAATAAATATTGATGGTATCTTTTTTAGAAGAGTAAATAACAGTATCAATTTTCGGATGTAAATCAATTAGTTTTATATTATTTTCTTTATTAAAAATTAATTCTACTTTTTGATAGCTAATATCTTTACTAACTAATTTACGTTTGCTAGCCTTTTCTTTAAACAATTTGATATTAGAAAATTGAGCGTTTTGTTTTAAATTTATAATCGTATCAGAGAATGCAATTTCCTCTTCTTGTGTATCAAACAACTTATTATTATTCTCCTCCTTTATTGCAAATAATTTATATTTATTTGCTTTTAAATTTGTGAACCTAAATTTTCCAGTTTCATCTGTACGTACTGTATAATCTGGTTTTCTTTTATATACTATTGAGTCATCTAAAATATCAGTATATAAACAGATTATTACATTTTTAACAGGATCTAAATTAAATGAATTCAAAATATTACCGCTTAAACTCAAAGAATCAATTGAATCACCAGTACTAAATATAAATTTAAAATCTTGTGATATATTATTTTCTGTATAGTCTGAAATTGCATTTCCAAAATTTAATATATAAGTAGTATTTTCTTTTGGGCTATCTGATAATTTTATCTTTAACTTTTTTCCATCTTTTTTTACTTCAGCATCAATATTAGATGGGCTTATGATAAACTCATTTTGTATATCCTTTAAATTAATGTATTCGTCAAAAGTAATTTCAATGTTCTTCTCATTAAAATTCTTAGCATTTTGTGGAGGTTCTGATTTTATTATTTTTGGAGCATCTATATCTTTCAATCCGCCACTTGGTGTAACCATGTTAGCACATGCACTCATGAATAGATAAGTACAGCATAAAAAGTATATTATTTTTTTTGGAATGTAATTCATTAGGACAATATTATTCAATATGAATTACAATAGGAATTATTTTTTTCTAAATTCTAAGTAGTAATATTTACCTACTACATAATCTTTTACGTCTTTCTGAATCACAATTTCAGAATATTCATAAGAATTACTCTCAAATCGAGCTTCATCACCAGATTTATAAACGCATTTAACTTTTACCAATACCGTTACATCAGCATCATTTCTGGTACTGCAAGCGCATAAAAATAGCATTAGAAATACTATTTTGAGAGCGTAAATCTTATATAACTTATTTATATTCAATATGTTAATTATTCATATGCACCATTAGTACACTAACATCAGCTGGCGTAACTCCAGATATTCTTGATGCTTGACCTAATGTACGAGGTTTTATTTTCATTAGTTTTTCTCTAGCTTCTTTTGATAAAGATATCAAATTATTATAATTGAATTCAGGATTAATATTTTTATCGTCCAATTTTTTTAATTTATCAACCATTTCCAATTCCTTGCTCAAATAGCTTTCGTATTTTATATTTATTTCAGCTTGTTCAATATCTTCCTTTTTCATTATCGACACCAATGCCTGTAATTCTCTATCAGCTTTAACAAGATCCATTAACTCAACTTGAGGTCTTAATAACAAGTTAATTAATTTAACACTATGAGGAATTTCATTTGTACCTTTTTCCAACAATATAGAATTTACAGCATCAGCTTCAATACTTTTATTCTTTAGGTATTTTATAATCGACTCCGTATTTTCTATTTTCTGATTTACTCGATTTAATCTTTCTTCAGAAGCCAAGCCTAAATCGTATGATAATTTAGTTAACCTAATATCCGCATTATCTTGTCGTAATAATAACCTATGTTCGGCTCTAGAGGTAAACATTCTATAAGGCTCTTCAGTACCCTTCGTCACTAAGTCGTCAATTAACACACCAATATACGATTCAGATCTTTTCATTATCAATGCCTCTTTTTCGTTTATTTTCAAATGTGCATTTATTCCAGCTACGAATCCTTGAGATGCGGCTTCTTCATAACCGGTTGTTCCATTGATCTGACCTGCAAAGTATAAATTTTCCACCAACTTAGTTTCCAATGTTAAGCTTAATTGAGTAGGCGGGAAATAATCGTATTCAATTGCATAACCAGGTCTAAACATTTTTGCATTTTCAAAACCAGGTATTAATCTCAT
>CALRTZ010000020.1:0-48100 GCA_943371235.1 Sphingobacterium thalpophilum | reverse complement strand
TCTTTTTCTTTTTTGTTAAAGGTTTCTTGTGATTTTGCCATATAGGTTCTAAGGATAATATTTTTTACAAATGTATGGATAATAAAGCATAATTTGGTTTTTCGCTTGTATTATGGCTTATTATTGTATTTTATGAGGTTTTTAGACATCCCATCGAATACAAAAAAGTGCATAGGCAGTACCGCATACCAATACAATCTTCCTAATAATCCTTTTGGCCTAAAGGTTGCAACCTGTTTTAAATATTTCTTTTCTGCCCTTTCTATTATTTTAAATTCTAACCATGCTTCGCCAGGTAATTTCATTTCAGCGTATAATAACAATCGTTTCCCTTTCTTATCAGCAGCCAGTACCCTCCAAAAATCTAAGGTATCGCCAGTGTTAATAGTTAATACATTTGTGCGCCCTCTTCTTAATCCTACGCCACCCATTAGTTTATCCATGTAGCCTCGTATACTCCATAACCAATTGCCGTAATACCAACCACGCTCACCGCCAATTGCCCAAATATTTTGTAAAACTACATCTGCATCACCTTTAATTTCAGTTAAACGTTTATCAATATAACAACCATTTGTTGGTACCGAAATGTGTTCCAATAATGTATTATCTGCATAACTAGAAATTAACGAATCTTTCCAACTTGAAATCACATTGTTTTGTTCAATTTTTTGAAAAGCAAGTTCTACCGCTTCTTTATAAGGAATGCTTTTTATATGTAATAGTTTTTCGAGCGAATTATCTTTTGCCACTACTTCTACATTCATGCTATTAACTAAATTTACTGCTAATGTGTAAGAAGTAGAAGTAACAAAGTATAACCAATAAGATGATATTCTTGGGGTCATTACAGGTACGGTAACAATGTATCGTTTTAGTCCACGTACTTTTGCAAATTGCAACAACATTTCTTTGTAAGTTAAAACTTGCGGGCCGCCGATATCATAAGAGTGGTTGTATGTTTCAGATTTAAGTAATACACCCTTTAAATACTCTAAAACATTACGTATAGCAATGGGCTGAATTTTTGTGTTCAACCATTTGGGGGTAATCATAAACGGAAGTTTCTCTACTAAATCTCTAATAATTTCGAAGGAAGCACTGCCTGAACCTACTATAATTCCCGCTTTTAAGGCTGTTACGGGAACGTTGCTTTTCTTTAAAATATTCTCTACATTTTTTCTAGAGGATAAATGCTTAGAGAGTTGCTTTTCATTTGTAATTCCACCTAAATAAATGATTTGTTTTATGTTAGTATGTTCTATAAATTGGATGAAATTATTTGCAGAAAGCTCTTCTAATTTTTCGAAATCTCCGGTACTCGAGCTCATAGAATGTATCAAATAATATGCTACATCTATATCTTTTATTGCTTCATTTTTTGAAACATCATTTAGAAAATCTATTTCAATAATTTTTATTAAAGGATTGTTGTAAATTCCTTCATTCGGGAAACGTTTCGCATCCCTCACACAGCAATATACTTCGTGCCCTTCTTCTAACAGAACGGGTAATAATCGTTTGCCTATGTAACCTGTAGCTCCTGTTAGTAGTATCTTCATAACATCCTTATAACATCGTATTATTCAATATGTTTGAAATGAAAAAGGCTTGCATATTTTTGGTATGCAAGCCTTTCAATACTTCTAAATATACGATTATAATTCCTTAATCAAGTCTTCTTTACTTAAAAAGCCAACGTGTTCAAATGTTTTATTATTTTGTTTGTATACGTAAACGGTAGGCAATGCGTCAACATTTAATTGCTTGCATAAATCCACATTTTTGTCGGCATCTATTCTAATGATTACCACTTTGTCGCTCATGGTACTTTGCATTTCGTTTAAGTAGGGTGCCATTTTTTTACAAGGACCACACCATTCTGCGAAAATATCAATCACAACTGTTTTATCATTTTTTAACAATGCCTGGTATGCCTCCATTGTTAAACCACTGCTCTCTCCAGATTTAGTTGTGTTAGCATTATTCTCTGGTAAGCCTGCAGCTCTCCATTTCATAATACCACCATTTAGTTCATATACATTTTTAATCCCATTGTTTCTCATAAATTCTGCTGCCCCAGAACTTCTACCTCCACTTAAGCAGTATACATAATACTCCTTTGAAGGATCAAGTTTTTTAAGTTCGTTTTCAGAACTGCTATTATTCCAATCAATGTTCACAGCATTTTCTAAATGACCTTTATTAAATTCACCAGCTGTTCTCACATCCAATACTATTGCATTTTTACTGCTTTTAATTTTTTCATTAAATTCTGTTGCGTTAAGCTTTGTTTTAGAACCTTGCCCCTTACTACAGCTACCCAAAGTAGCAAGTAGTAATACTAGTATTAAACTATACTTTATCTTCATATCCATTTTATTTTAATATACTACTGAAAAACAATAAGCCCATCACAGCTCCGTATAATGTGCTGTTTAGAGGTTTTGAGGTGATAGCACATGTTCCGCTATTGCATCCCACAAAATAATAATAGGCATAACCTAGCCCTGCACCTACAAAGGTTCCAATAATTTCCATTTTGTATTTTTTTAATACGAACATAACATTACAAATTTAAACAACCAATGGTACAAACAATGTAACATTAGTTACCCATGCTTAGTTTATCCATTTTTTATAGGCAGCTTCTTGCTCTGGATTTAAGTTTGATAGCTTTTCTATTTTATATTTTACATTCGTATTTTTTACTAATAAAACTTCAATGTTTTTAAGCATCCCGTCACGACTTAAAGTGATCACTATTTTATCTCCAGGTTTTTTATAGCCCAACATCTTCGTTAAATCATCTACTCTGTAATTATCAATGGCGATTATTTCATCATTTACATTTATACCTGCTGTATATGCTGGTGTATTTTTTAATACAGATGTAATCAATACTTTACCATTACTCACACTAGAGTTAGCGCCAAGTAATGCCTCATTTTTTGTTGCATTGATGTTTGTGAGTTTTAAACCAGCTATTAATAAGTAGCTTTCGTAGTTTATACTTTCTGTACCCAAAATAAATTTATTATAGAATTCTGAGAGATCTCTTCCAGTAAATTTTTCAGCAGCTTTTTTAAATTCTTCGTCGCTAAATCCTTTGTCTTTTTTCTCGTAGTATTCTTTGTATAAATAACTCATTAAATCGTCTAAATTCTGTTTAGCTCCCGAATGTTCAATAATCATTAAGTTTAACAAGGATGCTACAATGCTGCCTTTATCATAATATGATACTTGAGAGTTATTTGAGTTTTCATTGCGTCTGTAATATTTTATCCATGCATCAAAACTGGCATCGGCAACAGATTGTACTTTATCGCCAGGTAAATTTGTTTGTGCAGCATATTCGTTTGCAATTAATTCTAAGTATTTATCAGGTGTGCTAAAGCCCGATCTTCTTACCAACCAATTGTCATAAAACGCAGTAAAGCCTTCAGAAACCCATAACATATTGGTATAATTTTCTTCATCATAATTAAACGGGCCCAAAACTTCAGGTCTTAATCTTTTTACGTTCCATAGGTGGAAATATTCGTGCGCAATTAATCCTAAAAAAGATTGATACGTATTTTCATTACTATATGCCATTCTGTTTACTTGAACGGTTGTAGAGTTTAAATGCTCCAATCCTCCGCCGCCACTTGGCACATTGTGCACTATAAAAGTGTATTCCTTGCAAGGGTGCGTTCCGAAAACAGAATACGCTTCCTCTACAATCTTTGTAAAATCTTTTTTAATTTTTTCTGCATCATAGTTTCCTGGTCCTACCATTGCTACAAAGTGTTTTACATTTTTTGCAGTAAATTCAATAATATCTTGGTTACCTATTTCAATTGGCGAATCAGCTAACACATCATAGTTATCAGCCAATAAATGGTTCGCATTATTTTTTATTGTTGGCAAAGAACATGATATTTTCTTCCAGTTAGAATTTGGTTTAATTATTACCTCGTGTTTAGTTTTCAAAGCTCCGTCTACATACATAAAAATACTTGTGCCATTTAAGTAGGCATGAGATTCGTCGATAAAACTTGTTCGAACGGTTAACTCAAATGCATATACTTTGTACTTTACTTTAAAAGCAGACTTTCCCGTATTTTGAATTTGCCAAGTATTTTTATTTACTTTTTTGAAAGATAATTTTTTATCACCCTGACTAGCTTCAAACCCTTCTACATGCCTAGAGAATTCTCTAACTAAGTATGAACCCGGTGCCCATACGGGCATCTTTAGCAATACTTGTTCTTTATTACTGCTTACTTCCATTTCTACATCAACATAATGAGCTTGCGCTTCCGCAAAACTCAATGTATATTTAATGTTCTCTGCAATTAGTTCATTAGCTACCATCGTCATCATAAATAAAAAAATAATTTTTTTCATCATAAGTTGTATTTTAATATTAATACCACAATTATACGAAAAGCCCCTCTATATTCTTTTTATAAAAACTCATAGTTCGTATTTATGTTGTAACATTTAATAGTATCTTTGAATTTGCTTCAATAAAACAACAAATAAATGAAAATCAGTAGGTTAATAGTTAAATTTTCGTTACTAATTATTGTTTCAGCACTTTTATACAGCTGTACAAATGATAAAAAGTCGGAGAAACAGATGGCTCCAAAAGGGATGAATGCCCCACAATTGGTCACATACATCGTTTTAAAAGACACCAGCATTTCTGAAACCATACAAATTACAGGTACTGTTCAAGCGGAAGAATCTATCGATTTGAGAACAGAAATGAGTGGAAAAATCACGAAAATATTATTTGCAGAGGGATCAAAAGTAAAGCAAGGAGACCTGCTGATAAAAATCAATGACGAAGAATTAAAGGCACAAATAGACAGAGCACAGGCTCGTTTACAATTAGCAACGGAACAAGAATTCCGTCAGAAAACATTGTTAAAAAAAGAGGCAATTTCACAGCAAGAGTATGATTTAGTATTTACAGAATTACAATCTATGAAAGCTGAATTGGCTTTATTAAAAGCACAATTTGCAAAAACAGAAATACGTGCTCCTTTTGCAGGTTCTGTAGGATTAAGAATGATTTCTGCAGGTGATTATATAACACCAAATACTACAATTGCCAAATTAGTAAAAGATGATAGAGTGAAAATTACGTTTTCAGTGCCAGAAAAATATTCGAGTTTTATAAATAAAAATGCAGAAATAGAATTCACACTCGATGGCAATACCAAAATTTATAAAGCAAAAGTGTACGCGCTAGACCCATCAATTGATGAAAATACCAGAACACTTAATATACGTGCAATCGCAGAAAACGATGGTCGATTAACACCAGGTTCTTTTTGTAAAGTTTCCTTACAATTAAATGAAATTAAAAATACCATATTAGTTCCAAACGAAACACTTATCCCAATATTAAAAGGCAAAAAAGTGTACCTAAGCAAAAACAAAACAGCTTCTGAAGTAATAGTAAAAACAGGTATTCGCACAGATAAATATGTGCAAATTATAGAAGGCTTAAAAGTAGGTGATACACTTATCACTTCCGGAATTATGTCGATAAAAAATGGCTCGACTTTGAACATTAAATAATTCAATATGAGTTTATCTACCACCAGTATAAAGAAACCCGTTTTCACCATCGTAATGAATTTGCTTATTATCCTTTTTGGATTAATAGGATATAAATTCTTAGGCGTTCGAGAATTCCCATCGATAGATCCACCAATAGTTTCGGTACGTACTTCGTATCCAGGAGCAAACGCAGATATTATTGAGTCGCAAATTACAGAGCCTTTAGAAAAAGCAATTAACAGTATTGATGGTATAAAAAACATTTCATCATCAAGCAATCAAGGGTCGAGTGTAATTACAGTTGAGTTTAATTTGAGTAAAAATATTGATGAGGCAGCAAACGATGTGCGCGATAAAGTTTCGCAAACAGTGCGTTCATTGCCTAAAGATATTGATGGTTTACCTGTTGTTGCAAAAGCAGATGCAAACTCAGATGCAATATTATCCATGACTTTGCAAAGTGATACACGATCGCAACTAGAGGTAAGTGATTATGGGGAGAATGTTATTGCACAACGCCTCCAAACAATACCTGGCGTAAGCAGTATACAAATATGGGGGCAAAAAAGATATGCCATGCGTATATGGTTAGATCCCTTAAAATTATCGTCGTATAAACTCACTCCGTTAGATGTAAAAAATGCACTCGACAGAGAAAATATAGAATTACCATCCGGTAAAATTGCAGGAAACACTACAGAACTTACCGTTAAAACATCTGGTAATTTAGTTAGTGTATCTGATTTTAATAACTTAATTATTAAAACTGATGCTGATAAAATGATCCGTTTGATGGATGTGGGTTATGCTGCCCTAGGACCCGAAAACGAAGAAACTATTTTACGTGAGTCTGCAATACCTATGATTGGTTTGGCATTGGTGCCACAACCAGGAGCTAATTACTTAGACATTGCAAAAGAATTTCATAAACGCTACGCTCAAATTGAAAAAGATTTACCAAAAGATTATCGTTTAAATATTGCGCTAGATAACACAATTTTTATCAGCCAATCCGTAACAGAAGTAGCCGAAACATTAATCATTTCTTTAATTCTGGTTATTTTAATTATCTATTTATTTTTTAGAGATTGGGGCATTGCCTTTCGTCCCTTAATAGATATTCCAGTTTCATTAATCGGTACTTTTTTTATAATGTACATTATGGGCTTTTCGGTAAACGTACTTACCCTTTTAGCAATTGTACTGGCCACGGGCTTAGTTGTTGATGATGGAATAGTTGTTACCGAAAATATATTTAAGAAAGTAGAAGAAGGTTTATCTCCTTTAGAGGCTGCAATAAAAGGTTCGAACGAAATTTTTATGGCAGTAATTTCTATCTCCATTACATTGGCTGCTGTATTTTTACCAATAATATTTCTAGAAGGATTTGTAGGTAGATTATTTAGAGAATTTGGAATTGTAATAGCCTCCGCCGTGTTAATATCTGCCTTTGTTTCCTTAACACTTACTCCAATGTTAAATGCTAAGTTGATGAAAACTGGGCATAAAAAAAGCAGATTTTACAATTGGTCGGAACCGTTTTTTGTAAACATGGTAGAATCTTACGGCAGAACTCTTAATAAGTTTTTGAAATTTAGATGGATTGCAATTGTGTTGATTGCACTGTGTTTCGGGATGATATGGTTTTTTGGGAAAAACTTACAATCAGAACTTGCACCCTTAGATGATCGCAGTGCCCTGCAAATGCAAGTGTCGGCACCAGAAGGAGCATCATTTGAATATACTGATTTTTACATGCTAAAAATCGCTCAGTTAATGATGGATTCGGTACCAGAGAAAAAAATTGCATTAACAGTAACTTCTCCAGGTTTTACAGGTTCGGGTGCTTCTAATACAGGCTTTGCTCGTATGAGAATTACAGAACCACAAGACAGAGAAAGATCACAAACAGATATTGCAAATGCTTTAACTCGAATGACAAAAAGAATTCCTGAAGTAAAAACATTTGTTATTCAACAACAAACAATTTCTTCTGGTGGTAGAAGAGGTGGCTTACCTGTTCAATATGTTTTGCAAGCTCCTAATTTTGAAAAGTTAAGAGAGTTTCTACCTAAATTTATAGAGAAAGCACAGCAAGATCCTACGTTTACCATGGTAGATGTAGACTTGAAATTTAACAAGCCCGAACTTTCTGTATCTATTAACAGAGAGAAGGCAAAGAGTTTAGGCATTTCAATTATTGATATTGCACAAACCTTACAGTTGGCTTTTAGTGGGCAGCGTTTTTCTTATTTCAATATGAATGGGAAACAATACTCTGTAGTAGGTCAGTTTGATAGAGTGAACAGAGATGAACCTTTAGATTTGACCTCTATTTTTGTAAGAAATAATGTTGGCGAATTAATTCAATTAGATAATGTGGTAGATGTGACAGAAGAAAGTAGCCCTCCTCAATTATACCACAACAATAGGTTTATGTCGGCTACAGTATCTGCAGCTCTAGCACCAGGTAAAACCATTGGCGATGGAATTAAGGTAATGGATAAAGTCGCAGAAGAAGTATTAGATGAATCGTTTTCTACCGCATTGGCAGGATCATCTAGAGATTTTGCCGAAAGTTCTTCGAACATTTTATTTGCATTTATGCTTTCACTAATATTAATCTATTTAATATTAGCCGCGCAATTCGAAAGTTTTATAGACCCCTTTATTATCATGATTACAGTGCCACTAGCAATTGCTGGTGCTGTGTTTTCATTATGGATCTTTGATCAAACTTTAAATATATTTAGTCAAATAGGCATTATAATGTTGATTGGTTTGGTAACTAAAAATGGAATTTTAATTGTAGAATTTGCCAATCAATTAAAACTACAAGGTAAGCCAATGGCACAAGCTATAAGAGAAGCATCTACTGCACGTTTACGCCCTATTTTAATGACAAGTTTGGCTATTGCGCTTGGAGCCTTACCAATTGCAATGTCGCTCGGTGCAGCAGCTAAAAGTAGAATAGGAATGGGTATTGTAATTATTGGAGGAACCATATTTTCATTAATATTAACCTTATATGTAGTGCCTGCTGTGTACACGTTTATGTCGCGTACTAAAAAGTTAGATACTAATGATTATAAAGCTTTGGAGAATTAACAGGATGAAATATTTTATATCTTTTTTAATCATATTTAGTAGTAATGCAAGTATCGCTCAACAAACACTTACATTACGCAAGGCTGTAGAAATTGGTTTGCAGAATAACTATTCGATACAACTTTCTAATAACGATTTTGAAATTACAGAACAAAATAGAAAGGCAGCAATTTCAACACTCTTGCCTAGAATAGATGCTACCGCAGGCCTAAACAAAAGTACCGTAGATACTCGTCAGGTATTTGTTACTGGTGCCATACAAGAGCGTGACAATGCTGCAACTACACAACAAACTGCTGGGGTACAACTTTCTTGGATTTTGTTTGATGGATTAAAAATGTTTGCTTCTTATGATCGTGTGAAAGAATTGGAGAGAATGGGTGAGGTGAACGCAAAAGCAATGGTACAAGGGGTTTTGGCCGACATCATTATAAATTATTATGCAATTGTTGCTTCGCAAGTACAATTAAAAGCAAGTACCGATGCCTTAGCGGTTTCTAAAAAGAGATTAGAAATTGCAGAGAATAAATCAGAAGTTGGTTCTGGTTCAACGCTTGATTTACTAAATGCGAAAGTAGATTATAACACTGATTTGAGTGCTTACATCCGTCAACAAGAAAATTTAAAAAATTTAAAAATTAGGTTGAATGAATTATTGATTTTACCAGTAACGGATGACGTAATTCTCACAGACAGTATTCCTACGAACCAGGTATTAAATACAGAAGAGTTGTACAACAAAGTACTTGCACAAAATCCTGTTTTATTAAATGCTAAAAGTCAACAAAGAATTGCCGAGTTAAGCGTTAAAGAAGTGTCGGCAGATAGGTACCCAACGATTAGGTTAAATTCAGGTTATAACTATTCAAATACAAATGCTGAAGCAGGTTTCTTTACAGAAAATAGAACATTGGGCTTAAATTATGGTGTAACTGCGAGTGTAAATATTTTTAACGGATTGTTGCAAAGTAAAAGGGAGAAAATCGCTAAAATTCAAGCACAAACTGCCAACTTAAGTTATGAAGCCGCAAAGTTATCGGTGGAAGCAAATTGGAATGTTTTGCTTACCAGTTATCAGAATAATTTAGAGCTTTTAAAGTTAGAGAGAGAAAACCAAACGGTTGCTAAAAGAAACATAGATATAAGCATAGAAAAATTTCGATTGGGAGGCATTTCTTCTTTACAACTTAGAGAAGCACAACGATCTTTTATTGAAGCAAACAGTAGGTACGTAAATGCATTGTATCAGTATAAGTTAGCAGAGACAAGCCTTTTAGAGTTATCATCAAGTATTATACCTCAATAGTTTTGAAATAAAAACAAATCTATAATCGATTTTTTAATTTTTTGATATTCATAACTTATTCTCTATTTTAGTCGATAGATACTTTAACTCTATATTATGCTTTTAGCCGCCAGGTTATTAATTGTTGACGATCATCAAATGTTATTAGATGGCATAAGAGCATTGTTGCAAGATGTTCCTAGTTTTCAAATAGTTGCAGAAGCACATAATGGAAATCAAGCATTAGAAGAGCTTAAAAAAACGCCGGTTGACATTGTTGTTACAGACATTTCTATGCCAGACATGAACGGGATAGAACTCACTCAAAAGATAAAATCTGATTATCCTGATATCAAAGTACTAACACTTTCGATGTTCTCTGAGAAGCAAACCATTAGAGAAATGGTTGATGCAGGAGTATCTGGTTACATATTAAAAAATACTGGTAAAGAGGAATTGGTAGGTGCTTTAACAAAAATTGCTTCAGGTGGTATCTATTTCGGCGACGAAGTAACCAATGAAATGATGCGAATGATGAGTGACAATGATCGTGAACAGGTGAAAAAAACCGCAGTTACCCTAACATTTAGAGAAAAAGAAATTTTAAAACTAATTACCAAAGAATATAGCAATGTTCAAATTGCAACAGAACTCTTTATTAGCGAGCGAACGGTGGAGACTCATCGAAAAAATATATTCAGAAAAACCAATACTAAAGGCATTGTAGGCCTCATAAAGTACGCTTACGAGTATAATCTCATTTAGTTAAAACTAATTGTATCTGTAAATGTTAGTAGGTCTAGCATGAATAAGTTTTCAATAAAAGATATCGAAACCATTACAGGAATTAAATCCCATACTATACGTATATGGGAACAGCGATATGATTTTTTAGTGACCAAACGTACAGATACCAATATTCGTTTCTACAGCGACGATGACTTGAGATTGTTGTTGAATGTAGCAACCTTAAATGACCATGGCTACAAAATTTCTGAAATCGCCAAAATGTCGGCCGATGAAATGTCCAATAAAGTTCATGAAATATCACATAACGACTCCAGCTATTCTTGTTACATTAAAACATTAACTACTCAAGCCTTAAGCTTCAATGAAAAACTCTTCAAAAAGGAGTTATCTTCTTGCATCAAAAAAGTTGGATTAGAGCTGGCTGTACTTCAGGTGGTGTATCCTTTTTTGCAAAACATTGGTGTATTATGGCAAACAGGAATGATGAATCCTGCTCAAGAACATTTTGCTTCTTCATTAATTAAGCAGAGGTTAACTGTTGCGATCGATTCTTTGAAACCCCAAGAAATCGAAAATCCGAAGAAATTTTTACTCTTTTTACCCGATGGAGAGTACCACGAAATTGCATTGCTATTTGCATATTATATCATTAAATCTCATGGTCATGAGGTCTTGTATTTAGGGCAGAGTTTAACAGTTAGTTATGTAAAGGATGTGTTTAAATCTTACCAACCCGACTATATTTTTTCAATATTAACCAATTCTTTACAAGAAGAAGAGGCCGACAAAATGTTAAACTTATTTGCGAGTAATTTTCCGAACAACCAAGTGATATTAGCAGGTGGAAGAATACAAGGAACAGACTTAATTAAATTTAAAAACATTGTATTTTTAAACGAAATACCAAGCTTGCTTTCATTCCTAAACGAATTAAATTTCGAAATCGCCTAATTATCAGGTTTTTCAATCGAATCTTAATCATTACTTATTTAGCAATAATTCTTCGAAATTGCCTTTAAAACCTATATAAATTTGTAATTTTGCAGTGTTTTTTAATAAGATGGATAAATTAACATATTTGAACCCCAACTCAGCAGCCTATGTTGAGTCACTATACGAATCGTACAAGCAGGACCCTGAATCGGTAGATTTTGGATGGCAGAAATTTTTTGAAGGTTTTGAACTTGGTAGAAGTGGCGATGCCTCTAACATTACCATGGAAACTCCCGAACATTTCTTAAAAGAAATTGGAGTATTAAATTTAATTAATGGTTACAGAACACGCGGGCATTTGTTCACAAAAACAAACCCAGTGCGCGAGCGTCGTAAATATTTCCCTGGTAAGGAAATATCACAATGGGGCTTAAGCGATGCAGATTTAGAAATTGTATTTAATGCAGGTGTTGAAATTGGCATTGGCCCAGCGAAGCTTAAAGACATTATTCAACTTTTGGAAGAAACCTATTGCCAATCTATTGGTGTAGAGTTTATGTTCATTCGTCACCCCGACAGAATTAAATGGTTTTTAGACAGATTAGAATCTACACGCAATACTCCTAAATTTAGTGTTGAAGAGAAAAAACAAATTTTAGGAAAATTAAATCAAGCAGTAATTTTCGAAAATTTCTTAGGCACAAAATTCTTAGGTCAAAAAAGATTTTCATTAGAAGGTGCCGAAACACTTATTCCTGCTTTAAATGCAGTAGTTGAAAAAGGTGCAGAACTTGGCTTAAAAGAATTTGTGATTGGCATGGCACACCGTGGTAGATTAAATGTGTTGGCCAACATCATGAATAAAACATATAAAGAAATTTTTAAAGAGTTTGAAGGAAAATTTAATCCTGACGATCCATTTGGTGGCGATGTGAAATACCATTTGGGATATTCAACAGATATTAAAACATCAAAAGGCAAAGAAGTGCATTTAAGCTTATCACCAAATCCTTCACACCTTGAAGCAGTAGACCCTGTGGTAGAAGGAATGGTGCGTGCAAAGATTGATCATAAATACGAAAATAACTTACAAAGCATCGCTCCAATTTTAATACACGGAGATGCTTCTGTGGCAGGTCAAGGCATTGTGTATGAAGTCTTACAAATGTCGAAACTGGATGGGTATAAAACAGGTGGAACCATCCATCTTGTAATTAATAACCAAATTGGTTTCACTACAAATTATAAAGATGCGAGATCGAGTACGTATTGTACCGACGTTGCTAAAACAACTTTATCGCCAGTATTCCATGTAAATGGAGACGATGTAGAAGCCTTAGTACATGCAGTAGAAATGGCTGTAGAATATCGCCAGATGTACCATACAGATGTGTTCATAGATATTTTATGTTACCGAAGATATGGTCATAATGAGTCGGACGAACCTCGTTTTACTCAACCATTATTATACAAAGCAATTGAGAAACATCCGAATCCTAGAGAAATTTATCAAAAGAAATTAGCAGAGCAAGGTTCTATTGATGCGGAAATGGCAAAAGAAATGGATCGCGAATTTCGTCAACATTTGCAAGACAGATTGAACGAAGCGAAGCAAGAAAATACAACCATGGTAGAGCCATTGTTTCAGGGCTCATGGAAAAATTTCAGGTTCTCTACTCCCGAAGATTTTAAAACTACTTTTAATACAAAAGTAGAGGAGAAAAAATTCTTAAAAATTGCAGAAAAAATTGCAAGCTTACCAAGCGATAAAAAGTTCTTAACTAAAATTGAACGATTATTTGCCGAACGTAAAAAGATGGTGTTAGAAACCAAAACCTTCGATTGGGCAATGGCAGAATTAATGTCGTATGCAACCTTGGTTGATGAAGGGTACGACATACGTTTAAGTGGGCAAGATGTTGAAAGAGGAACTTTCTCTCACAGACATGCAGTAGTAAAAATTGAAGACTCAGAAGAAGAGTATATTCCTTTGCAAAATGTAGTTGATAAACCAAATGCATTTAACATTTACAATTCACATTTATCTGAATACGGAGTATTAGGATTTGAATATGGCTATGCAATGGCATCGCCAAATACACTTACTATTTGGGAAGCACAATTTGGCGACTTCTTCAACGGAGCTCAAATAATTATTGATCAATTTGTAACCAGTGCCGAATTCAAATGGCGCCGATCAAACGGATTAGTAATGTTATTACCTCATGGGTATGAAGGGCAAGGACCGGAACATTCATCTGGTAGAATTGAACGTTTCTTAGAAGCTTGCGCTAACGATAACATACAAGTTGCAATGTGTAGCACACCTGCAAACTTTTTCCATTTAATGCGCCGTCAAATGATTCGTCCGTTCCGTAAACCATTAGTAGTGTTTACTCCTAAAAGTTTATTAAGACTCCCAGCTTGTGTTAGCGAAGTTTCAGAATTTACGAAAGGAAATTT
This sequence comes from Sphingobacterium thalpophilum, assembly GCA_943371235.1. GTDB lineage: Bacteria > Bacteroidota > Bacteroidia > Sphingobacteriales > Sphingobacteriaceae > CAJBVG01. The sequence goes on along the minus strand of CALRTZ010000020.1, from coordinate 34,002 downwards.
CCAAGAGATTATTGATGATGCAAGTGTGATAGCAAAAGATGTAAAACGTGTGTTATTATGTTCAGGTAAAATTTATTACGATTTATTAGAAAGAAGAATAAAAGAAGGCAGAGAAAAAGATGTAGCCATTATTAGAATGGAACAGATTTTCCCATTACCTGTTGATCAACTAGAAGCATTAAAGAAAAAATACAATAAAACTCAAGAAATTTTCTGGGTACAAGAAGAGCCAGCAAATATGGGCGTTTGGCCATACCTTGTTCGTAAAATGCGTAAAGAAAATATCGAAGTTATTTCTAGAAAAGAAAGTAGCAGTACCGCAACAGGATACAACAAACAGCATTTATCTCAACAAGATTATATTTTATACAAAGCATTTACAAACGATAAATAAATACGAATTAGCGAATTCACAAATTAACGAATTCACAATTAACAAATATAAAAATGGCATTAGAAATAAAAATACCACCAGTAGGAGAATCAATTGCAGAAGTTACATTATCTCGTTGGATAAAAAACGATGGAGACTATGTAGAAATGGATGAAATAATTGCAGAATTAGAATCTGATAAAGCAACATTTGAATTAACTGCTGAACAAGCAGGTGTTTTAAAAACAAAAGCATCAGAAGGGGATACATTAGCAATTGGTGCAATAGTTTGCGAAATTGATACAAATGCAAAAGCGGCTCCTGCTAAATCAGAAAAACCTGCTGAGCAAAAAACTGAGTCGGTAAAAGAATCTGAAACTACCACAACTGCGAATTATGCAAGCGGACACCCATCACCAGTTGCCGCTAAAGTTTTAGCAGAAAAAGGAATAAATCCTGCGGATGTAGAAGGCACAGGTAGAAACGGAAGAATTACAAAAGAAGATGCCTTAAGTGCTAGCGCTCCTAAAGCTACTCCTGTAACAAAAACATCAGCTCCAACAACTGCAGCAATGCCTGTAATTGCTGGCGCTAGAAATGCTCGTTCAGAGAAAATGTCGTCGCTACGCAAAACAGTTGCTAAGCGTTTGGTAGCTGTAAAAAATGAAACAGCTATGCTCACTACTTTTAACGAAGTAGATATGCAGCCTATAATGGATATTAGAGCTAAGTATAAAGATAAGTTTAAAGAAAAATACGGTGTTGGCTTAGGTTTTATGTCATTTTTTACAAAAGCGGTTTGCGAAGCATTAAAAGAATTCCCTGCTGTAAATGCTCAAATTAATGGAGATGAAATTTTATACCATGATTATGCGGATGTATCAATTGCAGTATCTGCACCAAAAGGATTAGTAGTTCCTGTGATTAGAAATGCAGAGTCGCTAAGCTTAGCAGGCATAGAAAAAGCAGTTTCAGATTTAGCTTTAAAAGCTCGCGAAAATAAATTAACAATAGAAGAAATGACAGGTGGAACTTTTACCATTACCAATGGTGGCGTGTTTGGTTCTATGATGTCTACTCCAATTATAAATGCACCACAATCTGCCATTTTAGGAATGCATAACATTGTGGAAAGGCCCGTAGCTATTAATGGTCAGGTGGTAATAAGACCTATGATGTATGTTGCGCTTTCTTACGATCATCGTATTATTGATGGTAGAGAATCGGTTGGATTTTTAGTGAGAGTGAAACAATATTTAGAAGATCCACAACGTTTGTTGTTAGGTGTATAAATAATAATCCTCCGCTTTAAACGGAGGATTTTTTTTGAGTACTTTATTAAAATTTTTAAATTTAAAAATGAAAAAAACAATTCTAGCACTGTTGTGCATACTAACATTTAGTGCATTAGTTTCTAATGCTCAGAAATTGTCGAAAGAGCAAGCTAAATCAGATTTGAAATTCTGCTACGAAACCTTAATAAATACCCACCCATCTGTATATAGATATACGAAAGAAAATGAATTTGAAAATATTTATAAATTTTTAGATGCTCGTATAGTTGATTCTATTTCCGTTTCTGATTTTGCAGAAATTGCAAGTATTTTAGTTGCAACCACCAGATGTGTACATACAAACATCACAACAGGATATAAAAGAAATACAACTTCTGTATTTAATTTGAATTTTATTGTTCATCATAATAAATTATATGCTAGAGGTTTTGCAAGTTCTAGTGATACAATTTTATACAGAATAATAAGTATTAACAAAGTGCCGAGCATAGAAATTGTGGACAGGATGTTAATGACAAGGTCTGGTGATGGCTATGGGCAAAATTTTACAGAAGCATACCTCTCTAGAAATTTTAATACTTTTTATAATGTATTTTACAATGTTCCAGAAACAGTAAGTTTTACTATTTTAGAAGGAAAAAATGAAAAAGAAATAAATGTAGAGCGTACCAAAAAAGTTAGTGTTAAATATAAAATGTACGATTGGGAAGGTGCAACTGTATTAGATACTATGAGTGCTGTTAAATTCTATAAAATTAAAAACATCCCAGACACTCGAGTATTAAGAATTAACTCATTCAAGAAAAAAAATACAACATTTTATAAAAAAATTGTCGCAGATATGCAACGCGATTCTGTAAAGCAATTGGTTATTGATTTGCGAAATAACCCAGGAGGGAATATTTATCATGCCTTTCATCTTTTAAACAATATAATCGACAAAGATTTATACATGTATGCTGAAAGACGTAAGTCAAAAGTTTTCCCTTACTTATCTATAAAAGGTAAAGCACAATATATTTTAGGTTTATTTCTCTATGATGTGTTGCCAACCGGTCAAAGATGGAATGATGATAATGGAAAGAAATATTATAGAAATACTTATAAAACGCTAAATGTTTCAAAATTCAAACCCCAAGTGGTGGTGATTACAGATGGAATTTCTGTTTCTGCAAGTAGTTTAGTAGCCTCTTATTTAAAATATTATTACAATGCTCAAATTATTGGATCAGAATCTGGCGGTACATATACAGGAAACAATGGCAGAACGTATCCTGAAGTAGAATTGCCTCTAAGCAAAATAAAACTTCGTTTGCCATTACAGTACATTAGCTATTTTCCTGGCGTGCCAGATAATGGGAGAGGCGTAAATGTAGATCATTACATGAGTCCGCTATTAGATAAGAAATCGCAAGAGCAGTACATTCAGACTATTTTGCTTAAAAATGTAGATTAGAGCTATTCTATCGTACTTTTTTATTCTTATATTTGAATGCATTAGATACACCCCAAAATGTCTAGAAAAGAAGAAGCCCATATAGATTGTGAGCATTGCTCTGCGCGATTTAGCTCTGTTTTTTGTAATCTAACCAAAGATGATTTGCAATTAGTAAATCAAAACAAGTGGTGCCAGTCTGTTCAAAAAGGACAACAGTTATTTACAGAAGGCGCATACCCTCATGGTATTTTTTGTGTAAACAATGGTAAAATAAAAATTCACCAAATGGGTACAGAAGGTCGTGAGCAAATAGTACGATTAGCAAAAGAAGGGGATGTGGTAGGTTATCGATCTTTATTAAGCGGGGAAGCTTATAATTGCAGCGCAACAGCATTAGACGATACTTCTATTTGTTTCATCCCTAAAAATGTATTTCTAGAATTGGTTGAAAAAAACAAAGACCTCTCCATGCAAATCATTCAATTGCTTTCTAAAAATTTACGTCAAGCAGAAAATACAATCTTACATTTAGCACAAAAAACCGTTCGCGAGCGAATGGCCGAAGCACTTTTGTTTTTAAAAGAAATTTACGGGGTAGAAGAAGATGGAGAAACGCTAACCGTAAGTTTATCTCGTGAAGAAATTGCAACGCTTGTAGGAACTGCAACCGAAACTGCTATTAGGTTATTATCCGAATTCAAATCGGGTAAAATGGTAGAATTTGTGGGTAAAAAAATTAAAATTATCGACCAAAAAGAATTGTTAAAAACAGCAAATCTTGCAGAGTAAGTTTTTATAGATTCTCTAAATTTTCTAATATACTTTCTGCTTTAGTTAAAATTGCTGATTTGTCTTCGGACTTCATTTTATTCCACAACATGTAAACCATGCCTACCCTCGGGTTTTTCTCGAATTTACTTCTATGTAAATCGTAAAAATTCCAATATAAGCTATTGAATGGGCAAGCGTTTTCGCTCGTTTTTTCCTTTGCATTATAATGACAACCTTTGCAATAGTTGCTCATTTTAGAAATGTAATTTGCCGACGAAACATAAGGTTTAGTGCCTACAATTCCACCATCCGCAAATTGGCTCATGCCTCGTGTATTCGGTAGTTCCACCCATTCTATAGCGTCTGCATATACTCCTAAATACCATTGGTCAACTTCATCAGGATGTAAGCCTGCTAACAAACTGAAATTCCCAATTACCATTAACCGTTGTATATGGTGTGCATATGCATTATCTAACGAATTCTGAATGCAATTTTTCATGCAATTCATTTTTGTATCGCCGGTCCAAAACCAATCAGGCAGTTTATTCTCTGCATTTAAATAATTGAGTGTTTTGTATGTAGGCATGTATTCCCAATATATTCCTCTAATGAATTCTCTCCAACCAATTACTTGCCTAATAAAACCCTCCACTTGTGCAATGCTAATTTTCTCTTTGTGTTTCTCCCAATGTTGAACCGTTAAACTTGCGATTTCGGCCGGGCTTATTAATTTACAATTTAGCGCAAACGAAATTCTCGAATGAAATAACAAATTATGCTGTGTAAGCATCGCATCTTCATACGTGCCGAAATGAATCAACCTTTTTTCTAAAAAGTCCTTGAAATCTGTTAAACTTTCTGTTCTTGTACTTGGCCAATTAAAATTTTGTTCGTCAATATTTCCAAAGTATTTTACACCTGCTTCATCTATTTCTCTTTTGATGTTTTCGATATTTTTCTTGTGAAAATTTATATTTGGTAACGCTACTTTATTGTCAAACGATTTTCTGTTCTCATGATCGAAATTCCATTTGCCACCCATTGGTTCATCTTTATCCATTAAGATGTTTAGTTTCTTTCGCATATTTCTATAGAAACTTTCCATAAGCCTGGTTTTCTTCCCTTTAAAAAAGTTTTTTAAGTCTTCTCTTTCAGTTAAGAAATGTTCGGTATCTGATGTGCTTGTGTCTATACCTAATGCATCGCAAAATGTTTTAAGTTGTAGATATAAACGATACTCATCCGGTAATTGATATTCTAATTTAGTAATGTTATTTTCTTCGATTATTTTTTTTAACATCAAACACAAGTCGCCATTGTTATCTACATCACCTATCTTGTAATATTTAATTTGATGACCATTTTCTTGTAAATGATTTGCGAAATTTCGCATAGCAGAAAAGAATGCAATAATTTTTTGGATATGATGCTTCACGTATTGTTGCTCTTGCTTCAATTCAAACATCACATACAATACGTCTTTATTTTTTTGATGAAACCAAGAATGATTACTGTTTAATTGATCACCTAATATTAATCGTAAAACCATCTTAATAACTTAATGATTTTAGCTTTACTATAGGGGCAGGGAAACTTTCGCCAACAATTACTTCATAAGTTTCTTGTTCAGAATCCTTCATTACCCATGGTTGATGTATGTATTGCTTTGGTAAATTTTTCAACTCCGGAAACCAATGTTTTACATAGTCGCCCTTTGCGTCATAATCATACGCCTGTTTAATTACATTGAAATATCGTTCTTCTTTTGGGTCGTTACCCACGCCTGCTAAATAGGCCCAATTGCCCCAATTGGATGCAGGGTTGTAATCAATTAAATTTTCTTCAAACCACGCCGCACCTTTGGTCCATGTTACATGTAAATCGTTGATTAAAAAACTTGCTACATTTTGTCGACCGCGATTGCTCATAAAACCGGTGCTTTTTAATTCTAACATGTTCGCATCAATAAATGGAATACCCGTTTTACCCTCTTTCCATTTTTTAAATAATTCATTTTCGTTTGCAGAGATGTTTGTTCGTTTTACTTTTTTTATTCCATCTTCTCTAAACAATGCATTCCCATATTTTTTAAACATAAATCGGAAATAATCTCTCCATAATAATTCAAATATGAGCCAATATGTAGAATCGTTTTCGACGCGTTCTTTTTCATATTTTTTTATTTCCCAATATACCTTTCTAGGCGATAGGCAACCAAATGATAACCACGGAGAAAATTTGCTTGAATAATCATCTCCCAATAATCCATTTCTTGTGTTTTTATAATCTTTTAATAAATCTTTTTCCCAGAAATATTCATGCATACGTTTTAAACCAGCACTTTCTCCACCTATAAAAAATTCAGATTTTATTTTACTATTTTTTTCATTAAATCCTAACTCACAAATTTTGGGTACATGTGTTTTTTCTAAATTGTTTGGCACTTTAATTTTCTTCGGACTTTCTACAACTTCTCTAACAAACGAATCACGTTCAGTTCTTTTTCTAAAATTGCTAAATACATCTGGGATGTCTTTAATAGGAAAAGGTAAATCTTCTTTATTGTATAAGGTATTGCCTAAATATAAATTCAATGGAATTTTGTGTTTCCATAAATTTGATTCTAATTGGTCTCCTATTTTAACTTCTTCGGATGCTACTTCTTTGAATGCGTATACAGCTTGTACACCATACTCTGTGCAAAGCTGAGGAATGATGTCTTCGGGTTTACCTATTTTGATTAAAAGGTCGCCACCTATTTTTTTTAAGGTGTGTTTTAAATCAGTTAAACTTTCTAACAAAAACTGAAATCGATGAAAACCTACTTTTAAAGTACCTAATGATGTAGTCTCTTGCCAACGAGGGTCAATGCAAAATACAGGTACAATGCACTCCGATTTTTTAATCGCTTCCATCAAGGGTTGATGATCGTGAATTCTTAGATCGTTTCGAAACCAAACTAATGTTCTCTTATCTGTCATTTTATTTATTTTTCTTACATCGCTCGCTACAATACAATACCTGCTCCCAATCTTTCGCCCATTTTTTTCGCCAAGTGAAGGGTTTGAGGCAGCTTTTGCATGTTTTACTAGGTAAATCTCCCTTTTTAACCATTTTCATCGTATTTCAAACAAAATCTAAAGCATTCTGTTTTTCAATTCTGTTTAATATTTATAGCATAAAAGTTAAACAAGATTAGGGTCCTATTGTTATTACACTACATAAAAAGTAAATATGTCAGAACTTAAATCAATTGAAAAACAAAAGCTCAGTTCATCAGAAATGATCGACTTTATGGGCGACGAACACGTTTCATCTTCAGCTGATACGCCATTGAGAGCAGATGCCTTTGAAATGGATGATGATCTGAAAATAGAAATGATTGAAAAGCATTTTCGTGAGATAATGAATATTTTAGGTTTAGACTTAACAGACGATAGTTTGAATGGAACACCACACCGCGTTGCTAAAATGTATGTGAAAGAAATTTTTAGTGGGCTAAATCCTGCGAACAAACCTAAAATCTCAATGTTCGACAATAAGTATAAATACAATCAGATGTTGGTAGAAAAAAACATCACTATGTATAGCAATTGTGAACATCATTTTGTGCCAATTATTGGAAAGGTGCATGTGGCATATATTTCAGCAGGGCAAGTAATTGGTTTATCAAAAATAAATCGCATTGTACAATACTATGCACAACGTCCACAAGTGCAAGAGCGTTTAACTAAACAAATTGCTAACGAGCTTAAAACTGTTTTAGGAACAGACGATGTTGCAGTAGTAATAGATGCACATCATTTATGTGTTTCATCAAGAGGAGTTACTGATGTAAACAGTAGCACAGTAACTGCCGAATATACCGGTAAGTTCAACGATCAAGATGTACGTAAAGAATTTTTATCATACATAGAATTAAAAGGATAATGGAGAGTTTAAAAGAAAAAAATGTATTGATAATTGGAGCTACAGGTGGAATAGGCTCAGCAACCGCAAGGTTATTAAAACAAAGTGGCGCTGTTTTATTTTTAGCAGCAAGAGATCGTGCTAAACTAGAATTATTAGGTACAGAATTATCAGTGCCTTCAGAAAATTTATTTACGGTTGATGTTAGAAAATTTGAGGATGTAAAAAATGCTGCATCTAGTATACATTCAAAAATTTCGAGTATTGATATTTTAATAAATGCAACTGGTAAAGGAATTATTAAACCGATGGAATTGCTTACCGAAGACGACTTCATGGAATCTCTGCAAGTTAATTTAGTTGGAGCTTTTTATTTAATGAAAGCTTTTTTAGAACCGATGAAAGCTAAGAAAACAGGGCTAATTATTAATTTACCCGGAGTGCTGGGTAAAACCCCAATGGCAGGAGCGGCAGCTTATTCGGCCTCTAAATATGGCTTAAATGGCATGATGAAGTCGATTCGTGAAGAATTGAAAAGAACAGACATCAGAATAACGAATATATTCTTAGGTGGAACCGATACACCTTTTTGGGATACCATTGATTTACGCGTACAAAAGGATAAATTTGTAACTGCAGAAGAAGCAGCGAAATCAATTTGGTTTTTATGCCAACAGCCAAGTTCGGGAGTTGTGTCGGAAATGGTTCTGCAGCCATTTAATCATCAGGCGATCTGATATAAATTTTACAAACATGAAAATTACTAGAAGTGATATTGAAAGTATGCAGAATAGATTTCGTGCTACTTTTATCAATTCAATTTCTGGATATAGAAGTTTAAACCTTGTAGGTACACGAAGTTTATCTGGCATAAGCAACTTAGCACCATTCAATTCTATTGTACACATTGGATCGAATCCTCCTTATTTAGGTATGATTGCTAGGCCTCAAACAGAGGAACATCAAACACTAAAAAATGTTAAGGAAACAGGTTATTACACCTTAAACCAGGTACACGAAGAAATATTAAAGCAAGCACACCAAAGCAGTGCAAAATACGATGCCAATACTTCTGAGTTTACAGAAGTAGGATTAACAGAACTAGCATCAGAGGTTTCTACAGCACCTTATGTAGAAGAGTCGCTTTTAAAGATGACTTTGAAGTTGGTTGAAATTATTCCAATACCACTAAACGGCACTAGTTTAGTAATTGGAGAAATACAAGAAATATTTATCGGAGATTGTATGATTGAGGAAGATGGATACGTTCATATAGAAGAGTTGGGAAGTATTGCAAGTTTAGGGCTTGATGGATATTTGAAGGCGAATCATTTAACCAGATACCCGTATGCTACGCTCAAAGATTCCGATTAATTATTCAATTATTTAGATAGATTTGTAAGAAAAAAAATAGTATGCCAAACAAAGATCAAAAAGAAAAAATAAGAGCTTCATATATTGATTATGTATTAAGCAAAGGGGAGCGCCCTTCTACCGTGTATGTTTTTATGAAAGAATTAGACTTGCCCGAGGAAGATTTTTACAAACACTTTAGCACTTTTGATGCTGTAGAAGCTAGCGCATGGCGTGCTTTCTTTAACCATACCTTAGACACCATTAAAACACAAGATGTTTTTGCGGGATATTCTGCTCGAGAAAAAATATTAGCATTTTATTACGGATTAGTAGAACATTTAAAGGCTCATCGTAGTTATGTTACATGGTGCTTTAAGAATACATCAAAAATACAATTTTCGAATCCGGTTTATTTATCTGATTTCAAAACAATGTTCGAAGAATTTGCGAACGATGTAATACAAGAAGGCATTAGTGGTGGTGAAATTATCGACAGAAAATTTATTAGTGATAAATACAAAGACGCACTTTGGGTGCAATTAATTTTCATCATTCATTTTTGGATTGATGATAACAGTACAGAGTTTGAGAAAACAGACGAAGCAATAGAAAAAGGAGTGAACATAACCTTCGATTTAATGGCACAATCGCCTTTAGACAGCATGGTGGAGTATGGCAAGTTTCTATGGCGCAACGTAGCCTTTAAAAAATAAATACAAATGAAAGAGCAAGACAGTATTGCAACAGGTAAAGTAGAACGATCGGCAAAGTTTATTAAAACAGGAATTAAAGTAGGTGGGAATTATCTGAAGCATTATACTAAAAAGCTCTTCGATCCGGAGTTAAGCAAAGAAGAATTAAATAACGATAACGCGCAAGACATTTACCAATCTCTTAGCGAGCTAAAAGGTTCTGCTTTAAAAGTTGCTCAAATGTTGAGCATGGATAAAAGTATTTTACCAAAAGCATACGTCGATCAGTTTTCTAAATCGCAATACAATGCCCCACCACTTTCGGGGCCCTTAATTGTAAGAACTTTTAGTAAATATTTTGGTAAAACACCCGATAAAATATTTGATACCTTCGAAATAAAATCGAGCAACGCAGCATCTATTGGCCAGGTACACAAAGCTACTAAAGATGGCAAGAAATTAGCAGTTAAAATACAATACCCAGGAGTAGCAGAAAGCATCAGTTCTGATTTAAAATTGGTGAAACCATTTGCTTTTCGTTTGCTTGGCATGAGCGAAAAAGAATTAGATGTATACATGAAAGAGGTGGAGCAAAAAATGCTCGAAGAAACCGATTATGTATTAGAAGTAGAGCAATCGCAAAAATTTGCGGAGGCTTGCAAAAGCCTATCTAATATAAGCTTCCCGAACTATTACCCAGAATACTCGAGCCCAAGAATAATTACCATGGATTGGATAGAGGGCTTGCATTTAAAGGAATTTTTAGCAACGAATCCAACGCAAGAAGAGCGTAATGTAATAGGCCAAGCGCTTTGGGATTTTTATCAATACCAACAACATACTTTGCGTGCTATGCATGCCGACCCACATCCGGGAAATTTTTTAGTTACTCCAGAAGGTAAGCTAGGAGTATTAGATTTTGGATGTATTAAAGAGTTGCCACTTGATTTTTACGAACCGTATTTTCAGTTGATATTAGGAGACACACTTAATAACAAAGAAAAAACACTAGAATGTTTCCGAGCATTGGAAATGATCTTGCCAAATGACGATGCAAAGGCAATTGAATTTTATGTGAGTTGGTACACCAAATTAATAAGATTATTTGCAGAGCCATACATGAAAGATACTTTTGATTTTGCCGATCAACAATACATGCAAAAGTTATACGAGTTTGGCGAGATGATTAGTAGGATGCCAGAGTTTAAACAAGCGAGAGGGGTGAAGCATTTTATTTATGTGAACAGAACGAACTTTGGTTTGTATGCTATTTTATCGGAGTTGGGAGCGAAGGTAAAAACGGCGAGATAAAAAATATAATATTCAATACCTATAGTAAGAAAGGTTGTTCTATTTAAATAGAACAACCTTTCTTTTTTATAGAAATTACCAATAAAGAATACAGCATTCCTAGTTATTTTAAATGCAATGTTTATGCTTAAATTAATTAAAAATTTAGACAAACATGTTGGTTAATATTACAATAAAACAACTGCGAGAAATAAGAGGATTAAGTCAAGAATACATGGCAAAACGACTTAAAATTTCACAACCTGCGTATTGCAAAATAGAAAAAGGATATTCAAGAACTTCTGATGCTAACTACCTCTTAATAGCCCATATTTTACAGGTAAATGCAGATTATATACGCACAAATAAAATCCCTTCTTTTTTTTATATTGATGATGAAGATATACTCGATAAATCAAAAAATAAAGTAAAATCAGATTATGTGAAATTGGTATTAAATAACATTGTTGCTCAACGAGAATTTCTGATAAGATTATTATCAAATGATGAATAACGATTAATTATAATTTATACTTATCTGTAATTAATTATAATTATAAGAACTCCTAGGTTAGTTAACAAATAAACTGTTAAACTTAAACCCAATTTTATGAAATTAAAATTCTTATTAATTATTATTTTCCTGAGTTTTTATCAACTCGCAGAAGCACAAGTACCCACAGAGGTTTTATGTAATAGCTACCAAATTCAATTAGTAAATGATTATGGTTGCGGAAATTTCAAATTTAGAAAAGATTGCGATTTAGAAACCATTTGGGAATGGGGTGATGGTACTAGTCCCTTAACATCTAAAGATAAATTTGTAATGCATAAATTTTGCAAAGCAGGAAGGTACTTGGTTACTATCAAATTAAAACAATCGCCCACTATTATTAGACATCAATTATATGTTGATGTTTATGACGATGCTACCTTAAACTATACTTATACCATTTTATCACAAGTTGATTGTGATAAATCTGTGGTAAAGTTTGAAAGTTTTACAAATTGTATAGAAAGTTATGATTTAGATGGAATATTAATACCGGGTTCCGATCAAATAATGTGGGATTTTGGGGATGGCACTACTTCAACGGATTTGCATCCAAAGCATACCTTTACCTCTGGGGGTAATTTCCATGTGAGTTTAAGTACTGTAAGTTCTCCTTGCGAATTGGAAACTCAAAAGGTTGTACCACTAGGCGATCCTATTACATGTTGTTTGGATAATGTGGTGTTTGATCACACAAATTGGCAACCAAATGAAAGCGTACAGTACTCTGGACAAACTATTAAAGTAAAAAATTTAATACTTGTTAAACCAGGTGTAGAATTAAAATTGACGGGCGTTCGTCTAGAAATGGGTAAAGATGCGAAAATTATTGTAGAACGTGGTGCAAGTATAGTTTTAGAAAATTCGGTTATCACTACAACTTCATGTGGAGGATATGTTTGGGAGGGTATAGAAGTATGGGGAAGTGGAGACTGGGTAGATCAATTCGCAATAGTAAGTACACTTGGAAAGATTGGTTCATTGTATATGGTTAATTCTACAATTGAACATGCAGATGAGGCGATTTCAGTAACAAAGAAAAAAGGGATGGGCTTTTTCGAAATTGAATCGAGTTTTAATGGAGGTTATATTGAAATTAACAATTCTACCTTTAGAAATAATTATACTTCAATAAATATTTTTCCATATAAAAATTGTGCGGTTGACCTTAAAGCTGAACCTTGCGAAGATTGTAACCAATATAAAAACAAATGTAAAATAGAAAACAATACATTTATTTGTAATGCTGCTATGCGAGATGAGAAATATACTACGTATGCAAGTGAAGGGTCTACAGTTCCTATTAGACTAGGTATAAATCATTTTGTTTATATAAACGGGAACTACAACATGTTTCTTAAAAATAATGATTACATAAATATTTATTACACAGCTCCTATAAAACTAAGAGGTACAGGAGTATTATTAGTAAATTCTGATGTAACAGTTACGAATATCAATGTTAACATCGGAAAAAGATTTAGAGGCTTAACTTCTGGAATTCGAACCAGTGCGAACAATACTTTATGTAATTCAACTTTTGTAAGTAATTATTTATTTTCTGGATGCCAAGTAGCTATTGATGCAAATAGTACTTATATCGAAATCGTAAATAATCAAATTTCAATTCCTAATACCATTAGCCCTATAACCGCACAAGGAATACATACCAGAAACTGTAAAGATTTTAAAATTAGAAATAATGTTATAAATGGAATATCCGTGGGTAATAAGTATGGAGTATTACTCAGAAATAATAGAAGCGGAGAATTAATTAATAATACCTTTAATAATTTATTTGTAGGTTCTCAATCCGAGTTTTTAAACAATGGGATTATTCTAAATTGTAATTATTACCAAAATCAAAATTTTTCAATAACAGTGCCTAATGGTAGAATTGCGAACCAAGGGTCAACTACTTCAGCAGCTGGTAATACATTTATTGATCTTTGTAAATCCGCTAGCCAAAACCAAAATCATATAAAATCTAATATCGCCTTTAATTATTATCATATTAATGATTTAAATCAAACACCTATTTGTAAATCGTCTATTGTAAAAAATATACCAACAGGAAATACTATTAATTGCAATAATGTTATTCCTCCTCCTCCTTGCTCTCCAAGTTGTACTAAAGATATTTATGTTCAAAACATTAATAATGCATATTTAACAATAAATGGAGCAGAAGTTACTCGTTTAAAACTAGAAATGCAAACGGTATTGCTAAACATGGAAGGGGGTTACGAGGTTTACAAAATGTATTTAGACAGCCTCTCTCATACAGATATAGAAGCTGCCATGGTATTGGCAAGTACTTATTATGAAGATGGTAATTTAGATGAGTTAAATAGCATTAGCGAAAGAATTGCACAGTTTAATACAGAAGAAGCATTTTCTTATTTACAGTTAATGGAATTATTGAAAAATGCAGCCTTAGATAACAGAGGAAGCACAGAATTAACAGAACAGGAGGTTTTAATTTTAAATAAACTCAGTATGAATGATACTACCAATGCTGCCTATATTGCCGAAGCATTGTTGTACCAAAACTACGAATACGATTATAACCACAACCCTCTTGTGTTTACAGATGGAAATAGGACTTCTAAAACAGAAGAGCTAGAAACAGAGGAGATGCTAATGTACCCTAACCCTAGCAGCAATTTTGTGATAATAGAAAGTGTTGAACAGAAAATTAATTCTGTGTATATTTATAATGTATTGGGTGAATTGGTTTATACAGAAGACATGAATACTAATGCTATTACCATTAATACCTATAACTTTCCGAAAGGAATGTATTTAGTAAAAATAAACAGAGAAGATAAAATACTCTCTAAAAAACTAATTATCGAATAAATGAGACTCTATTTGAGTATAGTTTTATTAGTAATAAACTGCGCTGTATCTACAGCGCAGTCTTATTATTTTAAGAATCTAGATCTAGATTCAGGATCTAATAAAATAGATAGAGCATACCTTGATAGACAGAATAAGTCAAATGTATTTGTAAATACAACTCTTTTGTGGGACACCCTTGATTTTTATGGTAGATATGTACTAAAAAATAATTTTGTTTTATTTGATTCAGTTAATAAGATGAAAATTAATAAATCAATTATATTCATTAACGAAAGTATTAGAATTTCAGGGACTATAAAATTAATACAAGGAGGATATTTAAGTTATGGATACAAATATAATTCTCAAAATCAAGCTTTAACAGGAGTGCCAGGCTGTATTATTCGATATAATGAAATGGGAGATACGTTATTTACAAAACTATACCATTATCAAAAAGAGTATTCAACATTTAGATCTATAAGACAATTAAAGGATTCGAGTATTGTTTTGGTTTCTTTATTATCTAACCAATTTTATACAATGACAGGTCTGAGAGTTATTAAGTTAGATGTAAATTTTAATACTGTTTGGGACAGCGTTTACTATTTTTCTTTAAATGTTGATATAGCAGCGCCGAGATTACAAAATTATATAGATGCGATTGAAGAAACGGAAGGTGGAGGTTTGCTAATAGGTTCCTCAATAATAACACGATCAGCAGATACCGTATATCATGCATTATTATTTAGAATTAATAGTAATGGCGAATTTTTATGGGAACGTCGATTTAATTTTAATCAAGACGATAGAACCGAAATCAATAAAATTATTAAGTTAAAGGACGGTAATTTTTTATTGGTTGGTTATTATTTAGATAATAACCGGCTAAACCCAAATGTTGATGATTATATTTTTTTAATAAAGGTAAGCCCTGATGGGGAATTGATTTCTAAAAAATTGGTGCATGCGTATATGTATCATTATGTTTACGATGCCATAGAAAAACCAAATGGAGATTTACTATTAGCAGGTGCATTTGCAAAGGGTATTAATGGATTTGATTTTAAAGCAGGTTTGATGTGTTTAAATAATCGTGGAAATTTAAAATGGACTAGGCAATACGAAAGTCCAAGTAACATGAATATCGATGAATTTTTATTTTCGGATCTTAGCGACATAGAATTAGCCAACGATGGAACAATTATGGCCGTTGGAAATATTGCAGTGATGGATTCAACATTTAAATACAATGGAGGCTTAAACCAAGACATTATTTTCCTCTACACCGACAGCAACGGTTGTATAGATCCAAGCAACTGTACTTTTACAACAGTAGAAGAAGAACTGGTAATGCCCAATTATTTCCAAGTATATCCCAATCCTAGTCGTGGATATATTAATTTTATCACAAACATCCCTATTGCATCATCAGCCTACATAAAGATATACAATAACCTAGGGCAATTACATTTCGAAAAAGAGATAACAAATTTTGAAGAGGAGGTCGATGTAAGCACTCTTCCCAAAGGGTTGTATATTTTAGAAATGCAAAGCAAAGAATTCAGGAACACCCAAAAACTCCTCATCGAATAAATGAAACTCTATTTGAGTATAATATTAATCATAATAAACTGCGCTGTATCTACAGCGCAGTCTTATTATTTTAAGGGATTGGATTTGGATACTGGTGCTAACTTAGTTGGTAAGAATTATTTTAATAAGCAGAGTAAAGAATCAGTAATTGTTAGTTCTTCAGTTTTATGGCATAAAGTGGATTCATATAATAGGTATGTACTTAAACCATATTTTTTAAAAGTTAATCAGAATATTAATGTAACAGTAGATAAATCTTATTCATTTAACAATATTGGTTTAAACCAATTAGGATGTGTTAAATTAATGCAAGGAGGATATTTAAGTTATGTATATCAATACAATTCTGAAACTCAATCTCAAGGTTTAACAGGAGTTCCAGGCTGTATCGTACGATATAATGAAATGGGAGATACTGTATTTACAAAACTATATCATTATAACAAAGAGTATTCAACTTTTAGAGCTATTCGTCAAATGAAGGATTCAAGTATTGTATTGGTTTCTTTATTATCAAACCAATTTTATACAATGACAGGTTTGAGAGTTATTAAGTTAGATGTAAATTTTAATACTGTTTGGGACAGCGTTTACTATTTTTCTTTAAATGTTGATATAGCTGCGCCAAGATTACAAAATTATATAGATGCGATTGAAGAAACGGAAGATGGAGGGTTGCTAATAGGTTCCTCAATAATAACACGTAGAGCTGATACTGTAAATCATGCATTGTTATTTAAAATAGAAAGTAATGGTGGATTTTTATGGGAACGAAGGTATGAATTTGAGGAGGATATGGAGACAGAGATTATTAAAATAGTAAAATTGCAAGATGGGAATTTTTTGTTGGTAGGATATTATAATGAGTTTTGGAGAGATCCAAATGTTATCGATAAAATTTTTCTAATAAAGGTAAGTACTAATGGAACTTTGATTTCAAAAAAACTGGTAAATGCGTATATGTATCATTATGTTTTTGATGCAATCGAAAAACCTAATGGAGATTTATTACTAGCCGGTACTTTTGCTAAAGGAATTAATGGATTCGACTATAAAGCTGGATTGATATGTTTAAACAATAGAGGAAATATTAAATGGCACAGGCAGTTTGAATTGCCTTCCAATATGTCGCATACTCAATTCGAAAGTTCTGATTTATCTGATATTGAACTAGCAAACGATGGTACAATAATGGCAGTTGGAAATATTTTTGTTATAGATTCTACATTACCATACAATAACGGAGGCAACCAAGATATACTTTTCCTCTACACCGATAGCAACGGTTGCGTAAATCCCACAAATTGTAGCTTTACAACGGTGGAAGAAGAGTATGTACTACCTTATTATTTTCAAGTTTACCCGAATCCTAGTAATGGCTTAGTAAAATTTAGCACCAATATTCCTGTAACATCATCCATAACCATAAAAATATTCAACACCTTAGGGCAATTAATGCTGGAAAAAGACAAGTTTGATTTTACAGAAGAATTAGATTTGCGTACAATATCTAAAGGAATGTATGTGCTCGAAATACAAAGTAAAGAATTTAGAAACACCCAAAAACTCCTCATCGAATAATCCCTACGACTCTATTACTGGGTTATTTCGTATAAAATCTAATTTATATTGAAAGATAGCACCTATACTTTGTGCCCTAGTTTTTGCTAGTTTAGCCTTTTCTCCCTCAAATAATTCATCAATAGTTTGGTTAAACAATAATATCCACCTGTCAAAATGCATTGCATGTATATGGCTGCTGTGCTCCGCATGCTTATCAAAGGGTTGCCCCCTGTATTCATTAGAATCGATCAACAAACTAGCCCAAAAATCATACATACGCGGCAAATGGGCATCCCAATTCACCTTCGCAATTTGGTTGAAAATTGGAGAAAGCAGCTCGTCTTGGTTTACTTTTGCATAAAAAGCATCCACTAAAACTTTGATATCGTCTTTATTTTGAATATCGTTCATAAGTACACCTACAAAGGTACAAAAACACTTCTTTATCGAAATATGATATAAATCATATTTTACCCTGATAATTATCAGCTGTTTTGCATTATCGTTGAATTAGTTTTACACCATCAAACGAAGCATATGAGCGTATTAATTATTCTAATCAGTATCAGTTTACTAGTAGCCCTCGGTTTCCTTGCTTCCTTTATATGGTCGGTACGTAATGGTCAGTATGACGATGATTATACTCCATCTGTACGCATGTTGTTTGATGATAAAGAACAAGAAAAACAAAATCAAGAAATAAATAAACAATAAACCTATAACCAATACATAAGAATTTATGCAAACAGAAAAGTTCTATTATGACAACAAGATTGTCCGCAATTTCTCCTATGCGGCAATCGTTTTTGGACTGATAGGGATGACCGTTGGATTGCTAATTGCACTTCAACTTGTTTTTCCTCAGCTCAACTTTGGTATTCCGTATACCACTTATGGCAGAGTTAGACCACTGCACACCAATGCGGTAATTTTCGCATTTGTGGGGAATGGTATTTTTGCCGGTGTTTACTATTCACTACAACGTTTGTGTAAAACGCGTATGTTCAGTGATGTGTTAAGTAACATCAATTTCTGGGGATGGCAAATAATTATTTTAGCTGCCGCAGTATCTTTACCATTAGGTTTAACTACAGGTAAAGAATACGCAGAATTAGAATGGCCAATTGATATCGCTATTACCTTAATTTGGGTAGTATTTGGTTGGAACATGTTTGGTACTATTCTTAAAAGAAGAGAGCGCCATTTATACGTTGCCATTTGGTTTTACATTGCCACATTTGTTACGGTTGCAGTACTCCATTTGGTAAACTCGTTCGAATTGCCAATCAGTTTATTCAAAAGTTATTCATGGTACGCAGGTGTTCAAGATGCCTTAGTACAATGGTGGTACGGACATAATGCGGTTGCATTTTTCTTAACCACTCCATACTTAGGCTTAATGTATTACTTCGTTCCGAAAGCAGCGAATCGCCCGGTATATTCATACAAATTATCGATCATCCATTTCTGGGCATTAATTTTCTTATACATCTGGGCCGGTCCGCATCATTTATTATATACTTCATTACCAGATTGGGCTCAATCTTTAGGAGTCGTATTCTCGGTAATGTTAATTGCTCCGTCTTGGGGTGGTATGATCAATGGTTTGTTAACCTTACGCGGTGTATGGGATAAAGTGCGTGAAGATGTTATTTTGAAATTCTTCGTAGTAGCCATTACCGCTTATGGTATGTCGACCTTCGAAGGCCCAATGTTATCATTAAAAAACGTAAACGCCATTGCTCACTTTACCGATTGGATTGTAGCACACGTTCACGTGGGTGCCTTAGGATGGAACGGTTTCTTAACATTTGGTATGTTATACTGGTTGTTCCCTCGTTTGTTCGGAAAAGAATTGTACTCTAAAAAATTAGCAAACTTCCATTTCTGGATCGGAACCTTAGGTATTTTATTTTATGCAATACCATTGTATTGGGCAGGTATTACACAAAGTTTAATGTGGAAAGAATTTACTGCAGATGGTTTCTTAAAATATCCAAACTTCTTAGAAACAGTTACTCAAATTATGCCGATGTATGCAATGCGTAGTATTGGTGGAGCCTTGTATTTAATAGGTGTAATTGTAATGACATATAACTTATTAAAAACTGCTGCTGCTGGTAAATTAATTGCAAACGAAGAAGCAGAAGCTCCTGCATTAACAAAAGATTATGCAATACATAAAGGAGAGCACTGGCATCGTTGGATCGAACGTCGTCCTACTCAATTAATGATTCTAAGTTTAGTAGTAATCTTAATTGGTGGTGCGGTTGAAATGATTCCTACCTTCTTAGTAAAAAGCAACATCCCTACCATTGCAAGTGTAAAACCTTATACTCCATTAGAGTTGCAAGGAAGAGACTTATACATACGTGAAGGTTGTTATACTTGTCACTCGCAAATGATTCGCCCATTCCGTTCGGAAACAGAACGCTATGGTGAGTATTCTAAAGCTGGTGAATTCGTATACGACCATCCATTCCAATGGGGTTCTAAACGTACTGGTCCGGATTTACATCGTATCGGAAATAAATATCCAGACTCTTGGCATTACAACCACATGCTAGAACCTAGTTCTATGTCGCCGGGTTCTATTATGCCTAATTATGCATGGATGCTCGACGATGATTTAGACACTAGTACAACTGCTGCGAAAATTAGAGCAATGCAAACTCTTGGGGTTCCTTATCCTGAAGGATATGACCAAATTGCCAACAAAGATTTAATGCACCAAGCAGATTCTATTGTTAAAAATTTAGCAGATGCTGGAATTAAAACTGTACCTACAAAAGAAATTATTGCAATGATTGCTTATTTGCAACGCATGGGTACTGATATTAAAATGAAACAATAAATTAATTCAAAATAATAATTGATATGAAATTTATAAACTACCTCAGTGATATAGTAAATGTAGAAATCTACCCAATGATATCACTGATCATATTCGTTCTCTTTTTTGCTTCGCTAATTATTTATGTGATAAAATCAGATAAAAATTACATCAAAAAAATGAGCGATATGCCTTTAGATAATAATGATGATAACCTTAACTACAGCAAATATGAATAAGTTAACCCATCTCATTCGTCATACTTATGCGAAAAGCATTGCATTGTTGATGTTTTTTATGATGATGATATTTAGCACCTATGCACAAACACCTGAAGCTGCTGTTGCAGTAGCTCCGGCAGCAGCGAGTGTATCATTATGGTCGAGCCCTTTATTTTGGGTATACGCATTTGCAATTATAGGTTTACTACTTGTAATTGTTGCCATCGGTTCTGTACTGGTTGGCCTAGTAAATAATAAATTATCTGAAAAAGTTGGGAAAGGAGCAGGATTAATTTTACTGTTAATTTTATTCGCCTACCAACCAGCAAGTGCTCAAACCACCACCCTTACTAATACTACAACACAAGCAGTAATTGGTGGATTAGACCCTAATACAGTTATCGTATTAAGCGTGGTAGTATTTATAGAATTATTTGTAATTGTTTACTTGTATTCTATTTTACAACGCATGATGGTAACCTTAGGTTATAAGCCAGCAACCGAATCTCGTTGGACATGGTCTGCAATTATGAAACGCATGACTAAATCTGTTCCAGTAGAAAGAGAATCGGAAGTAGCAACAGATCATAACTACGATGGTATTATTGAGCTTGATAATAGCTTGCCACCTTGGTGGGTTTACATGTTCTACGCAACAATTCTTTTTAGTGTGGTGTACATTGGGTACTATCAATTTGGTGGCGGTCCTACACAATTAATGGAATATGATAACGCCATTGCTCAAGCAAAAGTTGAACAAACCGCTATGTTAAAGAAAACAGCTTCTAATGTTGATGAAAATACGGTTGTAGTATTAACAGAAGCAACAGACATTTCTAAAGGAAAAAGTAGTTACATCACAAAATGTGCTGCTTGCCACGGACAGAATGGTGAAGGTGGTGTAGGTCCGAATTTAACAGATGAATTTTGGATACACGGTGGTGGAGTGAAAAATATTTTTAAAACCATAAAATACGGTGTGCAAGAAAAAGGAATGATTGCTTGGCAAGCTCAAATGCAACCAACCGAAATGCAGCAAGTGTCTAGTTTTGTACTTACTTTACAAGGAACAAAACCGGCAAATGCAAAAGCACCTCAAGGCAATTTGTACATAGAAGAAGCTGCACCAGCAGATTCAACATCAGCAAGTAGCACCAACGATTCTACTGTTGTAGCATCGGCACAATAATACTATGAAACAAGAAGAAGATATTTACGCAGAGTTAGATCAAAGTTTTCGAGATCAAGTCTCGACTATAGACAGTGAAGGCAAGAGGGTTTGGGTGTACCCTCAAAAACCAAAGGGTAGATTTCACCAATACAGAGCAATGGTTGCCATTGCTTGCTTGGTACTACTCTTTGGAATGCCTTTCTTACGTTTAAACGGCGAACCATTAATGTTGTTTAATGTGTTAGAGCGTAAATTCATCATCTTCGGAATGCTTTTTGGCCCACAAGATTTCGCATTGCTGGGTTTAACCATGATCACCTTCATGGTGTTCATCATTCTTTTTACGGTTATTTACGGACGATTATTTTGCGGCTGGACTTGCCCGCAAACCATATTTATGGAAATGGTTTTTCGTAAAATAGAATATTTAATAGAGGGCGATGCTAATAAACAAAGAGCGCTAAACAAAGCAGCCATGAGTGCTGAGAAATTTGTTAAAAAAGCAACAAAACACATCGTCTTTTTTATCATCTCATTTATAATTGCGAATACTTTTTTGGCTTATTTAATTAGTACCGATGAGTTATTCAAATTAATATCAGAACCACTTTCAGAACATGTTGGCGACTTAACTTCTTTGTTAATATTTACAGGCGTATTTTATTGGGTGTTCGCATTTTTTAGAGAGCAAGTTTGCACAGTTGTTTGCCCTTATGGAAGATTGCAAGGAGTATTACTCGACAAAAATTCTATCGTAGTTGCCTACGATTATATGCGAGGAGAAAAACGTGGTAAATTACATAAAGGGGAAGAACGTACCATTGGCGATTGTATTGATTGCCATCAGTGTGTAGCCGTTTGCCCAACAGGTATCGACATTAGAAACGGTACTCAATTGGAGTGTGTAAATTGTACCGCTTGTATTGATGCTTGCGACCATATAATGGATAAAGTGGGTTTACCAAGAGGCTTGATTACCTATGCATCCGAAAAAGGAATTGCAGAACGAGTAAAACTAAAAATGAGCCCACGTATAATTGGCTATTCTGCGGTGCTTGTTTTATTGCTAGGGATTTTAAGCTTTGCGCTCATCAGTAGAAACGATACCGAATCTACCATACTTAGAACTCCTGGAGTAATGTATCAAGAAAACACAGATGGAACTGTAAGTAATTTATATAATTTTAAAGTGAATAATAAAACACATCAAGATTTACCAATTCAATTTAAAGTACATGAATTAAATGCAAGCATTAAAATTATTGGATTAGATTCCGTTATAAGTAAAAAAGAAGGATCAGCTCAAGGAAGTATGTTTATCTTTATAAATCCAAAAGAGTTGAAAAAAAGAAGTACAAAAATTAAAATTGATGTGTACTCTAACGGGCGATTGTTGGAAACAGTGAAGACGAGTTTTCTGGGACCGGTTAACTGAGTCACTAGTCACTAGTCTTTAGTCGTTAGAATGCAAAAGTATTGCTAATTTGAAAAAATAAATAAAACGAAATTCATAATTCACAATTAACAATTCAATATATGGGTTGGGGTAAAAAAATAACAGTAGTATACATTGGTTTTGTAGCCTTAATTATTACAATGGTGGTAATTAGTATGCGACAAAAAGTAGATTTGGTAAGCGCAGATTATTATGCAAAAGAATTGAACTACCAATCTGATATTAATAAAATGGCAAATGCGAAAGCCTTGAAGACTCCTTTGAAATGTAGTCTTGTAAACAATACCGTCCAGCTAATTTTTCCGGAAGAACATGCCGAAAAATCTATTGAAGCAAAAGCGTTTGTTTATAAACCATCAGATAATAAATCAGATAAAGAAATAAAATTCACAACGGAAGATGGACGTTATGTACTATCTACCGAAGGTTTTGTAAAAGGAATGTATAAAATAAAAGTCGATTGGAAAGTCGATAATATAGAGTACCAGACAGAAACGGTTATTGTTCTTTAGCTTCTAGTGACTAGTCACTAGTCTTTAGTCATTAGAAAGCACCAGTAATTCGTAATTCGTAACTCGTAATTAACAATTAATAATTAACAATTAAAACAAAGTGCTAGCAGCATTATTACTCGGTTTCTTCGGAAGTTTCCACTGCATCGGAATGTGTGGGCCAATAGCGCTTGCATTACCTCAGCATGAAGGTCGACCGTACCTTAAAGTAATAAGTGCATTGTTGTATAATTTTGGAAGAGTAATTACATATGCCATTATCGGCGTACTAATCGGAACTCTGGGCAGAGGATTATTTATGGGTGGCATACAACAAGCAGTTTCTATTGCTACAGGAGTAATCATCATTTTAGTAGTGGCCTTTCCATACATCATCCCTTCAAAATTCAAACAAGTTTCGGTCCTCCAAATTCCTTTTATGCGTAAAGCTTTTTCGAATGCTTTTAAAATGAAAAGTTTGAGCGCGTATTTATTTTTAGGATTAATAAACGGATTGTTACCATGTGGTTTTGTATACATTGCCTTATCGGGAGCAATGCTTACAGGCAATACTATTGATGGAAGTTTGTTTATGTTTTTCTTTGGCTTAGGAACTATTCCTGCAATGTTTTCGATGAGTTTGATGGGCTCTTTCATCAATATAAATTTTAGAAATAAAATAAAAAAAGCAGTACCTGTAATTTCTATAGTAGTGGGAATTATACTGATTTTTAGAGGACTAAATTTAGGTATCCCATACTTAAGTCCAATGATGAAACAACAAAAACAAGAGACTAAGGTCGATTGTTGTACTAAGCCTATGGAAATGGAAGCGAATAAGTAGTTCGCTATCTGCAATTTCTTTCTTACTTTTGGGGGTTTAAAATACAATCATATGAAATACGACGTAGTGGTTATTGGTTCTGGTCCAGGTGGTTATGTTGCTGCTATACGCTGTGCGCAATTAGGAATGAAAACTGCAATAGTTGAAAAATACAATACTTTTGGAGGAACTTGCTTAAATGTGGGTTGTATTCCTTCGAAAGCATTACTCGATTCTTCTGAACATTACCATAATGCTACCCATACTTTTAAAACACACGGGATAGATGTGAAAGAGGTAAAAGTTAACATCGAACAAATGATTACTCGTAAGAACGATGTGGTAAAGCAAAATACTGATGGCATAAGCTACTTAATGAAAAAAAATAAAATCGATACCTATGAAGGTGTTGGTTCTTTTAAAGATAAAAATACAATTGTTGTAAAAGGGAAAACGGAAACTATTTTAGAAACAAAAAACACCATAATTGCTACGGGTTCTAAACCAAGTACATTGCCTTTTATTACGGTTGATAAAAAGAGAGTAATTACTTCTACAGAAGCTTTAAACTTAAAAGAAGTTCCGAAACATTTAGTGTTAATAGGTGGAGGAGTGATAGGTTTAGAGTTAGGATCGGTTTATGCACGCTTAGGTGCTAAAGTAACGGTAGTAGAATTTATGGATTCTATTATACCAACCATGGATAAAACCTTGGGCAAAGAATTACAAAAATCCTTAAAGAAAATTGGATTCGAATTTTTATTAAGTCATAAAGTAAAAGAAGTAAAAAGTGGCGCTAAAGAAGTTAGCATAAAAGCCGATAATGCCAAAGGCGAAGAAGTAGAAATTAAAGGCGATTATTGTTTAGTAGCTGTTGGAAGAGTAGCTTATACAGATGGTTTAGGCTTGGAGAATATAGGAATTGCTACTGAAGAGCGTACACGTAAAGTGACCGTTGATGAGCACATGCAAACCATTGTACCAGGCATCTATGCTATTGGCGATGTAGTGCGTGGAGCTATGCTTGCACACAAGGCAGAAGAAGAAGGAACATATGTGGCGGAATTTATTGCCGGACAAAAACCGCATATCAATTACAATTTAATTCCGGGTGTAGTATACACTTGGCCAGAAGTTGCAGCGGTTGGGTATACAGAAGAAGAATTAAAAGCAAAAGGGGTAAAATACAAAACAGGTTCATTCCCATTTTTAGCAAGTGGTAGAGCACGCGCAAGTATGGATACAGATGGGCTAGTAAAAGTATTAGCAGACGCCAACACCGATGAAATATTAGGAGTGCACATGATTGGTCCACGTGTTGCCGATATGATTGCAGAAGCCGTGGTTGCCATGGAATTCCGTGCAAGTGCCGAAGACATTGCCAGAATGAGCCATGCACACCCAACCTATACCGAAGTATTTAAAGAAGCTTGTTTAGCCGCTACTGCAAATAGAGCATTGCATATCTAAATTGGAAATACTTAAAAACATATCTCTCTTACCTTACAATACTTTTCGTATTGATGTAAAGGCAAGTTATTTTGTAGAAATTAATTCTACAGAAGACTTGCGTTTATTAATTTCTACGGATGAATTCAAATTGAACAAAAAATTTATTTTAGGTGGAGGGAGCAATTTATTATTAACAAAAGATTTTGATGGCATCGTTATTCGCTTAGCAATAAAAGGAATAAAAGTGTGTGAAGAAGGGGATGATGTGTACGTTGAAGCAGGCGCAGCAGAAGTTTGGAACGACTTCGTACAATACAATGTTAACAAGGGTTACGCAGGTTTAGAGAATTTAAGTTTAATACCAGGAACTGTTGGCGCATCGCCAATACAAAACATTGGAGCGTATGGTGTTGAAATTAAAGATCATT
Source organism: Sphingobacterium thalpophilum (assembly GCA_943371235.1). Lineage (GTDB taxonomy): Bacteria > Bacteroidota > Bacteroidia > Sphingobacteriales > Sphingobacteriaceae > CAJBVG01. The sequence goes on along the minus strand of CALRTZ010000020.1, from coordinate 7,444 downwards.
TTTTTTCACTTGAAGCATTTGATATTGAAACTGCTGAAATAAAGAAATTCAACAAAGAACAATGTGAATTCGGATACAGAGAAAGCGTTTTCAAAAGCAAATATAAAGGACAATACATTATTACATCTGTAGTTTTTAAACTATCAAAAACTCCAAACCTGAAATTGCATTACGGTGCCATTGAAGAAGAATTAAAAAAGAGGAACATCTTAAATCCCACTATAAAAGATGTTGCCAAAGTAGTTTCCGAAATACGCGTAAGTAAATTACCCGATCCAAGCACCATAGGAAATTCAGGCTCATTTTTCAAAAACCCTATTATCGATAAACCTACTTTTGAACGTTTAATAAGCAATTTCCCCGATGTGGTAAATTACCCTGCAGGAGATGGATTTGTGAAACTTGCCGCTGGCTGGTTAATAGAACAATGTGGCTGGAAAGGCAAGCAAATCGGCAATGTTGGTACCTGGAAAAATCAAGCCCTGGTAATAGTAAACCATGGAAATGCCTCAGGGAAAGAAATTTACGACTTTTCTGAACTCATCATTACTAGTGTTTTTGAACGCTTTGGCGTATCTTTAGAAAGAGAAGTAAATACTTTATAAGTTTTTTTACTTTTCATGCAACCCTTCATTTTATCAAACGTCATTCAACTGTAGTTTAAAACAATTGGGACAAGAAGTATTCGATATACATGATTATTTAATTGAGCGATGTAAGTCTGGCGACGCAATTGCTCAAGAAGAAATCTATAGACGTTATGCAAAAAATATGTATAACACTGCATATCGAATATTGGCTCACCAAGCAGAAGCAGAAGACGTATTACAAGAGTCGTTTTTAGAGGTGTTTACAAAAATAGCTGACTGGCGTGGAGATTCTACCTTTGGTGCTTGGTTGAAACGAATTGTAGTAAACAGGAGTATCAGTTTATTAAGAAAAAGAAGAGTGGAGCTCATAGAATCAGACGAAGTAGAGAACATTGCCGATGACAGTACCGAATTTGATTTTGATAGAATAAGCGATCAACTTATTTCTTGGATAAAAAAAGGGATTGAAAAATTGCCCGAAGGATATAGACTTGTGTTGAGTTTGTATTTATTAGAAGGATATGACCATGTGGAGATTTCAGAGATATTAAACATTTCAGAATCGACTTCTAAAACTCAATACTTAAGAGCAAAAGATAAACTGCGAAACCTATTAGTACAACAAAAAGAATATACAGAATTTGTTCAATAATATTTTGAATATGGATTTAGAAAAAATTATAAGAGAAAATAGAGCCGAATTTGATTCTGAAATTCCATCAGAAAAAGTATGGTCATCTATTTCTGAGCAATTACATAAAAAGCAAAAAAGATTTTCGTGGAAACCATACATGGCCGCAGCATCCATTATGTTGTTTATATCCTGTACTTGGTTAATCGCAAACAAGAAATTTGATGAAACATCTGTAAATACAGACAACAATATAAGTGCTGAAGTACAAGAAGCTCAAGTGCAGTTTAGTTCTTTAATAGAAATTAAAAGAAATGAATTGAACCAATATAAAAAAGAAAATCCAGAATTAGTGAGCGATTTTGAACGTCAATTAGTAGAGTTACAGGTAAATTATAAAATGCTGCTTCCGCAATTAAAAGACGAGAAAAAGAGAGACGTGGTATTGCAAGCAGTAATTGATAATTTACAAATGCAAGTAGAAATTTTAAATCAACAAATAGAAATAGTTAAACAATATAAAAAACCGAAAAATGATACAGAAGAAATTGTTCCCCTTTAGTGTTTTATTTTTCTGCCTGGTAAGTCTGCAGTCTTTTGCCGACGATAACATGGTTGATAAAGAAAAGAAAATAACTAAGTCCTACTCCGTTTCTGCAAATGATAAGCTGAGTATTGAAAACGAATATGGTGTTATAAACATTAACACTTGGGATAAAAATGAAGTTTCAGTAGAGATTATAGTGAAGTCGAGCGCTAAATCTGACACTAAAGCTCAAGAAATTTTAGAAAGCATAAGCATAAGCGATACCAAAACAGGTGGTGCTATTTACTTAAAAACTATTTTACGCGCAGGTTCTCAGAGATCTGGAAAACAACGTTTGAACATAGACTACGTAGTTTATATGCCTGCTAGCCTACAGCTTAGCATTGTAAACAAATTTGGCAATGTAAATCTACCTTCATTAGCAGGGCATTTGCAGCTAAAAGTAAGTTATGGTAATATAAAAGCTGCAAAACTTACGGGCCCGCATGAAAAAAGAATTGAAGTTGGTTTTGGTTCTGCAACCATTGATGAGTTAGATAATGCTTTTTTAGAATCTAAGTATTCTAAAGTAAATATTGAAGTTGTTGGGAAAGCAGAGATTATGAACTCGTTTGGTAAAACCAAAATAATGGAAGCGAATAATTTACGCATCACACAGAAGTATGGCGATTTGGAATTGAGAAAAGTAAATACATTGGTAGGTACTGTAGAGTTCTCTAATGTCGACTTAGATTATTTGGGCAAAAGTGCCGATTTACATCTTAAGTATGCAAGCAATGCAGACCTTGGTGTAATTTCTAGCAGTGTTGAGCTGTTGAAAATTAATGCAAGTTTTAGTACGGTTTATCTAAAGTTTGACGATACTGCTAATCAAGATTTTGAAGCGCACTTAAAATACGGAGACATTAAATTGAACAATCAGTATATGAAAGATTATGTGAAAAATACAAATCAAAATAATAACTCTTCAGATTACAAAGGCAAAATTGGAAAAGGAGGGAATGGAAACTTGCTTATCAACTCTAACTATACCACTTTACATATAAGATAGGCTTAAAACAAAAATCCCCTCGAAAATTTCAAGGGGATTTTTTTTAGTCTTCGAAGATTGAATCTTCGTCGTTTTTGGATGTTTTTACGTTTCTTTCGTAAGCTTTTAATTGCCCTTTTAATAATTTTCTGGCAACGTGGATTCTTGTTTTAACAGTTCCAATCGGAATAGTTAAATAATCTGCAATTTCATGATATTTGTAGCCTTCAAAATACATAGTGAAAGGTATTTTGTAATCGTCGGCTAAATTATTCATCGCTTTCTTTACATCGTCTAAAATGAATTTACCATCAGCATTGTTTACAGTTGAACTGTAAAATAAATTTGCTGAACTAATTTCATCTGATTTAGTTACTAGCGTATTAATTTTTGTAATTCTTCTGTAGTTATTAATGAAGGTGTTCTTCATAATAGTATATAACCAACCTTTGAGGTTAGTGCCTTCAGCAAATTTATTATAGTATGTAATAGCTTTTAATAAAGTGTCTTGTACCAAGTCATCAGCATCCTCAGAGTCGTGAGTAAAATGCAATGCGTACATCTTTAATGAGCTGGATTGTCTTAAAACCATATCATTGAATTCTGGTCTTGTCATAGGTTTTCCTTTTTTAGTAGAACAAATCTAACTAGTATATTAACAGAATCCAAATATTTTGTTTAACTTTTTTAATACAATTGTTAAACATAGTGTTTAAACATTAATATAGGCCTTTTTGTACCTAAATAGCAAAAAGATTTAACCTAAAATTAACTTAAATAGACTTTTTTAGGGACTTAATTAGCTCTTGGGCGGCTAATTGACCGGATATAATTGCCGGTGGAACACCTGGTCCGGGTACAGTAAGTTGCCCTGCGTAAAACAAATTCTTTAATTTTTTAGATTTCATTTTAGGTTTTAAGAAGGCAGTTTGCAATAATGTATTGGCTAAGCCATAAGCATTCCCTTTGTAAGAATGGTAATCTTTCACAAAATCATTCATTGCATAAGATCTCTTTACCACAATATTATTCCTAATATATTCTCCAGTGTAATTTTCCAATCGCAAAAGCATCATTTCAAAATATTTTTCTCGTTCTGTTTCACTGTCCTTTAATCCTGGAGCCAAGGGAATTAAGAAAAATAAATTTTCGTGTCCATCTGGTGCAGTGCTTCTATCGAGCAATGATGGGCAGCAAACATAGAATAAAGGTTTGCTTGGCCATTGGGGTTCTGTGTAAATTTCTTTTGCATGTTGTTCAAAGTCTTCATCAAAAAATAAATTATGGTGAAGTATATTTTTCAATCTTTTGTTCACTCCTACATAAAATAACAAACTCGAAGGCGACATGGTACGTTTATCCCATGATTCGGCAGTATAATTAGCATCTTTTTTGCTTAACAATTTCTGATCAACGTGTGCATAATCTGCCGCCGCTATTACACCCGAAACCTCGTAAGATGCTTTGTTTGTAACAACCTTGGTAACATTGTTACTTTCAGATTGCATTTCAATTACTTCTTCATTTAAATGAATTTCTACACCTTGTTCAATGGCAATACTTTCCATCGCTTTTACAATTTCATTCATACCACCCATTGGGTACCAAGTGCCCAAAACTAAATCGGCATAGTTCATTAAACTGTATAAACCTGGAGTGTTTTGAGGGGTAGCTCCTAAAAACAAAACAGGAAATTCTAATAATTTTCGAAGTTTAGGATGTTTAAATAATGATCGTACTTCATTGCTCACAGATCCGAATAAATTCATTTTAAATAAAGCCTTCACAATGCTTAATTCAAAAAATTCTGTAATCGAATCAGACGGTCGCCATACAAAATCATTCATACCTGTTTCGTATTTGTATTTTGCATCGTTTAAAAAAGTAAATAATTTATCGCCCGAACCGGGTTCAATTTCTTCGAATAAATTCCTTAACGATTGATAATCCGAGGGAACATCTACCACATCATTCTTCCCAAAATAAATTCTGTAAGAAGGGGATAGTCTTTTTAAGTCGTAAAAATCGCTGGCCTTTTTACCAAATTGATGGTAATAATTTTCAAAAACTTCGGGCATCCAATACCAGCTGGGTCCCATGTCAAATGTAAATCCTTGTTCTTTCCAAATACGAGCCCTGCCACCTAGCTGCTCGTTTTTTTCTATCAATATTACTTTAATTCCTTGTTTAGCTAGGGTTCCCGCAGCACATAGCCCTGCAAAACCAGAGCCAATTACGATTACTTTTTTTGTTGAATTACTCATTTATACTCAAAGATATACGATATAGCACAAGCTACCATAATTTTGGTAGATTTGAATTTAAAACCAAAAGTGCTGTTTATTGTTTATGTTTTTTTGACAAAGCCTAATATATGATGGATTTATATAGCGATACATGTTTTGAATGTAGTAAGCTTATTACGAAGCGCTATAGTACTTCATTTAGTTTGGGTATTAAAGCATTCGATAAAAAATACCGAAGCCCTATTTATGCAGTATACGGCTATGTACGTTATGCCGATGAAATAGTGGATACTTTTCATAATCATGACAAAGTGAAACTCTTTGATGCATTTAAAGCCGATACAATTACTGCCATAGAACAAGGGATCAGTTTGAATCCTGTTCTACATTCATTTCAAGATACTGTAAACCGTTACAACATTCCGATGCACTTAGTGGAAGCATTTTGGAAAAGCATGGAGATGGATTTAGACATCAATAAATACGAAGAAAATTCTTACAAAGAATATATTTATGGGTCGGCAGAGGTGGTAGGTTTAATGTGTTTAATGATTTTTTGTGATGGGGTAGCTTCTGAATATGACAGATTGAGTCCGTACGCAAAAAGTTTAGGGGCAGCCTTTCAAAAAATAAATTTCTTGAGAGATATTAAATCCGATTACCTGGAAAGAGGCAGAGTGTATTTCCCGAATGTTGAGTTTACAGAATTTTGTGAAACACAAAAAAAGGAAATAGAATTAGATATTAAAAAAGATTTCGATCATGCATACGAAGGTATTAAACAATTACCTGAGGGTGCTCGCTTGGGTGTGTACATTGCATACAGATATTATTTAGATTTATTTCGAAAAATAAAAAACCTTCCTGCTTCAGAAATTTCAAAAAGGAGAATTAGAGTAGGAGATACCCGTAAAGCATTGTTATTTGTTCAAGCAATTTTTAAAAATAAATTTTTGGCCGCATGAATTTTTTTAGGATTTGTAGCATGTTATTTCTTTTATCAATAGTAACACAATCAAGTACTGCACACTCTATTGAAGAAGTGAGAAAAAAGTTTCAATTAGCAATAGAAAGTTCGACTCTTACCAATACTTTATCATCAGAATTAAATAAGATTAGCAACCCAGATCCGGTTTTACTTGCATACATTGCATCTGTGGAAGCCCTTAAAGCAAAACACTCTTGGAGTCCTATCTCTAAATTGCAATACATGGAAGCCCATAAAAAAGTAATGGCCGATGCAGTAAGTAAATCACCTAATAATTTAGAAATAAGATACCTGAGATTTAATATTCAATACAATGTACCATCGTACCTAGGTTATAGTTCAAATTTAGAGGAGGATAAGAAATTTATTATACAAGCCTTCCTCAATAAAAAATTTGACACTGCCAACAAAAAATTAATTCAAGAAGTATATGCCTTTATGGTGCACACTAAAAGTGTAAGTGCTGAGGAGAAATTAAAAATGGAAAAGGTGCTTCGTAGTTTATAAAAATGGAAAAGTATTATTATTTACTGATTGATTTTTTTACCATACTATTTCCCTTCCTTCTTTCTTTTGATAAAAAAGTTGCCTTTTATAAATCATGGCCACAAATTTTCAAGGGATTATTGGTTGGAGGAATTATCTTTTTAATTTGGGATCATTTTTTCACTGTTAAAAATATTTGGTCCTTCAACCCAAATTATATAACAGGTATACACATCGCATCCTTGCCAATAGAAGAAGTATTGTTTTTTATCTTAATACCTTATGCCTGCTTGTTTATATGGCATTGTGTAGAAGCGTATTTTCCAAAAACAATAGGTCTTTCTTTCGCCAAGTATTTCTGGATTTTCATTTTTCTGTTTTCTATTTTGGTGATGATGCTGTTTTACAGCCGTACCTATACATTAGTAACTTTTGGCTTGTTAAGTATGGTAAGTGTATATTTTATCATACAACCAAAAGCTTGGCATAGCTCATTCATTATCGGTTACATTATTTCCATCATTCCGTTTTTCATTGTAAACGGATTGCTCACTTCTATTCCTATTGTGTTGTATAATGATATGGAAAATGTCGGCTTTAGATGGGGAACTATTCCGTTTGAAGATTCTTTTTATATGTTGGCGCTGTTGATGATCAATGCAGCGGTGTCTCGCAGAGGCTTGTAAGGTCAGGTCACAAAGGTCTCGAAGTACACACAATGGAACACAATGATTTTTGCGTTTTTTGCGATAACTTAGCGTTCTTTGCGTGAACGATTATTGAGTTTCACGCAAAGAACGCGAAGTTTTCGCAAAGTACGCTAAGTTAAAGGAACTCTAATCAGTATTGATAATTTATCTGCTGGAATAAAGCTAGGGTCAATAAGTTTTAACAATAACTTCTTACTTTTTTGTTTTTTTATGAAT
>CALRTZ010000019.1:0-52209 GCA_943371235.1 Sphingobacterium thalpophilum | reverse complement strand
GGAGTTATTGGGCATGAAATGGCACATGCAGACAGACGCCATACGAGCAGATCAATGCAAACTCAATATGGAATAGGCACACTACTTAATGTGTTGTTAGGAAATGATAATGCCACCCTACAACAAATTGCTTCGGGGATCTATTTATTAAAAAATAGCCGCGATCACGAGTCGGAGGCAGATGAATATTCTGTTAAATATTTGTGCCCTACACCTTACAACGCTGCAGGAGCTGCGGGATTTTTCCAGAAAATGATCGATGATGGATACACAGAAAACAGATTAGCAAGTTTCTTTAGTACACACCCTTCACCAGCTAATAGAGTTGAAAATATTAATCAGCAAAAAATAGACGATGGTTGTGCTGGAAATGGAACTTTTGATGCACAATATGCAAGTTTCAAAACATTACTTCCATAATTAATGAGGGCAGTTATACAGCGTGTAAGTAACGCTACAGTAGAAATTAATAATAGTATAAAAGGTCAGATCAACACTGGCCTTTTAGTGTTTTTAGGAGTGGAGGAAGCAGATACTGTAGAAGACATAACTTGGCTGGCGCAGAAAATTTGCAACCTAAGAATCTTTTCGGATGAAGAGGGCTTAATGAATTTAGCATTAAAAGACTTAAATGCTGAGCTGCTTTTAATTAGTCAGTTTACCTTATTTGCCTTAACAAAAAAAGGGAATAGGCCATCTTTTATTAACGCTGCAAAGCCCGAGCACGCGAATGATTTATATGAAAAAATGAAAATGGAATTGAGCCATTTGTTGAATAAAGATATTCAATGTGGTGAGTTCGGAGCCGATATGAAAGTGAGTTTGTTAAATGATGGCCCAGTTACCATCATAATGGATACTAAAGATAAAGAACGACATTAATATGAAAATTTCTGAAGCACAAGAATTAGTAGATCAGTGGATAAACACTACTGGTGTAAGATACTTTAATGAGCTAACTAACATGGCTATGTTAACAGAAGAGGTGGGAGAAGTTGCACGTATTATTGCCAGAAAATATGGTGAACAATCTTTTAAAGACTCAGATAAGAACAAAGAACTTGCAGACGAATTAGCAGATGTTTTATTTGTTCTAATTTGCTTGGCAAACCAAACGGGTGTTAATCTTACAGATGCTTTACAAAAAAATATGGATAAAAAAACGAATAGAGATGCAACACGCCATAAAAAAAATGATAAGTTAAAATGAAAAATTTAACTCTTTTTTCTTTACTAGTTATTCTGCCTATAATATTTTCATGTGAGCAAAAAAATCAGCATATCTTGAGCTTTCAGACAATTAATGGTTCAGTACAAATGAACGAATTACATCAAGATAAAATGAATTCATTCGTTTTTTTAGCACCAGGTTGCCCTTTAAGCGAAGCTTCTATTTTAGAATTAAACAGATTAGATTCTTTGTATTCAGAAAATCTATATTCAACTACCCTAATTATACCCGGAAATTTATATTCAGTTCAAGAAATAGAGGAGTTTAAAAATACTTTTAATATCAAATTCAGAATGGTAATTGATACAAATTATTATTTAACAAAATTATTGAATGCAAGTATCACCCCCGAATATTTTTTAGTAAATGAAAATATGGTAGTTTTGTATCAAGGTGCTATTGATAATAGGGCCCTAGATAATGATATCGTTAGGCAAGAAGCGGATATAAATTTTGCTGAAAATGCAATAAAAAGTATAATCGAAAACAAAAAGATTGAGCAAACTAAAACGAAAGCGGTAGGATGTTTTATAGAGCAATAAATATATTTATACTAACAATTATTTTATCTTCTTGTGGGAATGTTGAAGAGAAAAATAATGATAAAAATATTGCAATCGTTGATATTCCTAAAGAGATAAACTTTAATGAGCACATTTCAGAAATAATTTATACAAAATGTGCAAGCTGCCATAGGCCAGGCGAATCTGGCCCATTTAGTTTGTTATCTTACAATGATGTTTATAGAAGAAAGAAAACAATTGTAAAGGTTACCCATTCTGGTTATATGCCACCATGGCCAGCAGACAGAAGCTATTCATCGTTTGTAGGCGAATTGTATTTAACAGATAAAGAAAAGTTATTGATAAAAAAATGGGTTGCACAAGGAGCAAAAGAAGGTCCTTCGAGTTTTAAAAGAAACGCACCCAATTTCCCAATTGGTTCACAATTAGGAAAGCCAGATTTAGTGATAAAATTCCCGAAAGCATATAAAATTGAAGGCAACAATAAAGATCATTATGTGATCATGAAAGTGCCTTATGAAATTCCAGAAGATAAATATGTGAAAGTAATAGAATATGTTCCGGGTAATAGAAAAAGGGTACACCATGTAAATGGATATTTAGTGGTTTACGACGAAGGCAAGAAAAAGAACCTTAATGGAGGAGCGTTTTATGTTAATAATTATGAAACAAACCCTAAAGAAGTTTGGAGGAGGCTCGATGTATTAAATGATGACGGGAGTTTTCCTGTTCGAATACCTTCGGCTACAAATTACTTGCCTGGAGTAATACCTCCGGTTTACCCAAATGGAATTGGTGGGTTTACGATGAAAAAGAAAGGGCATATTTTGTTGAACGATATTCATTATGGTCCTACGTCTAAAGATGAACTTGATGCATCTTATTTTAATGTATTTTTCACTAAAATAGCACCAGAGAGAAAATTTGGCGAGTTTCAACTAGGTACATATGGAGTTTCAAAAATTGAGCCGGCCTTGATGATACCTCCCGATTCTATAAAAACATTTACCTCTAAGTATACTGTTCAAAATGATATTTCAATTATAACTGTTAACCCACACATGCATTTATTAGGAAAATCATTCATTGCTTACGCATTAACACCTGAAGGACAGAATATTCCACTTATAAAAATTGATAAATGGGATTTTAGATGGCAATATTTTTATACCTTTAAGAAAATGCAAGTATTGCCTAAAGGTTCAACTATTTACGTAAAAGCTACATTTGACAATACAAAGAATAACCCCCACAACCCATATAACCCACCACGTTGGGTTGGTGAAAATGAGGGAAGTATGAGCACAAAAGACGAAATGTTGCAATTTATTGTTACTTATTTAGATTATAAAAGAGGAGATGAAAACTATATTTTAGGCGATTAACAGACTAGAATGTTATTGAAATTAGTGCATTTTAGGTGCTTATTCATAAATAATGCATAAAAAAGTTAGATTTTAGATAAAATTTCTTATTTTTGTATTTCATTAAATTTTAACAATCAATTTGGGAGAGAACGATTAAAATAACAACGACAACAAAACCAAATACAACATTAAATCGTATTAGTAAATATTAAACATCTTCCAAACAATGAAATTCTTTAGAATAGTAACTTTGGTATTTGCAGCTCTTTCAATATTAAGTTCATGCTCTACTAAAAAATCAAATAAAATGTTAATTACATATGACGTGCCAAGGAGTATGCCAGAAGTATTTGTAATTAACAAAAAAGACAGCTTAGAAAACATGTATAGTCACAAGATAAAATCTGGTGACCGTATAGCTGTAAAATTCCTTAATAACTACGATTTAACGAAAAGCACCTTTAATATTGATGCAAATCCTGCTATTGAAGCTGGATATGTGGTTGACGTAAATGGATTTGCGAACATGCCTTTAGTAGGCAAAGTTCAAATTTCAGGCTTAACAAGAGAAGAAGCCTCAAAGAAACTCGAAAAATTATATTCTACAATATTAAATAACCCAATAATTGAAGTTTCTATTGTAAGTATTAAAGTAAATATGTTTGGGGAAGTTGGTCGTCAGGGTAAGTTTTTAATTGATAGAGATAACATTTCTTTGATTGATTTAATATCTGAAGCAGGTGGTCTAACAACTAGAGCAAAGAAAAAGTCAATCAGAATAATTCGTGGAGATCCCTCAAATCCGCAAATAATAATAGTAGATTTAAGAAAAGTTGGTATATTGCGTTATAGTGAATTAATGATACAAGACAATGACATTGTAATTGTAGATCCAATGCGAGTATACGAGATTTCAGACCCAGTTACTGCTGTTGGTACCATGTTACAGCCATTGCTCTTAATTGTTAACTCAGTAGCAATAGTTGCAACTTTGGCACAATAACTTAATGGCTCAACAACAAAATCAAGACTCATTTAAAAACCATTCTCAAGAAATAGATTATAATCGAATACTTCGAATTATTTTAAGTCGTTGGTATTGGATTGTAGGATGCGTACTTATTGGCATCATCTGGGCATTCGTTTACCTACGCTTTACCCCATCTGTATACGAAACATCTGCTTTGTTAAAGTATGATGATAAAAAAACTGAAATATCAGAACTTATAAATATCAATAGTTATTACGACAGAAAAGATAAAATTCAGTCGGAAACCTATGTAATTCAATCGAGAACCTTACTAACTCGTGCTGCTTCATACTTAAATTATCAATATTCTTTTTTCAGAAAAGGCACAATCTTAGAAACAGAGACTTATCCTAATCAACCCTTTGAAATTGAAGTAGTAGATAAAGACAGTGCAACTATTTTTAATTACAATTTTACCTTTTCGCAGATTAACAAATTAAAATTTCGCTTAATTCAAACATTAAATGGAACACTTATTTCAAATGCAGAAGTGTTTTACGGTCAAGATATAATTTTTGGAAAAAATAAAATTCGTGTTTTAAGATCGTTATTACCAGAGAATGATAAAGACGATTTTATGTTTCATTTTAACCATCCTAAAAATGTAATGTATAGGTTAATGGGCGGTTTAAATGTGCGTGAAGTAGGTAAAGGGATAAACATCATGTCTCTTACTTATAAAGATACCAACCCAATTTTTGCTGCCGATGCCTTGAATGCAATTATAGGTGAGTATAGAATTTTTGATAGAGACCAAAAAGGTATTGCTGCTGCTCAAACCATTGAATTTATTGATGCGCAGCTCGAGAAACTATCAGGCAAAGTAAAAGACGCAGAGCAATTGTTAGAACAATATAAAGTAGGAAATAACATTTTAAATATTGAGGATAACAAAACGATTGCTTACCAAAAACTGAGAGATTTAGATGTTCAGAAAAACATCATCAACATACAAAGTATAGCAATTGATTTACTTGAAGAACAAGTAAAAGCTAATAAAGAAACGATTACATTGAATTTCTCGATGGAGGGATCAGAAGATAAACTAATGAGTGAATTAGTAAATCAAATGAACACCTTGCTAAATGAAAGGATTAAGAAACAATCATTGTATGCCGATAACTCTGCACCTATACAAGAAATTGACAGACAAATTGAAGAAGCAAAACGTGCGATTACCTTAAACATTAGATCGGCGCGTGATCGTAATAATAGAACGGTTAACTTTATTGAAAAGCAATTAGCCACTGCAAAAGAAGAATTAAAATCTATCCCTTCTGCAGAGCGTGATTTAATAAATTTAAATCGTGATTTTGAAATTAATCAAAAAGTATACTCTTATTTACAAGAGAAAAGATTAGAGGCTTCTATTGCAAAATCGGCTATTATGCCTTCTTCAAATGTAATCGACGATGCTATTCCAAGTTACGGAGTAGTTGCGCCAAACTCACAGAGTGTATACGTTACAGCTATTACCATTAGTTTGTTAATTGGTATTGCACTTATATTGTTAGCGCGTTTATTAAACCAACGAATCTACGATAAAGAAACAGTAGAGATGATTACCAGTGTGCCTATTCTTGGAGTAATAAGAACATTCCCTGGGAGCATTGATAAAAACTCTAGTCAGATTTTAAGTTTAAGTAATCCTAAATCCATGTTCTCAGAATCGGTACGATCTGTTAGAACAAATTTGAGTTTTATTGCAAGTGATATAAAAAGTAAAATGATTTGTGTTACATCAGAAGTTTCTGGTGAGGGTAAATCCTTTATGGTTATTAACCTTGCAAGTACATTGTCTTTAATTAATAAAAGGGTAGTAGTAATTGATGGTGACTTACGTAAGTCTAAATTACACCATACATTCCGCTTGAAAAATGATTGGGGATTAACATCGTACCTTACTAATCAATGTGATGTTGACAAAATAATTCACGAAACGCACGTAGAAAATTTATTTTTTATACCTGCAGGCCCAATGCCGCCAAACCCTTCAGAATTATTGTATTCTGAAAGAATGCGTCAATTAATGGCGGAGCTAAAAGAACGATTTGATTATGTATTAGTAGATACCGCTCCAATAGGATTAGTATCAGACGCGATACCTTTAGTAAGAACATCTGATGTAAATATTTTTGTATTGCGCTCTGGTGTATCAAGCTTTAACGCTGCCTCTATCCCAGAGAGGGTTTCTAAAGAGTTTGGATTAAATAACTCTGTAATTGTATTAAACGGATTTACAAATGATGCCTTACATGCTAGAATTTATTCGAACCACAAAAAAGGCAGTTACGGTAGCGGTCAATATTATTATACAGATTATTCTACTTATGGAAATAAGAGCTACGGTTATTATACTGAAGGAGTAAATAAGAACTTCTTTACTAAATCTTTAGTTTTCCTCAGAAATATATTTAAAAAGTAATTCAATGTCTATTGGCGAATACCATTGGTATGCAATTTATACCAATCCTCGAGCTGAAAAAAAAACACATGCACTCTTAATGCAACGAGGCTTTGAATCGTATTTACCACTCTTAAAGGTCTTGAAAAAATGGTCTGATCGTAAAAAATGGGTAGAAGAACCATTGTTTAGGTCGTATCTTTTTGTTCGTGTTTCGGAGAGAGAATATGTAAATGTATTACAGGTACAAGGTGTGGTGAAATACATATCATTTTCGGGTAAAGCAGCAATCATCAGAGATGATCAAATTGATAACATTAAATTACTCTTAAGCTCAGAAACAGAGCTTGATGTTTCTGAACATGAATTCAAAAAAGGAGAGCATGTAACCATTAAAGCAGGTCCGTTCTTAGGCCTTAAAGGCGAGCTCATTGATCTTCATAACGCAAAACGCTTCTTAGTTAGATTCGATCAACTAGGGAAATCTATCGTATTAAATATTCCAAGCGTTTATCTCGAACCAGTTTTTTAACTTATATTTAGGTGTCTTTTTCGGGGCAATATTGTAACCGAGGAGGCGAAGCTATATCCGATATACATGTGTAGAATTGCAGGCATTGTAGACCCAATTAGATATCAAGATCAATTGCGTGATGATGTTCAAGTAATGATTGACAAGATGATTCATGGTGGCCCAGATGGACGCGGATTGTTTTGTGATAAAACAGTTGCTATTGGGCATTGCCGTTTGTCGCTTTTAGATTTAACTGAGGCTGCTGCTCAACCTATGCAGTACAGCAATTTTGTGATTTCCTTTAACGGAGAAATTTACAATTTCAAAGAAATAAAAAAAGAGCTAGAATCTAAATCACATCAATTTAAAACCAACTCAGATACTGAAGTAATTTTACATGCCTTTGAAGAGTGGGGAGTTGAATCCTTCTCGAAATTCAATGGCATGTTTGCTTTCGCATTGTTAGATCTTAAAAATCAGAATTTATATTTAGTAAGAGACCCTAACGGAATTAAACCACTTTACTATTACTGTGAGGATAAACAATTAATTTTCGCTTCAGAAACTAAAGTGTTTAAAAGTTTTGTTGATGAAGAAAATGATTTCTGGAAAACACTTTTTCTTGCATACGGACATTTACCAGAACCATACACGAAATATAAAGATGTATTTGCATTACCAAAATCATCTTACTTAACATATAACTTAAACAATGCTCATCATTCAATTAATTCCTACTCATTTAAATCTACAAGGGCACTCCAAAGCATAGGCCTTGCTGATATAGGGTATGAATTACAAGCATCAGTTAATCGACACTTAATTTCCGATGCGGCTATTGGTGTTTTTTTAAGTGGTGGAATTGATTCCTCCATTATAACTTTATTAGCAGCTCAACAAACAACACAATTACATACACTCTCTATTTATTTTAATGAAGAAGAGTATTCTGAAAAGTATTACCAAGAGTTAATTGCTAAAAAAATAAATTCAGATCATCACGCCTTATTATTAACGAAAAAAGATTTTACAGATAATTTAGAAAATATATTAAATGCATACGACTCACCATGCAACGATGGAGTAAATACCTGGTTCATCTCAAAGTATGCAAAAGAAAATAAATTAAAAGCTGTGCTATCCGGTTTAGGTGCCGATGAGTTATTTGGAGGGTACCCTTCTTTTACCCGCTTAGCACAATTAAAACAAGCACATCAATATAAAAGTATCATCACTAAATTCTCCGGATTCCTTCCTGGAAATTACCAACGATTTGATTTTTTAAAATTAGATGACCACGTTTCTGATTATTTATTGTTGAGAGGATTTTATACGCCAAGTAAAATTGCAAGCATTTTAAGTATTTCTAAAGATGAAATTATAGAGCAACTAAATACTCATTCACCTTCTACTGCTCGTAAATTAAATACATTAAAAGATGTTTCGGCAATGGAGAGAGAAATGTATATGCAGAACCAATTGTTAAAAGATTCTGATTACATGAGTATGCAACATGGGATAGAAATACGTGTGCCATTTTTAGATAACGAATTTTTGCATTTAGTTAATAATATAGACGAGGCTACATTATTCCCATCACCGGGCAGAAAAGATGTACTTATACAAGCTTTCGAAAGTAATTTGCCAAAAGAAATATATAACAGACCCAAAAAAGGATTTCAGTTTCCATTTAAAAATTGGTTAAAAAATTCAGAATTAATGAAATCAACCTTTACAGACCAAGTAAGAAAAAAGGAATTGAATTTATTTGAAAATAATAAAATCCATTGGTCGAAAATTTGGGCTTTAGCTCAGCTTTAATATGAAATTACTTTACTTAGGCTTAAAAATATTTTCTGCAACAGGTGGTATCGAACAAGTTAATAAAAACTGGTTGTTTGCATTAAGCTCACTAGCAGATAAAGAAAAGTTGAGATTCATGGCAATGTCATTATACGATGATGATTCAGATGGCAGATATGTGCATAACCTAAATTTTAGAGGATTTAAAAATAATCCATTTCTGTTTGGCCTTTCAACCATCTGGAATTCTTTCAGTTCAAATGTTATAGTAATTAGTCATTTAAATTTATCTTTATTTGCTTTGATTGCTAAACTATTAAATCCAAGATTAAAAATAGTGGTTCAATTACACGGAATAGAAGCATGGGCAAATTTAAGTGGTATACAAGAACGATTATTAAATCAAGCCCATAAGATTTTAACAGTAAGTAAATTCACCCGTGACATAGTGTTGAATAAATACCCTAAACTCGAAAACAAAATTATTGTATTTAATAATTCATTAGATGGCATAACTAAATATCAATATAATGATGATGTAAGAAATATATTTAGATCAAAGTTGAATTTAAATGATACTCAGAAATTAATTATTACGATTGGCAGATTATTGAATTCTGAAGCGTACAAAGGATACGATAAAACCATAGAAGCGATTGCAAAATTAAATAATAATAATATTGTGTTTCATATTATTGGAAAGTCGGAAGACATTGAGAAGGATAGAATTCAAAAATTAATTATCGAAAACAATTTACAAACTCAAGTTAAACTTATAGGATTTGTAAATGATGATGAGTTAACAAATTATTACCAAGCCGCAGATTTATTTGTAATGCCAAGTAAAGGAGAAGGCTTTGGTTTGGTATTTATTGATGCAATGGCAAATGGATTAAGAGTAATTGGAGGGAATGCAGATGGAAGTGTAGATGCGATTTCGAATTTTTCAGAATCATATTTAGTAAATCCTGATGATGTAGATGAAATTGCAAATTCAATTACGAATGCATTAAACACAAAATGGAGTGTGGATGATAAAAATAAATTATCTCAGAATTGTATAGAACTTTTTTCTGCAGTACAATTTGAATTAAAAGTAGCACAATTACTATTTTAATATGGAAATTATTATAGAAGCCGGAAGGGCTGAAAAAAATTACTGGAAAGATTTGTGGCGTTATAGAGAGCTATTTTACATACTTGCTTGGCGAGATATTAAAGTAAGGTATAAGCAAACTGTAATAGGCGCCGCTTGGAGTATTATCCGCCCATTATTAACTATGATTATCTTTACCATAGTATTCAATAAAGTGGCTAAGTTGCCATCAGAGGGAAATGTACCTTATGCCATTTTGGTTTATGCTGCAATGTTACCTTGGCAATTCTTTTCAAATGCACTTTCAGAAAGCAGTGGTAGTTTAGTTGGCAATGCAAATTTAATTACCAAAGTTTATTTTCCGCGACTAATTATACCTGCAAGTTCTGTAATAGTAAGTTTAATTGATTTTGCTATTTCCTTTGTTATACTAATAGGCCTATGTGTTTGGTATCAATACATACCAAGTTGGCACATTGTATTTTTGCCTTTGTTTATTGTACTCGTATTTTTAGTGGCCTTCGGTTTAGGTTTATTACTCACAGCTTTAAATGTTAAGTACCGAGATTTTAGATATATTATACCCTTTATTATTCAGTTTGGTTTATACATTTCACCTGTAGGTTTTAGTAGTACTATCGTTCCAGAAAAATACCAATGGTTTTATTCATTAAACCCGATGGTAGGGGTAATAGATGGATTTAGATGGTGTTTGCTTGACAATGGTGCTGCTGTTAATGTTTATTCGTTAACTGCCTCCGTTTGTATTACCTTATTTGTTACCATACTAGGAGTTCAGTATTTTAGAAAAATGGAGAAGAGCTTCGCAGATTCAATTTAATAAGATGGAAGTAACTAATAAAATTATATCAGCAGAAAATGTTTCTAAGAAATTTGTGATTTCTCATGAGGGAAATCAAAAATATACCGCACTAAGAGACATCATTTCAAATAATATAAAAAACTTATTTAGCGCAAAATCAAATAGCAACCTTAACGAAGAATTTTGGGCCTTAAAAAATTTAAGTTTCGATATTAATCAAGGAGATAGAATTGGTGTAATAGGTAGAAATGGCGCAGGTAAATCTACACTCTTAAAAGTGCTAAGCAGAATTACAGAGCCAAGCACAGGTAGAATTAAGATAAATGGCAGAATTGCTAGTTTGCTTGAAGTAGGTACGGGATTTCACCCAGAACTAACCGGTAGAGAAAATATTTATTTGAATGGCGCTATCCTTGGTATGACACGCCAGGAGATAAAATCTAAGTTCGATGAAATTGTTGCGTTCGCAGAAATTGAAAAGTTTTTGGATACACCTGTTAAAAGGTATTCGTCTGGTATGTATGTACGACTAGCTTTTGCAGTTGCAGCGCACCTAGAGCCAGAGATATTAATTATTGATGAAGTACTTGCAGTAGGTGATGCTCAATTCCAAAAGAAGAGCTTAGGTAAAATGGATGACGTAAGCAAGAAAGATGGCCGTACGGTTATTTTTGTTAGTCACAATATGGATGCTGTTACAAATTTGTGTAATAAGTGCATCTACCTTAAAAAAGGTGAGTTGGTAATGTATGATGATACTCGTTTAGTTATTGATGCTTATTTAAAAGACAACAAAACAATCGAGCAAAAAGATGAAAACTTTGATCCAACAAAAGCTAAGATTCTAAATATTGAATTAGACTCTACAGAATTATTAAAAGGAAATATTAAAGTAACAGTAGAATACAATTGGCCATTAGATGTAAATCCAAATGTTGGTATTACATTCTCTACAATGTTTGGTGCAATTATTTACGGTACTAATTTCAGCCTACATCATAACAAAAGTTTAGACATTCATGTGAAACATGGAATCGCTACTTTTTATGTTGACAATATTCCATTGCATTCTGGATCCTATAACCTCACCGTATATTTGGGAGACGGTTATCATAATTTAGATATTAAGTTTGATGCCTTAACTTTTGATTTTATTTCAAATTCTGGAGTCATCAATCCATATAGCCATCAAATTATTGGCCCTTTAAACCTTCCAGCACGATGGGAGCTAAAACCAGTAAATTAACATGTTAGTATCTGTTATTATTCCTGCGTATAATTCATCAAAAACAATTGAAAAAACATTGCAATCTGTTTTTGAGCAAGATTATAAATTTATAGAAATTATTGTGGTAAATGATGGTTCTACAGATACAACGGAACAGGTGTTAAGCAAATACTTAGACAGAATTACATACATATATCAAAACAACGCAGGGGTAAGTGTAGCCAGAAATAAAGGATATAGCATTTCAAAAGGAGAGTATATACAATATTTAGATGCGGATGATTTATTAGCAAAAGGTAAGTTAACTACACAAATAGAATTACTGAAAAATAATGATGCGGAGGTGGCATATGGCGATTGGATTAAATTTACAGAATCTGAACATGTATTTAAAGAACTAGAAATTGTTAGTAGGGAAATACAAGGTAGAGCTGAAATAGAATTAATAACAGATTTTTGGGTGCCTTTAGCCGCACTTTTATATAAAAGAACAATTACAGAAAAAATTGGTTCATGGAATCTAAAACTCCCAATAATACAAGATGCAAGGTATGCTTTAGATGCAGCATTAAATAAAGCTGCATTCATTTACACCCCTAATGTAGTGGCTTATTACAGGGCGCATGATTCTGGTTCTTTATCAACTAAAAATAAATTAGGATTTATGCTCGATTGTTTTGAGAATGCAAAACAAATTGATACAATTTGGAGAAAAGATTACAATGCTGATGTTGAAAAAAAGAAGGCAATTATACAAGTATTAAGATTTTGTGTAACAGAGTTTTCTACACACGATAAAATTAAACATAAAGAAGCTATCGATTATATTTTAGATATCGAGCCAAATTATATACCCGAAAATTCTAGAGGAATGCGAGCAATGAGTAAATTAATAGGTTATAGAAATGCAGAACGTATAGCATCTATAAAAAGAAAACTAAGTTGAAAATAGTTTTAGCTACAGAATATTTTTATCCAATAAGTAAAGGCGGAACAGAAATGTACGTGTATCAATTAGCTAAGGAGTTGATAAAAAACGGACATGATTGTGTTGTAATTAGTTTATCAAATGAATTGAAAGAAGATGTTTACGAGGGGATACCGGTTTTCTATATTCCATTTATAAATGGAAACCATTTAGAATCAGAAATGCCAGAGAATTTACATTCATTAATTTCTGTGCTTGATAAAATAAATCCTCAAATAGTTCATTTACATTCTTTAAGTCCATCATTAGGTGTTAATCATTTGGTACATCTGCATTTTATAGGGTATAAAACATTTTTTACTGCACACCTTCCAAATTTTACATGCGCTCGGGGCGATTTATTATACATGGGCAAAGAAATTTGTGATGGAGAAATAATATACGATAGATGCATGAATTGTATCTTGAATTCAAAAGGTAAAAACAATGTAATAAGCAATAGCTTGATTACATTATTCTCTAAGAATAAATACACTCAACATTTATTTCCAACCTTGGCAGTCATTCAAAACAAAATTAATTCGGTAGAATTAATTAAAAAAAATATTGATGAAATTATTGTGGTGAGTGGTTGGCAAAAAGAAGTTTTGCTTTTGA
Source organism: Sphingobacterium thalpophilum (assembly GCA_943371235.1). GTDB lineage: Bacteria > Bacteroidota > Bacteroidia > Sphingobacteriales > Sphingobacteriaceae > CAJBVG01. The sequence continues at coordinate 38,604 of CALRTZ010000019.1, read as the reverse complement.
ATGAATTTAATTCAAGTAATTTAACAGTTTGTAGGCAGGCAATTGATAAAGATATTATACTAAACGAAAAGAGAAATCCGATTAGCACTAAACTGAAAATAGGATATATTGGTAGGATTGTGCCAGAAAAAGGAATTGATTTATTGTTAAATTGTTTAGAAGGTGTTGATAAGGATACATACGAATTACACGTTGCTGCTATAAAAACAGACAATCATTTAAATTATTACCATACAAATAAAAAAATTGCGCTGAATTTAAATTCAGTATGGGAAGAAAATCTAAACTCTGTAGAAGTGTTGAATTTTTTAGATAAGATTGATTTACTAGTTGTTCCGTCGGTATGGCTAGAAACAGGACCTTATGTTATATATGAAGCACTTGCTAGAAAAGTACCTGTGTTGGCTTTTAAAAAAGGAGGGTCTGTGGAGTTAATAAATAATACAATTGATAGCATCCTCGTAGATTCTGTTCAAGATTTTAAAATACAACTTATCGAATTAATTAATAATGCTAATAATGTTATAAAGCTATCTGCAAGCATTGATATGCAAAGAACTACCAACATGTTATTTAAAGAGATGGAAACTCTATATCTACAACATGCATAATAAACTATATTAATGAAAATTTTAATAACTGCAGATCCATACATACCTGTTCCCCCTAAATTATATGGAGGGATAGAGCGAATAATAGATATGCTTATAAACGAATATGTAAAAGCAGGTCACGAGGTGACATTAATTGCTCATCCAGATTCAATACCTAATTCATCCTGCAGATTTATTTCATATCAATCTAAAGAAGAATCCATACTAAAAAATAGTGTACTAATAGCTAAAACACATTTCAAATATAAATTTGATGTAATTCACAGTTTTAGTAGATTGTTATATTTATTACCCTTGCTGCCTCTCAGGGTGCTTAAAATAATGTCTTATCAGCGGGAGCCTACTATTTCACAAATTAAAAAATCGGTATTACTCGCAAAAAATAATACTCTAGTATTTACTGGTTGCAGTAATTACATAAGTAATCAACTAAAGCCATATGCTACATCATATACAGTTTATAATGGTGTGCCTATTGATTTGTTTCAATTCAATGATACCGTTACACAAGATGCTCCCTTAGTTTTTTTAGGTAGAATAGAGGAAATAAAAGGAACGCATATTGCAATTGAGGTGGCATTAAAAACCAATAATAAATTAATTATTGCAGGAAATATTCCTAAGGAATACCAAATGTATTTTGATGAAAAGGTTAAGCCATTTTTGAGTGAACAAATTCAATACATTGGTCCGGTAAATGATGCTCAGAAAAACACACTCTTACAAAATGCAAAAGCCTTTTTAATGCCCATATTATGGAACGAACCATTTGGTATTGTGATGGCAGAAGCATTGGCCTGTGGAACCCCAGTTATAGGTTTTAATAGAGGTTCGGTGCCAGAGGTAGTTGAGAATGCAAAAACAGGTTTTGTTTGTAATGATGTAAATGATATGATTGATGGGATAAACAATGTACAAACCCTATCAAGATTAAATGCTCGTGAAGCGGCTGTAAAAAGGTTCAGTGATAAAGTTATTAGTACAAATTATTTAGAATTATATAAATCACTAAAACATGATATCTCCATTTAGCTTAGTTAAAAAGTTAATCCCTCAATCAACAATTGAGAGATTAAAATTTCAGTATAATGTTCCGGATATGTACTGGAGTTTAAAAAATTTACGTAATAATGGATTTAACCCTAAGCAGGTTTTAGATATAGGAGCGTTTGAGGGAGAATGGACAAAAATGGCCAGTAGCATTTTTACAGAGGCAACGTTCTTAATGTTTGAAGCCCAAGAATCAAAACAAAATATGCTTGCTCAATTACAGTCAGCTACTGTTGACTATCATATTGGCCTCTTAGGACCTGAGATAAATTCAAACTCTAAATTTTATGTAAATGAAACAGTAAGCTCTGCATTACCAGAGTCAGCAAAAGAAGGGCAAGCATATATTGAAGTGCCTATGTATACGGTTGATGAAGTATTAAAAACAAAAGGAATTGCAAAAGCAGATTTTATTAAGCTTGATGTGCAAGGTTTTGAGTTAGAAGTATTGAAAGGTGCAATAACAACATTACAGAATGCAGAAGTTGTTTTAATGGAAGTTTCCTTAATAGAGATAAATAAAGGCGCACCCTTAATTTATGAAGTAATGAAATTTATGGACGAACATAATTTTATTTGTTATGATATATGTAGCATAGTAAGACGCCCCTTGGATAAAGCATTATGGCAAACCGATTTAATTTTTGTAAAAAGTAATTCGAAACTAGTAGCATCAAAAAAGTATGAGTAGAAAACTAAAAGTATTAGTAGCCAACCCAGGCACTGGTATTTTTATTTTAGAAACAGTTAGAGCATATAAAGAACAAACTTTATTGGATTCTTTTTATACTACCTTCGTTTCAAATCTAAACATTCCTTTTTACAGAGATTTGGAAGGAACAAAATTTAAAAAAGAATTTGATAGAAGAGCTATTGATACCGATTTATTACCATACATAAAATCGAGTCCATTAAAAGAATTACTAAGATCGTTCTCTTCTAAGTTTTTTTCAAGTAATACAACTGACAAATTATATGAATGGTCTGAATATTCTTTTGATAAATGGATAGCAAATAGCCTGGATGCATCCATAGATATTGTTCATTGCTACGAACATTCATCATTAGAAACGATAAAAAGAGCCAAAGAACTTGGCATATTTGTAGTATATGAACAACCAAGCCAGCATCATTCGTTTTTATCACCTAAAATTATTGAACAATACCAAACGAACCCCAAACTTGGAGAGGTTAAAAATAGTTTATTAGTAAATGAAAAGTCTGTTCTACGAAATAAAAGAAGAGATAAAGAACTCGAATTAGCAGATTTAATAATTTGCAATTCAAGCTTTACAAAAAACACTTTAGTGGATGCACACATTTCTGAGCACAAAATTAAAGTAGTTCCATTAGGCTTTCCTTCTACAGCAGATAGAAAGTCAATAACAAGCAATAAAATCAGATTCATTTATGCAGGCACTTCGAATATTAGAAAAGGAATACATCTTTTACTCGATGTTTGGGTTGAACATTTTAGTAACAGAGATGATTTAGAATTATACATTGTTGGTAAATTCGATTTGCCATTAATTTACAAAACTAACACTATTCCAAATATTACCTTTATAGATTCAATGCCAAGAACTCAATTGTTAGAGAGCTTTTGTGATGCGGATGCTTTATTGCTACCAACATTAGCAGATGGATTTGGGATGGTAATCACAGAAGCAATGTCAAGAGGGTTATGCGTTATGTGTACCGAAAATTCCGCTGGCCCAGATATCATAACACACGAAAAAAACGGCTTAATCTTTAAAGCGAATAGCAAAGAGGCTTTAGTTGGCATTCTAAATAAATGGTCATATAAAAAGAATGAACTGCAAGTAATGGGAGCAGAAGCGAAAAATACTGCTTCAAAATATCAATGGTCGGAATACAGGAAAGCATTAGTAAATACAGTTGTAGAGAATTATAATGCTAAAAAATAAAAGAATAGTATTACTTACTGCAAGTCATTTAAGCTCTTGCCCACGTTTGCTGAAGGAAGCTGATTTATTATACAAAAATGGAGCAGAAATTCACATTATTTATTTAAATTCTCTATCTCTAATAGAAGAAGTTGATGATGCAATTCGAAGTAAAAATTCAAACTGGAATTTTCATCCTATCTATTGGAAAGGGAATAAATCTAATAGTAGAAAAGTATTAGTTTCAAAACTGCTTTATAAATTAAATAAATTTTTGCCTTTTAATTCAGACTATATTCAATCCACCTCAAAAGTTTTAATAGATGCTACATTAAATATAAAAGCTGATTTATACATTGCACATCACCCGAGTTTATTACCAGCTGCCGCAAAAGCCGCCAAAAAATACAATGCAAAATTTATATATGATATTGAGGATGCATTTCCTTTCGTAGAGGGGGGGAGATTCCTATCTAATCCTGATACAGTTGTTTTCAATATTGAAAATAAATATATAAATAACGCAAGTTTAATAACTACCGCAAGCCCGCTTTATACTACTCTTTATAAGAGCTTATATCAATTAAAATTTGAACCCATTGATTTATTAAATGTATTTAATGTAAAAGAAAATGGATCAATAATTTACAAAGACCGAAAAGATTTATCAAAAACATCTTTGTATTGGTTTTCACAAACTGTAGGATTAAATAGAGGTTTGCAAGATATATTTAATGCAGTAAATGAATTAGATTCAACAATATATGAATTACATATTAGAGGAAATTGCTCGGAAGAAGTTAAACAGAATCTTTTGAATTTGATTAAAAGCCCTCAACATTTACAGAATATATATTTTCACGAACTCGTATCTAATGATGAGTTAGAAATAAGGAATGCTGAACACGATATCGGCTTGGCATTAGAAACACCTATTACTTTGAATAGAGAACTTTGCATATCTAATAAAATACTAGATTATATTAGCAAAGGATTAATGGTAATAGCTACCAATACAAAAGGGCACGAATACATACTATCAGAATTAAATGCAAATCAGTATTTGTACAATCCTGGGGATAGTGCAGAGTTAGCATCTATCATCAATGTATTGATATCTGATAAGCGGAAATTAGAAACGCTAAAAGCTAATTGTTTAGAATTAGCTACATCTAAATATAATTGGAATACTCATTCACAAACATGGTTAAAAGGAGTAGTTAATTTACTAAAATGAAAAAAGTATTAATTATTTCGCCATTCTTTCCTCCAGTTAATGCTGCAGATATGCATCGAGTACGCCAAAGTTTAATGTATTATAAAGAGAATGGATGGGAAGCAGAAGTAGTAATAGTTGATCCTACGTATGTATATATGTATAAAGATGAATACTTGTCGTTAACGATACCTGACAATATTATTATACATAAAGTAAAAGCTTTTGATGCTAAAGTGACGAGAAAATTTGGTCTTGGTAGTATTGCTTATAGATCGATGTATCAATATTGGAAGTATGTTGACAAATTGTTATCTAACCACAAATTCGATTTAATATTTTTTTCAACAACAGCCTATCCAATTTGTGCATTAGGAAGAATTTGGAAAGCAAAACATAAGATACCCTACATTATTGATATGCAAGATCCTTGGAGGCCGGATCATTACCTAACTTTACCTGAAAACCAACGCCCACCCAAATTCTGGCTTTCTTATAAGTTAGATTCATTTTTAGAAAAATTTAGCATGCGTAAGGTGGATGGATTGATTTCCGTTACTCAAACATATATTGATGTATTAACACAACGATATAAACACATAAAGAATATTCCATTTTCCGTTATTCCATTTGCAGCCTATCAAAAGGATATTGAAGTATCAAATACTATAAGTATTAAAAACAATTTTTTTGAAGTAAATGATGGGAACTTTAATATAGTATATATTGGCAGGGCAGGTTACGATATGACTTTGTCGAACACATTATTTTTAAAGGCAATTAAAGAAGGAAGGGAACAATTTGATGAGTTTAAAAAAATAAAAATATTTTATATTGGTACTAGTTACGATAGTTCTGGTAATGGTATTAAGACTGTTGAACCTATTGCCACTGAATTGGGTCTGCTAGATTGCGTAAAAGAATTTCCGAATAGAATTCCTTACTTCCAAAGTTTAAAAATATTAGCTGAGGCTGATTTTTTATTTGTACCCGGATCGGATAATATTGGTTACACTGCTTCTAAAATTTATTCATATGTATGGTTCAATAAACCACTGTTGACTTTATTTCATTCAAGTAGTAGTGTAAATAATTTTATGAGTGAATGCAATGCTGGTTTGGCCTTGCAATTTGATAAAATGAAGGAAGATTATGTTATAAACGAAATAATTAAATACATTAAGATGATTATGAGCAACGATAACGCTATAATTATTAATTGGAATTTATTTGAAAATTACAATGCTAATCATCAAGTTAAAAATCAAATAGATTTATTCGAAAGGGTTTTAAATGAAAGCCGATAGATTAATTAGACTAGATTCTTGGCGAGCAATTTGCTGTTTAGGCGTGTTATGGATTCATTGTTGGCATATCAACAATTCATTACCCATACAGATGTTTAATTTCAATATTGCAAAATTGTTTTCCATATTTGGAAATGGTGTTGATTTCTTTTTTGTGATTAGTGGATTTAGCATTTACTACTTTAAATCTCGGGTGCTAGTTGATTTTTCTTTTAATAATTACATGTCTTTCTTATTAAATAGATTTGTAAGAATTGCACCAGCGTATTATTTAGCATTGTTTGTTTATTGGTTCTTTTACATACTTAACAATCAAAATTTAATACTATCATTCTTAGTTAATTTCACTTTTAATCAAAATTTCTTCTCCGAATATACAATTAGTGAACATTTCTGGACTATTGGTATAGAGTGGCAATTTTATTTAATCTTACCATTATTGTTTTATTTTTTTATTTCAACATATCCTATTGTCAAAAGCGTCACTATTGTTAGCATTATCATCAGCAGTTTAGGACTCCTACTTCTCTGGTATAACCCTAATTTTGACACACAGTTACCAGTAAGATTCACACAGTTCTCTGCAGGTATATTACTAGCACATTATTTTAAAAATGATGATTTAAATTCAAAAGGGTCTTTGCTATTGTTAATTTTAGGGTTTGTTGTATTATTTATAGGTAGGTTGTGTAATACTTTTGAAATACTTACATACATAAACTCACCTATCTATTACAGCATTCTAAAAGTAAGCGGGTATACATTATTATCTATGGGATTTGCGTTAATATTATATAATACTATATCAAATTTTAGTAATTATTTTAAATTTCTAACTTGGAAACCACTTATATATATTGGTAAAATATCTTATAGCTTTTATTTATGGCATGGATTAGTTGTTTTTTATGTTTTTAATTTTTTCTCAAATAATTTTAATTTTAATCCACTTACTTCTTTGATATTGCAATTTCTTTCCTGCATAATTATTACCATTCCAATATCTCATTTAACATATATATATATTGAATCTAAAATTAGATGGTCAAAACTAAAGTAGTATTTATAATTTCTCATCCTATTCAATATTATGTGCCATTGTTACAAGGTTTGAGTAATAATGAAGCACTAGATATTATAGTTTTATATACATGGGGTGAAAATTCGATAGCAAAATTTGATCCCGGATTTAATAAAGTAATAGAATGGGATATCCCATTGTTAGATGGATATAACTATGAATTTTTAAATAATGTTTCTCAAGATGCAGGCACTCATCATTTCAATGGAATAGATAACCCTGATATTATATCTAGAATAAAGGAACTAAAGCCAGATAAATTGGTGTTATTTGGTTGGAGTTTTAAAAGCCATTTAAAAGTTCTAAAAACATTCAAAGGAAAAATTCCAATTTTCTTTAGAGGAGATTCACATCTTCTAAATGATAGTAGTTTTCTGAAGAATTTAATTAGAAGAATTTATTTAACCTGGATATATAAGCATATTGATTATGCTATTGCAGTGGGTACACAAAATAAATTATATTATAAAAAAATGGGACTTAAAGACTCTCAAATTTTGTTTGCACCTCATGCAATAGACGATAAAAAATTTATTGAAAATGATGTCCAAAATTCGGAGGATGCTGCTATTGAAAAAAATAAATTAAGTATACCATCTCATCATACCACATTTATATATGTTGGCAAATTTGAATACAGAAAGAATTTGCAAACCTTAATTCAAGCCAAATTGAAACTTATTGATTTGCCTTGTAGCTTAATTTTGGTGGGCAATGGCCCAGATGAAGAATTATTGAAAGACTTGGCTAAATCAGATGCTAATATCCATTTTATAGATTTTGTGAATCAAGCAAAAATCCCGACAATATATAAAATGGCAGATGTATTCGTTTTGCCTTCTATTTCTGAAACATGGGGATTAGGCATAAATGAGGCTATGAATTGTGGCTTGGCAATTATTGCCAGTGATAAAGTAGGTTCCGCAATTGATTTAATTCTGAATAATGGTTATATCTTTAAAAATAAAGATATAAACGACTTAAGTTTAAAAATGAAAAGCCTAATCGAAGATAGATCATTGCTCGATACCTTTAAAGAAACATCAAAAAAGAATATCAAAGATTGGTCCTTAAACACTTTAATTGCTAATTTTGAGAAAGCATTGCTGAAAAAATGAGCTTACGATTTATTTTACTTTTCATCCCTTGGATTTTTTCATTGCTATTTGCAGGAAACCCACAACTATCGTTTCTTATTGCATGGTTTGGTTCCATATTAAATTTGGTATTAGTTTTTACAGGAACTATTAAAACTCTCCCAAATGATTTACCATTAGCGAAACAATTAATTAGACCAATATTTCTTACCCAAATATTATTTGTTGGATATACTTGTTTAACATCGATTTTCTTTTATTTAGACATTTTAGGGTATAGAAATTTTCAAAAGTTTGCAGTATATCATGTGGATATTCGTGTTCTAGAGGAAACTGCTGCAAGTCAAAGGCTGTATATATTAGCGCATGCATCTTATGTAACTGGTTTGTTAGCATTCATGCGTTATAAAATTAATAATAACTGGAAATTGAATGCGATTAAGTTCGATGCAAATTTCTTTTTAAGAATGGCAATTTTATTTTCCATATTAAAATTCGTATTTGTTTTTGTACCAGGGTTAAGTCAGTTTGCCGTTAAATCATCAGACATAGCATACATATCTTCTATAATTGCATTGGTTACACCTGGTACTAAAAAGAGTAAACAATTTTATTTTATATCGGTACTTGTTTTCGCACTTAATTTTATACAAGTACTTTTTTCTGGATGGAAGGAGCCCATTATATTTACTTTGATTTTATTAGTTGCATTTCTATATCCAAAATACAAACGTGCTGTTTTTATTACAAGTGTGCCATTAATGATGGTAATTGTGTTCGTATTACCTAGTTTCAACTCTATATTTAGAGAACAGTCTTGGGCAGACGGCATTGAATCTACTGTTGCAGCATCCAGTGCAATAGATGCTATTCAATCTGGAGATATAGATATATACGCAGATAACTGGGAGTTTTTAATTAAACGTTCGAGCGAAATATCGATGTTGAATGATTATATGAGAAAAGTTCCTCAAGATATCGAATATTACGGCAATCAATTAATTATAGATGGCTTTAGATTTATTCTACCTCGTTTATTTTGGCCAGATAAACCAGATATTGAATTACACGTAATGCAACGGGTTTATAAAATAGGAATTGTAAGTGATCAAATGTTAGTATCTGCAAAACCCCCAATTATTGTGGATGCTTATATCTCTGGTGGGCATTTTTATGTATTTCTAATCTTATTTTTATTTGGTGCACTTACCTCTTATATAAGCAGAGTTTGTGAATATTTATTTTGCGGATATAATGTGGGTACTATTTGGGTATTTCTAGGAGTATTTCAAGTATTTAACAAGGGGAGTTGTTTTGAGTTTTTAATTAATTCAATTTTCTGGGGAATTGTTTCCATGTTTATTATATTGTTTTTCTTAAAACGGTTCAATTATATAGTTCCTAATACTCAAGAAAATTGAACATCTTAATTATTACACCTTCGTATAAACCAGCTTTTATTTATGGTGGACCTATTTTCTCGGTAGCTTATTTATCCGAGAACTTATCTATAAATAACAACGTTTTAGTAGTAAGTACTACTGCAAATGGTAAAACAGAATTAAATATAAGTACTACTGATATCCAAAATGTAGAAGGAGTAAATGTTTTATTTTTTAATCGACAAACAAAAGACCATTCACATTTATCATTTGATTTATTGAGTTATTTATGGAATAATGGTAATAAATACGAAGTTATACATATTCAATCTTGGTGGAATTTGGTAGCACTTTTTTCTGCATTAATATGTAAAGTAAGATCGTGGAACTATATAGTAAGTCCAAGAGGAATGTTAAGCCCATATACCTACCAAGCTTCGACCTTAAAAAAAATAATACATTTTTTGTTAGGTGATTTTATATTAAGAAGTGCAAAAATACACTTAACCTCTATAGATGAACAAAATAAAGTATTGGATTTAAATCCAAAATATAAAACGTTTGTCATCCCAAATTTTATAGACACAAATGTTCCACATATTAAAAAGTCTAAAAGCACAACCTTTCGAATCTTATTCTTAGGAAGAATACATCAGAAAAAAGGTGTAGATATATTACTAAAATCGTTAATAAAATTAGACTTTAATTTTGAGCTTAACATTGTAGGCGAAGGAGAATCTGATTATTTAAGTAGTCTGAAAAAGATTATAAATGAAAATAATTTATTTGATAAGGTTAATTGGTTAGGGGCTAAACACGGGTTAGAAAAGTATGAGTTATATGCGAATTCAGATCTAATGGTGCTTCCATCGCAGGATGAGAATTTTGCAAACTCAGTACTAGAATCATTAATGTTTGGTACACCCGTAGTGCTTTCTACTAATGTTGGGCTTTCTAGCTTTGTAAAATCGAATAACTTAGGTTGGGTATATAACGGAAATGAAAATGAATTGGCAAGTTGTATAAAAAATGCTTACTTGAGTTCAGAAACACGCGAAGAAATAGAGAATATTTCTAGAGAAATGGTTCTAAAGGAATTTGATTCCTCGAAATTAACACAAGAGTATTTAAATAATTATATAAAATAATGACATTAAAACTAGCAGTTGTTATATTAACTTTTAACGAAGAAAAAAACATTACTAAATGTTTGGAAAGCGTAAAAAAGTTAGCGGCTCCTATTTTTATTATTGATTCATATTCTACAGACAATACAGAAAAAATTGCATTAACTTATAATGCGCATTTTATCCAAAATAAATTTAGCACCCATACTTTACAATGGAAATTTGCATTACAAACACTACCCGATGATATTGATTGGGTTTTGGGTTTAGATGCAGATCAAACCTTAAGCGTAGAGTTGCAAGATGAATTATTTGAATTACTTAACAGCTCAAATGAATTACCATATTCGGGGTATTACATCCGTCGCAGGAATTATTTCCTAGATACTTGGATTCGTTTTGGTGGATATCAAAATAGATATTTATTGAAATTATTTAAAAAAGATGCTGTTTATTTAGACGAATCGGAGTTGATGGATCATCATTTTTATGTGAATGGTGCAACTGCACGTTTAAAAAATGATATCTCTGAAAATAACCTAAAAGAAAATTTAGAATTTTGGAAACTTAAGCATGTTAAGTATGCTGAGTTGCAAGCTAAAGAAGAGTTTGAAAAGTTATTAAACAATAAAGGTAAATTATTTGGTAACCAAGATGAAAGAAGGTTGTTTTTAAAAAACCTTTGGAATAGAATGCCGCTGTTTATTCGCCCTCTATTATATTTTTTATATAGATTTCTTTTCTTAGGTGGTCTTTTGGATGGTAAAGTTGGCAGAAAGTTTCACTATTTACAAGGGTATTGGTATCGCAGAAAAGTAGATGAAAATATTTATAAATTAAAATCTAAAAAATATAAGTATTACCAAGAACTTTTTTTTGTTTCACGTTTTGTAATTTTATTTACCATACTCTATTATTTTAATATTTTTTTTATTGGATTAACGGGTGAAGGTGGAAGTTTCTACTCATCTTTTATTGATGAACATCTAAATTACATACGCTGGCTAAGAGAATCAATTATTTATTTCTCGTCTATAATACTTAGTTTTTTTAATTACGAAACGATACGTTTACCTTATCATCTAAAAATTATAGATGGAGTTAGAGTTGGGGTGGGATATTCTTGCCTTGGATATGGCTTAATGAGTATGCATGTAGCTCTAGCACTTTCATACCCATTTAGAATTAACCTTCGAAGAAGATATCTGCTCTATGGCTTACTTGCCATTTATACCATTAATGTAATTAGAATTGCAGCAGTAGGAGTTGTATATACTGAAATTAAAAACATAAACATCGACCATCATTTAATATTTAATATTGTTGCATATTTATTAATATTTATGATGATGGTATATTCAATTAAATTAAATTCAAAAGATGAAAATACTAGGACTTAATGCTTACCATGGAGATGCTTCAGCATGTTTGTTAGTAGATGGACAAATAATTTCTGCTACCGAAGAAGAAAGAATTCGTCGTTTAAAACATTGGGCTGGGTTTCCCTCAGAAGCAATTAAATTTTGTTTAGATGATTCAGGATTAAAGCTATCAGATATAGATGTTATTACGATTTCTAGAGATCCATACGCGAACTTTGGATTAAAAGTTTTACATGCCTTGAAGAATAGGTTAAGTATTTCTAACATAAAAGACCGAGTAACTAATTTGCAAAAAGCAATGAATTTACATGATGAGTTCGCTTTACATTTTACTCAAGACTTTAAAGATTTCAAAGGCAAAATTGTAAATGTAGAACACCATCGTTCGCATTTAGCAAGTGCTTATTTTGTTTCACCTTATGAAGAATCAGCAATATTGTCGATTGATGGTTTTGGTGATTTTTCTTCGATGATGTCGGCATATGGAAAAGGCAATCAATTCAATGTATTAGATCAAGTAAATTATCCTCATTCGCTTGGAGTTTTTTATACCGCCTTTACACAATATTTAGGGTTCCCTCATTATGGTGATGAGTACAAAGTAATGGGCCTTGCACCATACGGAACTGCTAATTATAAAGAACAAGTTCGTAAAGTAGTTACGCTAACTTCTGATGGTTTATTTAAATTAAATATGGATTATTTTAACCATACTAAACAAGGAGTTAACATGACATGGACAGATGGGTTGCCACATGTTGATTCGATGTTCACGGATATGTTTATCAAAACATTTGGTCCTAACAGAACAAAAGAAGAGGAGCTAACACAATACCACAAAGATTTAGCAGCTAGTGTACAAGCCGTAACAGAGGAAGTTATTTTTCATATTGCAGAAAATTTACGAAAGAAAACAGGTTCTGAAAATTTATGTTTAGCAGGTGGAGTTGGTCAAAATTCAGTTGCTAATGGAAAGATCATTGCAAATACTGGTTTCAAAAACTTATACATACCACCAGCTGCGCATGATGCCGGCACTAGCATTGGTTCTGCATTATATTACCATCATCAAACATTAAAAAACAAACGAACCCTTGTTAGTAAAACTGGGTATTATGGTTACCACGCTACCAATGATGAAATTGAAAACACTTTAAAGAAAAATAATGTAACCTATACCTATTTCGAAGATAGAGAAGAGTTAATAAACATAGTTACCGATAAAATTATTGATGCGTGTGTAATTGGATGGTACCAAGGGCGAGCAGAATTTGGCCCGCGTGCATTAGGTCACCGATCTATAATTGCTGACCCTCGTAGAAATGATGCAAAAGAAATTTTGAATCTTAAAATAAAAAGAAGAGAATCATTTAGACCATTTGCCCCTTCAATTTTAGAAGAAAAAGTAGTAGATTATTTTGAAAGAACAGATGAAGTTCCTTTTATGGAAAAGGTGTTTGTTATTAAACCCGAAAAAAGGGCTGATATCCCAGCGGTTACACATGTTGATGGTAGCGGTAGATTACAATCTGTAAATAAAAATTATGAGCCAATGTACCACCGATTGATTGAACGGTTTTATGAAAAAACAGGTGTTCCTATTTTATTAAATACTTCTTTTAACGAAAACGAACCTATTGTAAATACTCCTCAAGAAGCACTCGATTGTTATTTAAGAACAAAAATGGATGTATTAGTAATGGGTAATTTTTACATATGCAGATAAGTAAAGAGAAATATATTTACTTATTTTTTTTCATTTGTATTGCAAGTTTGTTCTCACTTTTTGCATACAATGGATATCCACTGTTTGGCGGCGATAGCTACAGTTTCATGCCTACTGCTATTCATTTAAATAGAGGGGATGGATTAATCAATTCACTTTATACTCCAACAAGTAATGAGAAAATGCTATTCTACCCTCCTTTATTCCCATACTTCCAGAGTTTATTATTATTTACAAATAAACCCAATGAACTATTTATAAGTCTTAGTATAACAAGTATTTTAACCTTGTTTATAATGTTTATGGTGCTTTCGAAATTGTTATCGAGAACAGAACCATCATTTAGTAAGTATATTTTGTTTTTAGTAATTAGTATTGGCATAGCAACCGGCTTAGATATATCTTCGGGAAGGCCTGAAATTTTGTTGAATTTATGGATAAGCATTGGCCTATTAGTTTACGTATATGAAGTTAAACAACAAGATTATTTATTTGGCATACTCTTAACGTTAATTGGTTTAACTTCTCCAATCACAGGCATCTATCTCTCCTTAATTTTACTATTACTATTTATACATCGTAAAAAGCAATTAAGTAATTATGTTAAACTACTTAGTTCTAGTTTTCTCGTTTTTATTATATTTCTTTTAGTATACCCATACTCATTCATTGAATTAATTCAAACCATGATTGCTGAAGCGCAGAAAATCGTGTTTTCTCGTGATGATGTGTATTCAATTAAAGAGTTTATTAAATATCATTTTATTTATCCATCGTATACATTTTACTTTTTACTATTTTTTTTAAGTATAATTTTTATTATCAAATACCTATACAAATCTATCACTTCAATAACTCTATTTGCACTTTTAATAGGTTTAATGTTTTACTTCGGATTTAGAAATCTTGCTACAAATTATTACATATATAATATTTACTTGATTTATGTTTTTATTGTAATTAGCACTTTACTCAAGTACAGATATAACCTAACTTTAGTATTAATTTTTGCTTTAACGAGCATTGGTTTCATTCGTAAAACTACCTTGTTTTTTTATTTTTATGATGAACGAGCAGTTGTAAATACTGTAAATAATTCCTTGAAAGATTTTAACATTGTAAATTATGCTGAGAATTCATCTTTTTGGATTTATAAATATTATATTGATAAAAACATCGAAACATCTAATAAATATTATATTTATCAACAAGCATTTAGTTCGCGAATTTTATTAAAAGAAACAGATTCTGTTATTATTGATTTTGTAAATACAGATAATTTCAACCTTGCTGGCATTACAATTGCAAACAATCCACCATTTTATTATTATAAATTAGTTGTCGAAAAATAAAAAATGAAAGTAAGCATTATCACGGTTTGTTATAATTCTGCAAGCACAATTGAGGATACTATTCAATCAGTAGCAAATCAAAAACATCAAGATATTGAGTATATAATTGTTGATGGAAACTCTAAGGATGCTACTGTAGATATTATAAAGAAGCACAGTACTACTGTTTCCAAATGGACCTCTGAAAAAGACAATGGAATTTACGATGCCATGAACAAAGGAATCGAAATGGCAACCGGAGAGATTATAGGGATTTTGAATGCCGATGATGTATTTGCGAATAATAATGTGATAGAAAATATTGTACAATATTTTAAAGATGATACGATTGACGCTTTGTATGCAGATTTAAAATATGTACAAAGAGAAGACATTACAAAAGTGATTCGTTTTTGGAAATCTGGAGAATATTCAGAAGGTAAATTTTACTACGGATGGATGCCTCCACATCCAACTCTATACTTAAGAAAGGCGGTATATCAACAATATGGCAATTATAGAACAGATATGCCATCTGCTGCCGACTATGAATTAATGTTGCGAATGATACACGTACACAAAATTAAATTAACGTATTACCCACAAGTAACAGTATTAATGCGCGAAGGGGGACTCAGTAACCGTAGCCTCGAAAATAGAATAAAAGCCAACAGAGACGATAGAAGGGCTTGGCAAGTGAACAATGTAAATCCTAAATTTTACACTTTACTAATGAAGCCATTATCTAAGATACTTCAATTCATAATTAAAAATTAAAACCAATTTCATATAATTTAGTTAATATTGTTTATTAAAAAAATCACCATATTATGAGAAAAATTAAAGTAACACTTTTATTGTGTGTATTGAGCATCGCGAGTTTTGCTCAAATAAAAACACCACAACCTAGTCCATTAGCAAGTGCTAAACAAGCATTTGGCTTAGGCGAAATTTCATTAGCATACTCTCGTCCACAAGTTAAAGGACGTGTAATTTTTGGCGACCTTGTACCATTTGATGTTTTATGGAGAACAGGTGCAAATAATTCATCTAAAGTTACATTCTCTGATGATGTAATGATTGATGGTAATAAGTTAGCAGCAGGAGAATATGCTATTTATACTATTCCTGGAAAAGCGGAGTGGACAATTATATTCCACAAGAATTTAAAAATGTGGGGACTTGGAGAGCCAGGTGATTACAAAGAAGAAAATGATGCATTAAGAGTAAAAGTAAAACCTCAAACATTAACTAGTAATGTGGAGTCTTTTACGATTGATATTACAGACATTGCAGCAAAAACTTGTAAAATGAATATTTCTTGGGAGAAAACTAAAGTTTCTGTAAATGTTAGCACAGACATTGATTCTAAAATTGAAGCAAGCATTGAAAAAACATTAAATCCTAAACCAGATGGTAGCTCGTATTTTTCTGCAGCTAGTTAT
Organism: Sphingobacterium thalpophilum; assembly: GCA_943371235.1. Classification (GTDB taxonomy): domain Bacteria; phylum Bacteroidota; class Bacteroidia; order Sphingobacteriales; family Sphingobacteriaceae; genus CAJBVG01. Next base: position 21,939 of record CALRTZ010000019.1, on the reverse strand, counting down.
TATTTCGAAAATGGTAAAGATTTGAACAAGGCATTAGAGTGGTGCAACAAAGCTATTGCTGCAAGAGCAGATGCTTATTGGATGGTACACTTAAAAGCAAAAATTTTAAAAGGTTTGAATAAGAAAACCGAAGCAATTGCTGCTGCTAACGAATCTAAAGAGATGGCTACTAAAGCTGGCAACCCTGATTACGTTGCGTTGAATGATAAGTTAATTGCTGAATTGAAGAAGTAAAATAGTACTCTGTAAGTTGTACATAGTACATTGTACAACTTACATTTTACAGTTTTTTCCAGTCCTTCAATTGCCACTCCAACTTCGCCACAGAGATCAAATTTTTCTTAGCATCTCTAACTTCTACTTCCAGTAGCTCCAAACATTGCGGCGAACTCTCTAATTTCTTTTTTATCTCATTTATACGGTCTTCAGTTAAATTGAAGTTTACGAATAATTCCTCTCTTCCTTGTTTTACAAAATCAATATTTAAGTTCCTCATTATAAGTCGGTACTTACTCGGGCTTAATCTGCTAATTAACAAAAAACCACAAGCAAACTCACTAGCTGTTGCTAAAGCACAAGCATGTATTCCGTTTAAGTGGTTTAAGTTTTTTCGTATGTAAGGGATGTGTACCGTAATAGAATTGGTATTTAAGGCAATTATTTTAAATCGATGAGGTGCATTATAAGGGATTATTCTGCCCAATCCTTTATTTAAAACCCATAACCAAAAAGAACTTTTATAAGCTTTTATTAAAATGTTTTCTAATTTTTTCATAAATACTTTTAAGCTAGTTCTAGCAATGTTTTTTTCGATTCTTCGAATTCAGTTTTCATTTCATCAACAATTACGTGTATAGGTTTAATGTCGTGTATTAATGATACCGATTTTCCTGCACACCACAATGTTTCATAGGATCCTGGAAGAATTGATTTACTTAAACTTTTCATCCCTTTCCATTGTACTAACATTTTAAAATATTTTTTTGTGCGTTTATTTTTAGATAATAATTTCTCAAACCAATTTTGAGAGTAGCCTATTTTTTTTGCATATGGGGTATTGATAATTGTACAGGGTGTTCCCGAAATTTTTTCGGTTAACACGATGTCGTCCATTTCTGAATTCACAATCCCATTTTTATATTCATCACTTACTCCAGCTTCATTACTTGCAATAAATCTTGTTCCTATAGATGCTGCACAAGCACCCAATGCCATTGCAGATAATAATCCTTCGCCATTTGCAATTCCTCCTGCAGCTATTACAGGTTTATCTGGGAAAGCATGTTTTAAACTTGGCACCAATACTTGCAAGGGATTCGGTCCTGCATGCCCGCCAGCTCCTTGCCCCACTGCAATAAATCCATCACAACCTAAGTCATAACACTTTTTAGCATGTTGTAAATTAGTAACATCACAATATACTTTTGCACCATATTTATGTGCTTCTTCTATTACTCTAACCGGTGAACCCAATGAGGTAATGTAAAAGGGAACTTTTGCATTTACGCAAATACTTAAATGTTTTTCAAACATCACATTTGTTTTTTGAACAATTAAGTTCACCCCATAATTTCCCAGAATTGATTTGCTCTTATGTTCATTTAAACTATTTAACACACTTTCTAATTCACCATCGTTTCTATAATTGAGTGTTGGGAATACCCCGAGTATGCCAGCGTCGATAGCTGCTTTTAACATTGGTAGATTTGAAACCAAGAACATTGGAGCCATTACAACTGGTATTTTTAAATTAAATTCCTTAGAAAAGTTAAAATTTATTTCCATAAACTTGCATTTTATTAAAATAAAGATATATTTGTACTAAATACCAATACGGTATAGTGTTGTATTTATTTATCTAATATCATTAAAAAAATTGGTATAACATGAAATTGAAGAGGAAAAAATAGTAACTTATCCAAAAAAAATATTTTTCCATGAAAATAACACGTGTATTTGATTTGCTTCCGTTTCTAAAGATGTATTACCCTGAAAAAGTTGTTTTTTCAGCTAAGGTAAATGGGAAATGGGTGAGTTATGAAACAGAAAGTTTTATAAGACAAGTAGATGAATTGAGTTTAGGTTTGTTAAAATTAGGGATAAAAAAAGACGACAAAATTGCTAATATGTCGCCTAATAGACCCGAATGGAACATTGTAGATTTTGCAGTAATGCAAATGGGTGCAATCCATTTACCTTTATATCCCACACTTGCCGAAGCAGATTTAAGATATATTTTACAAGATTCTGGCGCTAAAGTAGTATTTATAGCAACAGATGATTTGTATGAAAAAATAAAAAGTGTACAAGCAGATTGTCCTGAACTACAACATGTTTTTTCATATGAAAAAATTAATTCAGAAAATGTAAAACATTGGGATTATTTAAAAAATTTAGGCGATGCAAATGATATCGATAAAATAATTGAATACAGAGACAACGTACAACCCGACGATTTATTAACCTTAATATATACCTCAGGAACTACAGGAAACCCCAAAGGTGTAATGCTTACACATGATAACTTGGTAAGTAATTTCAAATCATCTAATCCCTTAATTCCAGATGGATCGCACAAGGCATTAAGCTTTTTACCACTCTCACATATTTTTGAACGAATGGTAGTGTACATGTATTTAAGTAAAGGAGTGAGCATTTACTACGCAGAGTCGCTAGAAAAAATAGCAGATAATTTAAAGGAAGTTCAGCCACACATGTTTACAACTGTACCTCGTTTGCTCGAAAAAGTGTACGATAAAATTGTGGCCAAAGGAGCAGAATTAACTGGCATTAAGAAAAAATTATTTTTTTGGGCATTGGATTTAGGCTTGAGATATGAGTATGATGGTGCAAATGGTTGGTGGTATGAATTTCAATTATACATTGCAAATAAAATAATTTTCAAAAAATGGAGAGAAGCGTTAGGGGGAAATATTAAAGCTATTTGTGCCGGAGGTGCTGCATTGCAAGAACGTTTAGCACGTGTGTTTTGGGCAGCTCAAATACCAGTATTACAAGGGTACGGATTAACAGAAACATCACCGGTAGTAGCCGTTAATGGAATTGATAAAGGTATGCGTTGGTTTGGAACTGTAGGCCCAACAATACCTGGAGTAGAAGTTAAAATTGCTGCCGATGGAGAAATTTTAGCCCGTGGTCCCAACATCATGAAAGGCTACTTCAAAAAAGTGGAAGCTACAAATGAAGTGATAGATGCAGAAGGTTGGTTCCATACAGGGGATATTGGTGAATGGGTAGATAATAGATACTTGAAAATTACAGATCGTAAAAAAGAAATTTTTAAAACAGCTGGTGGTAAATACATAGCCCCACAAGTAATCGAAAATAAATTCAAAGAATCTAAATTCATAGAGCAGATAATGGTTCTAGGTGAAAATGAACGATTCCCTTCAGCATTAATTATACCTGCTTTTGCACATTTAAAAGATTGGTGTGCAATTAAAAATATTGATTTTGTTGACAATGCTTCCATAATAAACGATCAACGCATCATCGATAGAATTCAAAAAGAAGTAGATTTTTACAACAGCCCTTTAGGACAATGGGAGCAAATAAAAAAGTTTGTGTTATTGCCTCGTGAGTTTAGCATTGATGAAGGAGAACTAACACCAAAATTAAGTTTAAAACGGAAAGCGATTTTAGAAAAATATGCAGCTAAAATTGTATCCATATACAAATAACAATGAGAAGAATTAATAAAGTAGCGGTATTAGGTTCGGGAGTAATGGGCTCACGTATTGCTTGCCATTTTGCAAATGCTGGTGTAAGTGTTTATCTATTAGACATCGCCCCCAAAGCATTAACTGAAACAGAGCAAGCTGCAGGCATTTCATTAGATCATCCATCGGTAAAAAATAGAATTGTAAATGATGCGCTTAAGCAAACACTTAGTGCCAATCCATCAGCTGTATTTACAAAACAAACCGCTAAATTAATTACTACAGGAAATTTTGACGACAACTTAAATTGGATATCAGAATGTGATTGGATTATAGAAGTAGTAGTTGAAAATTTAGGGATTAAACAAAGTTTATTCGAACGTGTAGAAACTTTTAGAAAACCAGGTACGCTTATAACTTCTAATACTTCTGGTATTCCTATTCATTTAATGACACAAGGTAGGAGTGATGATTTTAAGAAACATTTCTGTGGGACACATTTTTTCAATCCACCTCGTTATTTGCCTTTGTTAGAAATAATTCCTACAGTGGATACTAATCAATCTGTGGTTGATTTCTTGTTGCATTACGGCGATTTATATTTAGGTAAAACCACTGTATTGTGTAAAGATACTCCAGCATTTATTGCAAACAGAATTGGTGTGTTCTCTATACTTTCTCTATTTCATATGGTAGATGAAATGGGATTGAGTATTGATGAAGTAGACAGATATACTGGAACCATCGTAGGTCGACCAAAATCTGCAACCTTTAGAACTACAGATGTGGTAGGTTTGGATACTTTGATTAAAGTAGCGCGCGGCTTACAAGATAATTTACCTAACGACGAATCGAAAGATGCATTTAGAATTCCTGAATTCATCGCAAAAATGGAAGCTAATAATTGGTTAGGTGATAAAACAAAACAAGGTTTTTATAAAAAAATAAAAAATGATAAAGGCGAGAAAGAAATTTTATCGCTCAATTTAAAAACCCTCGAATACGAGCAAAAACAGAAATTTAAATCATCCTCGCTTGAAGCAATGAAAACGATGGATAATTTGAAAGATCGTTTACAGTTTCTAAACACTGCGACAGATACCGCTGGAATTTTCTTCCGCAAAACCATGTATAATTTGTTTGCGTATTGCACGAAACGAGTTCCAGAAATTACCGACGACCTATATCGCTTAGATGACGCTATGCGTGCTGGCTTTGGTTGGGAATTAGGTCCTTTTCAAGTATGGGATGTTTTGGGTGTACAAAATACAGTAAATGCAATGCAAAAAGAGGGGCTAACAGTTGCACCTTGGTTAACAGAAATGTTGGCATCGGGTAAAACATCTTTTTACAAAACAGAAAATGCACAAGTAAATTATTACGATCAGTTTAGCAAAGAATATAAAAAGATACCAGGTGCAGAAGCCTTTATTATACTAGATAATTTACGTGCAAATAAAAAGGTATGGGGAAATTCTGGTGTAACCGTTACAGATTTAGGCGACGGAATATTGAATTGCGAATTCCATACAAAGATGAATTCGATTGGTGGTGAAGTATTGATGGGAATTAATAAAGCAATTGATCTTGCCGAAAAAGATTTCCGTGGATTAGTAGTCGGTAACCAAGGTGCAAATTTTTCTGCTGGTGCAAACATTGCGATGATATTTATGATGGCAGTAGAGCAAGAGTATGATGAAATAGATTTTGCCATTCGCCAGTTTCAAAAAACAATGATGCGTGTGCGATACTCTTCTATACCAGTAGTGGCTGCTCCACATCATTTAACATTAGGTGGTGGCTGCGAATTATGTTTGCATGCAGACTGGGTACAGGCAAATGCAGAAACCTATATGGGACTTGTAGAATTTGGGGTTGGTGTTATCCCTGGTGGTGGAGGATCAAAAGAATTTGCTTTACGCATTTCTGATGCTTATCGAGAAGGCGATTATGAATTAAATACCTTAAGAGAAAAATTCCTAACCATTGGTATGGCTAAAGTTTCTACTTCAGCTGAAGAAGCGTTTGGTTTAGGTTATTTGAAAAAAGGTCAGTATGGAATAAGTATGAATCAGAATAGATTAATTGCTGATGCAAAACAAAAGGCAATTGAATTAGCAAATGATGGATATGTACGCCCAACAGAAAGAAAAGACATTAGAGTGTTAGGTCGACAAGGTTTAGGAATGGTGTTTGCCGGAGCCAATACAATGTACTCTGGTCATTACATGTCTGAGCACGATAAAAAAATATCTGAAAAATTAGGATACGTTTTATGTGGAGGAGATTTAAGTGAGCCCACTTTAGTATCCGAACAATATTTACTCGATTTAGAGAGAGAAGCATTTTTATCATTATGTGCAGAGCGTAAAACCTTAGAAAGATTACAAGCCATTTTAAAAGGTGGTAAACCGTTAAGAAATTAATTTATGAAAGAAGCATATATCATATCGGCATACAGATCGGCAGTTGGAAAAGCTCCACGTGGTAAACTAAGATTTTATCGCCCAGACGATTTAGCATCGGATGTTATACAACACATGATGTTAGATTTTCCGCAATTAGAAAAAGAATGGATCGACGACGTAATCGTTGGAAATGCTACACCTGAAGCAGAGCAAGGCTTAAACATAGGTAGAATGATTTCTTTGATGGGATTAAAAACCGATAAGGTACCAGGCATGACAGTGAACAGGTATTGCGCATCGGGTTTAGAAACCATTGCCATTGCAACTGCAAAAATAAGAGCAGGCATGAGCGATTGTATTATTGCAGGTGGAGTAGAGGTAATGTCGACCATTCCTTTTGGTGGATGGAAAGTTGTGCCTAATTATGAAGTGGCAAAAAACAATCCGGATTACTATTGGGGCATGGGTTTAACGGCAGAAGCAGTTGCTCGTGAATACAAAGTTACAAGAGAAGATCAAGATGAATTTTCATTTCACTCGCACAGAAAAGCAGTAGCTGCCATTGAGCAAGGAAAATTTAAATCAGGAATTGTGCCTATCAATATTAACGAAATATATATTGATGCAAACGGAAAGAAGAAAAACAAAGAATATGTTTTTGATACAGATGAAGGGCCGCGTGCAGATACCGACATTCAAAAATTAGCAAAACTAAAACCAGTATTTGATGCAGTAGGAAGTGTAACAGCGGGCAATGCATCGCAAACATCAGACGGAGCTGCGTTTGTAATGATTGTTTCCGAAGAAATGTTGAAACGATTAAATGTAAAACCAATCGCTAAATTAATTTCTTACTCAGTTGCTGGTGTACCTCCAAGAATAATGGGAATTGGTCCGGTAGAAGCAATACCAATGGCTTTAAAAGCAGCAAATTTAAAATTAAACGATATAGAATTAATTGAATTGAACGAAGCCTTTGCATCGCAATCTTTAGCAGTAATAAGAACACTCGGCCTCAATCAAGATATTGTAAATGTAAATGGAGGAGCCATTGCATTAGGTCACCCATTAGGTTGCTCTGGAGCAAAATTAAGTGTGCAATTATTTAACGAAATGCGCACACGAAATAATAAGTACGGAATGGTAACCATGTGTGTAGGTGCAGGGCAAGGAGCAGCGGGGGTGTTTGAGTTGCTGTAGTGAGTACATTGTACAATGTACGTTGTACAATGTACAGAACTGGCAGTGCTAGTTTAGAATTTAGATATTATTATTTAGGATTTATAAGAAGGAATAAAGTATTTGAATTTTTAGCTTGACAGATTTTTTGTAAGCACAATATTTGTAAAAATGATAAGTATATGCATGATTTTACAGAGCTACGTGTTTGGATCAAATCTATTGATTTAGCAGAGAGGATATATTTAGTAACAGATAGTTTCCCTAAAAAAGAAACATTTGGAATTACAAATCAGATGAGAAGGTGTTCTGTTTCAATTTCCTCTAATATAGCGGAAGGATGTGGACGAAATAGTAAGAATGAATTTATTCAGTTTCTGTCCATTGCAAATGGTTCTACAACAGAATTACATTCGCAAGTAATTTTATCAAGAAGATTGAAATTTATTTCAGATGAAGAGGAGAAATTAATTATTGAAAATATTTTAGAAATAAAAAATATGAATTTAAAATTGCAAGAAAGCATTAAAAAATCAAAATGAAATAAGTTAAGTACTTAAGTACAAAAATAATTCAACATAGTAAATCATTAAATTACAACGTACAACGTACATAATACATCAAATAAAACATTATGAACAAATCATTAACAAAAGGTGGAGAATTCCTAATCAAAGACACATTAGCAAAAGATATTTTCATACCTGAAGAATGGACGGAAGAACAGCGCATGATTGCGCAGACTTGTGAAGATTTTTTAAAAACGGAAGTTTTCCCGAACCTCGATAGAATAGATAGCCAAGAAGAAGGCTTGATGGAAAGTTTAATGGATAAGGCTGGAGAGCTTGGTTTATTAGGAGTTTCGGTGCCAGAGGTATATGGTGGTTTTGGAAAAGATTTTAATTCTTCTATGTTGGTTACAGAAAAAGTAGGCGCAGGACATTCGTTTGCTGTTGCTTTATCTGCACATACAGGAATTGGAACACTCCCAATTTTATATTATGGTAATGATGAGCAAAAAGCGAAGTACATCCCAAAATTAGCAAGCGGTGAATGGAAAGCTGCATATTGCTTAACCGAACCAAACTCAGGCTCGGATGCAAACTCTGGAAAAACCAAAGCAGTGCTTACACCAGATGGTAAACATTACGTCATTAATGGGCAAAAAATGTGGATTACTAACGGAGGCTTTGCAGATATTTTTACCGTGTTTGCAAAAATAGATGATGATGAAAATTTATCAGCCTTTATAATTGAAAAAGATTTTGGAGGTATTACTATGAATCCGGAAGAACATAAAATGGGAATCAAGGGTTCATCAACACGTCAAGTATTTTTTAACGATTCTAAAGTTCCGGTGGAGAATTTATTATCCGACCGTCAGAATGGATTTAAAATTGCTGTAAATATTTTAAACATCGGGCGTATAAAATTATGTGCATCGGCATTAGGAGCATGTAAGGAAGTGATGAACAAAGCCGTGAATTATTCGAACGAACGAATTCAGTTTAACATCCCGATTTCTAAGTATGGAGCCATACGTTATAAACTTGCAGAAATGGCCATCAAAATTTGGTGTACAGAAGCAGCAACCTATCGTGCAGGTCAAAACATCGACGATGCTTATGATGCATTAGTTGCAGAAGGAATGGATTCTGGAAAGGCTAAATTGAAAAGTACAGAACAGTATGCAGTAGAATGTGCGATATTAAAAGTTTATGGATCAGAAACCTTGGATTATGTGGTTGATGAAGGAGTGCAAATTTATGGAGGCATGGGTTACTCAGCGGAAGCACCAATGGATAGAGCTTACCGCGATGCACGTATTAATAGAATTTTTGAGGGTACGAATGAAATCAATAGATTGTTAACGGTTGACATGATGTTGAAGCGTGCCATGAAAGGTGAATTAGATTTAATGACACCAGCCATGAATGTTGCAAAAGAGTTAATGGAAATTCCAGACTTTGGTGCAGAGGAGGAAGGATTTTTTGCAAAAGAGAAAAAAGCATTGTTGAATTTAAAGAAAGCAAGTTTAATGGTAGCCGGTGCTGCCGTACAAAAATACATGATGACCTTGGCTAAAGAACAAGAGGTGTTAATGAACATTGCCGACATGGCAAGCTTGGCATACATAGCTGAGAGTGCATTACTTCGAGCAGAGAAAATGGTATCGCAACAATCGGAAGCAGCAGTAGCATTGCAAATAGACATGGCAAGAATTTACTTACATGAAGCGCTTGATAAAGCTTATGTGCAAGGTAAAGAAGCCATCAATTCTTTTGCTGAAGGAGATGAGCAACGAATGATGTTGATGGGCTTAAGAAGGTTTACTAAAATTGAACCGATGAATTTAAAAGAAGCTCGCCAACGCATAGCGAAAAAATTAATCGAAGAAAATAAATATTGTTTTTAATACTGAAGGCTCCGAAAGGGGCCTTTATTTTTTAATAAAACTTGGGTTTGTATAGAAATTTGTATCTTAGAATTAGATAAACCTAAATCAAATGAAAAAACTACTCTATTTATGCTTGGCATTGTTTGTAATTGCATGTGCTACTAAAAAACCTGCAACACCTCCAGCTACACCTTCAACAAGCTCAGAAAGCTTTAAACCAAGCATCGCTGCAACAAGTTCGATAACTGTCGAAAATTTCAAATCAAATGATCCAAATTATGCATTTGCAGATTTTGCGAAAGGGAAAATGTTGTACGAGACCAAGTGTAATAAATGCCATGATTTAGTGGCAATAAATTCGCAAACAATTGAAGGTTGGAATAAACAAGTACCAGAAATGGTAGCGAAGTACAATAAAAAATTCGACGATTTATTGGATGAAAGAGCAGAACTTCTAATTAGAAGTTATGTGCTAACCGAGTTGCAGCAAGGAAGAAAATAAATGAACAAATTACCTTTCACTACTTATCCGTACTTAGAAACAGAACGTTTAGAATTAAGAAAAATCGACAAGGATAAAGACCTTGCCGATTTTTTTGTATTACGATCGGATGCTGAAGTAATGAAATACATTCCTCGCAAAGTAGCTACTGATCCACAAGAAGTAGTAGACTTAATTAACGCAGGTAATGAAGGATACGAGCGTGGTGAAATGCTAAGCCTAGCAATAGCTTTAAAAGAAACGGATACCTTTATTGGTGTAGTGGGTTTTTACAGAATTAATTGGGAAAATCATCGCACTGAAATTGGCTATATATTGAATCCCTTGCACAGCGGGAAAGGCTATGTACACGAGGCTTGCAGCGCTTTAATAAAATTTGCTTTTGAAGAAGTTGGATTAGACACCTTAGATGCTGTTATTGAAATTGAAAATAAAAGATCTATGAAAGTTGTGGAGAGATTAGGATTTATTAGAGGCGCAGAGGAGACAGAGACGCAGAGCAGTGAAAATTTGCAAGATGAAACCGACCCCAAAAAAATCTATACTTACACTTTAAAGAATCCATTGGTTTGAAAATCCAATTCGACATTTCGACCTTTCGATAATTCGTTAATTCGTTATTTCGCTCAACGCCTTTTTATAAACCGCCAAACACCTTTCCCTCGCAAACTTATGATCTACTATAGGAGCAGGGTAGGTTAACTCTTGAAACTCCGGCACCCATTTTTTAATATATAAAAACTGAGAATCGAATTTTTTAGTTTGTTCGTATGGATTAAAAATTCTGAAATAAGGTGCAGCATCGCATCCGCTGCTGCTCGCCCATTGCCAACCTCCGTTATTAGAGGCCAATTCGAAATCCAATAATTTTTTTGCAAAATAGGCTTCGCCCCAACGCCAATCAATCATCAAATGTTTTATTAAAAAACTAGCCACAATCATTCGCACTCGGTTATGCATAAAGCCCGTTGCATTTAACTCGCGCATGCCTGCATCTACAATAGGATAACCCGTTTTGCCTTCGCACCATTTTTCAAATTCTTCTTCGTTATTTCGCCATTCAATTTTATCGTAGGCTGGTTTAAAAGAGTTTTTTGCAGCATGTGGGAAATGCCAAATAATCATGAAATAAAAATCTCTCCATATTAATTCGTTCAACCACACTTCCGATTTTCCATTGGCATTGCGCGCAAGTTCACGTATGCTTACCGTGCCGAAACGTAAATGCACAGATATTCTAGAAGTACCCTTTACGGCAGGGAAATCTCTTTTACTATGGTATTCTTTTAATATGCTTTTATACTCTGCCCCAGGAATTTCAATAGTCGTACGTGTAAATCCAATGTCGCTTAAACTTAAAACAGAAGTGCTATTTTTTTCTTTGTTAAACTGTTTGAAATAGGTTTCGGTTGGGTACGCTTTTAAATAATAGTCTGTTAGTTTTTTATACCATTTATTTTTATAAGGTGTAAAAACAGTGTAAGGTTTACCATCGTCTTTTAACACTTCATCTTTTTCAAAAATCACTTGATCTTTGTACGTATGAAATCCGATACCTGCTTTGCCCACTAATTCTGCAACGCTTGCATCTCTTTGCTTTGCGTAGGGTTCGTAATCGTGGTTGGTGTAAATATTTTTTATAGTATTATTTTTGATGAGCTCGGTAAAACATTCTGCAGGTGTTGAGTGGTAAACCCAAATACTAGAGCCCAATGCGTTTAATTCTTTTTGCAAACGGGTAATTTGATCGTGGATAAAAGTAACACGAGCATCTGCTTTATCTTCTAATTTAGAAAGGATGCTTTTATCAAATATAAATATACATTGTACTTTTTCTCCCGATTTTAATGCATGATACAATCCGGCATTATCTTCTAAACGTAAATCTCTGCGGAACCAAAAAATATTCATCTTACTTCTTCAATAAGTTTTTTAATGCGTCACTTAAATTTTCAAATTGAAATTTAAATCCTGCTTTTTCAATTTTAGTTGAACTAGCTCTGGTGCTACCAAGTACTACTGCCGACATTTCACCGAATAACATTTTTAAAATAAATGCAGGAACATTTGGTGCCCAAAATGCTTTGTGCATTACCTTTGCTAAGGTTTTGCTAAATTCATAATTTGATACAGGTGCGGGGGCAACAGCATTATACTCTCCATTTACGTTCTCTTGTTCTAAAGCATACATATACATGGCGCATAAATCATTTACATGTATCCAACTCATCCATTGTTTTCCATCGCCTAATGCGGAACCTACACCAAATTTAAATGGCATAATCATTTTTTTAAGCGCTCCTCCATCTAATGTTAGAACAATACCTGTGCGTAACTTTACCGTTCTTATGCCGAGTTTAGCAATTTTATTTACTTCCTTCTCCCAAAGTACACAAGTAGTGCCTAAAAAATCTCTTGCAGGAATTGCATCTTCAAACATCATGTCATCTCCTCTTTCAGAATAATATCCTGTAGCCGATGCCGATATAAATGTTTTAACTTGATGAGTACCTTTTTGTAATTCTGTAAGCAATAGTCGCGTTGAGTTTACTCGACTATCTATTATCGAAACTTTGCGTTCATCTGTCCAGCGCTCATCTGCAATGCCTTCTCCGGCTAAATGGATAATGGCATCAATTCCTTTTAATGCATTCTTATCTATAGTCCCTTGCTCTACATTCCATTGAACAAATCCTTGAGCAGTGCTTTTCTTCCTGCTGAGAATACTAATGCTATGGCCTTTAGCCTTTAACATTTTACTTAATTCTGTTCCAACTAGGCCGGACCCGCCGCTTATGAGAATATTCATTTTTAGTATTTAGTAGCTAGTCTTTAGTAGATAGATATGCAAGTTTTTGTCTAACGACCAATGACTAAAGACTAATGACTATTTTTATAACAAGTTAAATTTGTATATGTTTGTTGAAATACTAAATTAGAGAATGATTTACACTAAACACATTTTTATTTGTACCAACCAACGCCCAGAGGGGGCTGCAAAACCTAGTTGTGGCGAAGCACATGGCTTGGCATTGGTTTCAGAGTTTAAAAAACAAGTAAAGGACAAAGGCTTAAGCGTAGAAATTCGTGCGCAAAAAACAGGTTGTTTAGATGTATGCGATTTTGGTCCGGCATTGGTTATATACCCCGAAGGTGTGTTTTATCAAAACGTACAATTAGCCGATGTTGCCGAAATTGTAGAGGAACACCTAATTGCAAATCGTAGAGTAGAGCGACTACTTTTACTTAGCAAATAATTATTTTTTTAATCGCATTGCAAATATACTCGAAGCTGTAGTGGTAAATAACACAATGCTTATAGAACTTATAGGCATTAGTATGGCTGCTATTACAGGCGATAAATTTCCTTGTACTGCGAAATACAAACCAACTAAGTTATACACTACCGAAATTACAAAACTGCCAAGTATTACTTTTTTAGAAGACTTTGCAAAATTGATAAACTCGTCTAATTTACTAAACACTTGCCCGTCCATAATTACATCACAAGCTGGCGAAAAATAATTGGCTTGGTCTGTTACTGCAATGCCTATATCGCTCTGTTTTAATGCACCTGCATCGTTAAGTCCATCACCAATCATCATTACTTTATTTCCTGTAGCTTGCAAGCTTTCTATTTTATGCAATTTTTCTTCCGGACTTTGTTTAAAATGCAATTCAGCATTTGCGCCCAACATGTATTGCAATACTTCTCGTTCCGAATCGTGGTCGCCAGAAAGCACCATCAATTTATATTTATTTTTTAAACGATTTATTAAGCTTGCGAATCCTGCACGGTATACATTATGCATACCATAATATCCTTTGTAATTGCCATCAATTTCTACATACACACGACTTTCTTTTACTTCGGTATTTTGTACATCCCCTAAAATATAATTTTCGGATCCAATTTTTACTTGCTGGCCTTCGATGTTTGCATGTATTCCCTTGCCTTGTATTTCGTTGTAGTCAGTTATTTCTAAATTTTTTGTATTACCTATAAAATCATAAATCCTTTTACTCAAAGGATGTGCCGATTGTTTGAAAACATTTCGCAATAAGGCTTTCTCATTATCTGTTAACTCTTGCCCTGCATAACTTACTTCGGCGTGTTGTGCTTCTGTAATCGTTCCTGTTTTATCAAATACAATTACATCAACATCGCCCAAAGTTTCTATTACATCTGAGTTTTTTAGATAGAATAAATATTTTCCATAAAGCCTAATCACATTTCCATTTGTAAAAGTCGAGGAGAGCAATAAGGCACATGGGCATGCAATTATTAAAGTGGTTGTTAAGGCATTTAATGCTCTTTGCAAATCTGTGGGAGCCCAATACATAAAGGCTATAGCCGTAACTGCAAATAATACGATGGTAAAATATTTGCTGATGGTATGTATAAAAGAATCGTATTTATTTTCTCGTTCCTGAAAAACATCTTTATTCCATAATCTTGTTAAATAACTTTGCGAAACTTCTTTCACCACTTCTAACAACAAGGCACTACCTACTTGTCGGCCACCTGCATATAACAACTCTCCACGCTTTTTATCTATCGCTTCAGATTCTCCTGTTACAAAACTATAATCAATATGTGCATCCCCTTTAATTAAAATTCCATCGGCAGGTATAAGCTCCTTATTACGCACCAAAATATGATCCCCTTTTTTGAGTTTAGTAACTGGAACTACTTCTTCTTTCCCTTTATTTAGTTTGGTAATGGCCATTGGGAAGAACGATTTATAATCTCTATCAAATGAAAGAGTTTCATACGTTCTATCCTGAAAATATCGCCCTATCAACATAAAAAAAACAATACCCGACATTGAATCTAAATAGCCTGCACCCGTTCCTGTGCTAATTTCATATAAGCTGCGCACAAAGGTTACTAATACCGCAAGGGCTATGGGTAAATCAATGTTTAAAAATCCTTTACGTAAACTTTTAATTCCAGACACAAAAAATTCGCTAGCTGAATAAAAAAATACAGGCAGAGAAAGTAAAATATTTAAATATCCAAACCAATGGGTAAAATGATCTTGATCGAAAAAGTTTCCTAATGAGAAATACTCTGGAAAACTTAGCATCATGATGTTTCCGAAAGAAAAACCCGCAATGCCAATTTTATAAATTCGTGAACGATTAATTTTTTTAGTTGGATTTTTTTCGGATTGCTCTAAACTAATATGTGGTTCGTAGCCAATACTCGACATTAAGTCGGCGATGTTACTTAATTTTGTAGTGCTTTCTTCAAACACAATTTCTGCTTCTTTCTTCGGAAAATTTACAGTAGTTCTCAGAACACCTTTATCCAATCGATTTAAATTTTCAAGCAGGTACACGCAAGAACTGCAATGCATACTTGGCACATGTAAGGTTATATGTGTTTCCTTTCCGTCTGTATATGTAATTAATGATTTTTTTAAATCTTCATCATCTAAAAATGAATAACGATATTGTTGATGGGCATCTTTACGTGTAATGCCGGGTTTATCGTCTAAACTATAGTAATTACAAAGATTGTTTTCTGATAATAGTTCGTAAACCAATTTACAGCCCTCGCAGCAGAATGCTTTCTGATCGAAATATACAACTTGCTCATCGCACTCTTCGGAGCAATGATAACAGAGTGTTTTGGTGTCTATTGTCTGTTTCATGCCCAAAATAAGCTCTTTTTGAAGGGTATAAAAATGATATTAATCATATTTCGCCTATTTTATAAGTACCAGTGGGTATGTAAAAATACCACATATGAGGGATGTTTTGGTAATATTTTAGTCTTTAGTTTTACAACATCAAATTATAGGGGAAATTATTTTGATAACATCAATCCTTAAGTTCCAGAATTTAAGTATTGAAAATTGTCCCTGATTAAGTTCAGGGGCATTTTTTGAAAACAACAAAACCTAAATAAAATAACATGATGAAAAATTTACGCTCATTTTTAGTTTTAACTGCATTTTGCGTTACTGGCGCAATCAATGCAAATGCACAAAATCCTTACGATGAGGAAGTAATATATCCTTATGCGAACGATTCGTTAGTATTTGAAGGGTATGATCAAGGGGCATGGGAAATAGATAACCGCCAAAAGTACGTTCTATACCCAGATAGACGCCCAGATTACGCACGTGTATACCAAGGTAATACATCAACTGTTTATCTATTTGATTATGTATGGGATGGAAACAATAAATTAAGCGGTTTCGATCTTAAGTTTAATTTTGGTGGTCAAGAGATTACAGTAACAGAATTGAGATTAATTAGAGATGCAAATGGAAATGTAATTGAGGAAATTTCAAAAGATTTAGATCAGCCTGGTTCACCATTGGTAAATAGTGAAAGAGTGTTATATACATACAATGCTCAGAATAATTTAATTTCAGAAATTTCTGAATATTGGGATGATAATTTAACTCCAGCAGCATGGGCAAAAAATAGAAAATCTCTTTATTCTTATGATGCAAATGGTAAAAGAACTACTCAATTGGATTCATCTTATTCAACAAATAATGGATATTTCTTTAGTAATAAATTAACATTTGAGTATGATGGAAACGGTAAACTCATTCGTGAATTCCAGAAAAATGCATCGGATGTTGAAACAGGAAGAAGATCATATAAGTATAATTCAGCAGGATTTTTAACCGAAGAAATATTTGAAACGAAAGATGGGTCTAACTATGCATTGAATAGTAAAGATTCAATTATATTGGATGCTAATAACATGGTTACTCAAGAGTTTGAGTATAGTTTCGATTTTCAGTTAAATAAAGTGTTGATGACAAGCAGAATGAATGCATTAGGTTCTACAGTTGGAATATTTTCGGAAAGTAAATTGTTCAGCAATTTGATAGCGTATCCTAATCCAACTGATGGTACATTGAACTTTAAATTAAATACAGCGAGCGAAAAAAATGTAGAAGTATTTAACATAGTGGGTGAAAAAGTAATGGATTTAAATTTAAATACTACTCAAAACTCAATCGATTTATCTAAACTAAGCAATGGAATTTATACCATTAAAGTAAGAAGTGCAGAAGGAATTTCTCAGAATAAAGTGATTTTGAGCAAATAATTAAGCCTAACAACCAAACCATAATAGATTGAAAGCTGGTGTATATTATACATCAGCTTTTTTTGTTTTTTATACAGTCTTGGGCTATTCGTATTTTTCTGTTATCTTCAAAATTCTAATTTATACTGATGAAAAAAGTTGTTTATACGTTTATATTGATGTTTTCAATACAATTTTCGATTGCACAAAATGCAGCAGAAATAAAATTGAAACTAGAGAAACTGAATAAAGTGGGTGCGGTATTATACATTGCTGCTCATCCAGATGATGAAAACACGAGATTGTTAGCCTATTTGGCAAATGAATTAAAAGTTAGAACTGCTTACCTATCTTTAACTAGAGGTGATGGTGGACAAAATTTAATTGGCACGGAGCAGTCGGAAAAATTGGGGATGATACGTACCCAAGAGTTGTTGGCGGCAAGAAAAGTGGATGGCGCAGAACAGTTTTTTACCAGAGCTTTTGATTTCGGATTTTCTAAAAATCCAGAAGAGACCTTAAATTTTTGGAACAAAGATTCAATTATAGCCGACATGGTTTGGGTGATACGTAAATTTCAGCCAGATATTATCATTACACGTTTTCCAACAGATGGTTCTGGCGGACACGGACATCATACTGCCTCTGCAATATTAGCAGAACTAGCCATGGATGCAGCCGCAGACCCTTCTCAATACAAAGAACAATTAGCCTTCGTAAAACCATGGAAAGTAAAACGTTTGGTATGGAATGGGTTTAATTTTGGAGGCAGGCCACAAAGTGATGGCCTAGGGTTTACCAAATTAGAAATTGGTAATTACAATGCATTGTTAGGAAAAAACTATGGAGAAATTGCTTCACAAAGCAGGTCGCAACATAAAAGCCAAGGATTTGGTGTGCCTATGCAGAGAGGTTCTACCATAGAAACATTTAAGTTTATAAAAGGGGATAGCGCAAAGACTTCCATTTTTAATGGCATCGATTTTTCTTGGAACAGAATTCAAAATTCACAAAAAATAAGTGCATTGATTTCTAAAATAAATAAAGAGTTTGATGCAAATGTTCCATCAAATTCTATTCCCTCTTTAATTCAATTAGAAGCCGAATTAAAAACATTAAACAATGACTATTGGAAAACACAGAAAATAAAAGAAGTACAAGAATTAATATTGGCATGTGCTGGTATTTTTGCAGAAGTAACTGCAGCAAATTATTCTATAACACCAAGCGCATCCATAAAAATAAATATACAAGCAATTAACAGATCTGCAGTAAATGTAAAATTGAATACTATAAAAATTGCGAATGTATTTGATACCACAGTTAACGTCGTATTAGAAAACAATAAACTTGTTTCTTACACAAGTAAAATTAACATTCCACAAAATCAATCATACTCAAACCCCTATTGGTTACTTGAGAATCCGAGCAAAGGATTATTCCATGTTGCAAATCAAGAAAATATTGGCAAGGCATTTAACGATATAGCAATTCCAGTAAAATTCAATCTTACAATTGCAGGCAAGGAGTATACTATTACAAAAGAATTCGTGTATAAATGGACCGATCCGGTTAAAGGCGAGTTGTATAGAAACGTTGAAGCATTGCCGATAGTTGATTTAAGTTTTCCTTCTAAAAATTTAATTTTCACGAATGCTATTTCTACAAAAAAAGTACAAGTAATAGTTCATACAAATAAAGAAAATGCGAAAGGCGAAATTAAGTTACAGGTGCCTGAGGGTTGGGATTGTTCTCCTAAAAGTTTTCCGTTTGAGAGCACAACTACAAATGCTAGTTTAACCTTTGAGTTTTATATTTCTTACACAAATGCAAACCCAAGTGCTGGTATTATTGTGCCAATTGTTGAAATAGATGGTAAAAGCTATTCCAAAAGTGTAGAGCGTATAATTTACGATCATATTCCTACACAAGTGCAAGTAAAAAATGCTGGAATTAAAGTAGAAAAAATAAACATTCAAATTAAAGGAAAGAAAGCTGGTTACATTGCAGGTGCAGGAGACGAAGTTCCAGAAGCCTTAAAAAATCTAGGCTTTGAAGTAACTATGTTGAGTGATGAAAATTTAGCAAATAAAGATTTATCTGAATTTGATGTAATAGTTGCAGGCATTAGGTTATACAATACAAATGAAAATATGCAAGCATATTATGCTAAATTAATGAAGTATGTAGAGAACGGCGGGAATTATATTGTTCAATACAATACCAGTAATTTTATAAGTTCAGTAACGGCAAATATTGGTCCGTACCCATTTCAAATTGGAAGAGACAGAGTAACAGACGAACTTGCTGAAATGAAATTTGTGTCGGAGAAAGAATCAATCTTAACTTATCCGAATAAAATTACAGCCCTTGATTTTGATAATTGGGTGCAAGAACGAGGTTTGTATTTTGTGACTAAAATAGATGATAAGTACAGCAAAGTATTTGTTTGTAATGATGCAACTGAAAAACCAAACGATGGTATATTAATTACCTGTAAATATGGTAAGGGAGTATTTACCTATACGGGTATTTCTTTCTTTAGACAACTGCCTGCTGGAGTTCCTGGAGCTTATAGGTTGTTTGCAAATATAGTTAGTCAAACGAAATAAATATGTCGGTAATAGATTGGGTAGTATTAGCAAGTACACTTTTACTCATTGTTTTATACGGAGTGTATAGAAGCAGAGGTAGTAAAAGCATGGATGCTTATTTACTCGGTGATAGAGAAATGCCTTGGTACAATGTAGGTTTATCTGTAATGGCAACGCAGGCTTCTGCCATAACATTTCTGTCCGCACCCGGGCAAGGTTTCACAGATGGTACTAGATTTGTGCAATTTTATTTCGGATTGCCAATTGCGATGTTGGTATTGTGTAATACTTTCATCCCTATTTTCCATCGCTTAAAAGTATATACTGCTTATGAGTTTTTAGAACAGCGTTTTGATGTAAAAACCAGAACATTTACAGCAATTTTATTTTTAATTCAACGTGGAGTTTCTACAGGTATAACCATTTACGCACCATCAATTATATTATCAACTATTTTAAATATATCACAAATTTATACCACGAGTATAATTTCTGTATTGGTAATTATATATACTGTTTATGGAGGAACAAAAGCGGTATCGTATACACATTTATTACAAATGATCATTATTTTTTCGGCCATGTTTTTAGCTGGATATATGATTGTGCATATGTTGCCAGAAGGCTTCGGATTTACAGAAACATATCATTTAGCAGAGAAATTAGGCAAAATAAATACCATCGATACGAAGTTTGATTTAAATAACCGATACAATGTTTGGTCGGGATTAATAGGCGGTTTTTTTCTTGCACTATCGTATTTCGGAACCGATCAATCTCAAGTAGGCAGGTACTTAGCAGGTAAATCTATTAAAGAAAGCAGAATGGGATTAATTATGAATGGAATTGTAAAAATTCCCATGCAGTTTTTAATTTTATTGATAGGAGCGTTGTTAGTAGTATTCTACCAGTTCTACGAAGCACCGGTTTATTTTAATGAGCATGCGGTAACAGAAGTAAAAACATCCGTTTATGCAAAACAATATGATTCTATTGAGAATGCAGCAGCTGTGTTAGCAAAACAGAAATCAACTGCTATCAATCAATTATCAAATGCATATAAAAATAATGCAACAGAAATTATATTAATAGAAGAAGAAGCATTAGTTACTTACGAACAAGAGTACCGAGCATTGCGTAAAAAAGCAAAAGCAGTAATTACCTCCTCAAATACAACTAAAGATTCTGACGATAGTAATTATGTTTTTCTAAATTTTGTAATTCACTATTTGCCTAAAGGTTTAATAGGATTAATTATTGCCGTAATATTTTTAGCCTCTATGGGTTCCACTGCTTCTGGCCTAAGTTCTTTAGCTTCTACAAGCGTAATTGATATTTATAAAAGATTAATTAGAAAAGAGGATGTAACAGGCGACTATGTAAAAGCATCGCGATGGTTAACTGTAGGCTGGGGAGTGTTCTGTATGTTTATAGCTTTTTATGCCGGTAAACTAGGCAATTTAATTGAAGCTGTAAATATATTGGGTTCCTTATTTTACGGAACTATATTAGGAATTTTTGTAGTTGCGTTTTACTTTAAAAAAATAAAAGCGAATGCAGTTTTTTATGGAGCTGCATTCGCTGAAATTATTGTGTGTATATTTTATTGGCTAGATTTAACAGCCTTTTTATGGTTAAACGTATTAGGTTGCGTGTTGGTAGTAGTATTTGCAAGCCTAATTCAAGTATTTACAAAAAAGCAAATATTAAATTAATTTTACTTTAATCGCATTAATACCTTTTTGTCCCATCTCTGTTTCGAAGCTAACTTTATCGTTTTCTTTTACAGGTTGAGCTAAGCCATTGATGTGTACAAAAACACTTTCTTGAGTTACGTGGTCTTTAATAAAACCGTATCCTTTTTCTTGATTAAAGAATGTGATAGTTCCTTTTCTTATTAAATCAGCAGGATCAATTGCTTCTTGACGTGATATACCAATTTGGATATCTTCTGTTTTGAATACTTTCTTTTGAGTTAAATCTGGTGGAGTAGAGGAGATATTACCGTTATGATCTACGTATGCAAACATATCTTCTAAGCTTTTACCTTTATCAGAATTAGATTTGCGGTCTTCTTTCTTTTGTTCTTTGTCTTGCTTCTTTTTAAGCCTTTTCTTT
>CALRTZ010000018.1:0-52774 GCA_943371235.1 Sphingobacterium thalpophilum | reverse complement strand
CCAGGCAGGGGTCCCCGAATCCCGTAAGAACGGGACCTTGCAAGTTCAGGGGCGGTGCTAACTTGATTTTATTTTTTTTAAAATTCTCACAATTCCCTTCCTAACCTGATACTGTACCTTCCCTTGATTTCCCCATGCAAGGGTCCCCGAATCCCGTAAGAACGGGACCTTGCAAGTTGAGGGGCGGTGATAAATGACTCTAATTTTTTAAAAAATAATTCTCACAATTCCCTTGCTAACTTGATACTGTACCTTCCTTAAGTTTCCCCATGCAGGGGTCCCCGAACGCAGCGCAGCGTAGTTGAGGGGTGGTGATAACTTGAAGCGATTCCCTTTTTTTATTTCCACATGCAGTTGTCTCCAAATCCCGTACATATGTGAAAGCGAAGTTGAGGGGCGATCCTAACTTGATAATTTAATTAGGCTAACTTATCCTCCCCCAGGCCTCTCTGCTCTTGCTCTGCGAGGCCATGTACCTGCGGAGGTCTGCGTAGTATGGGTGTTCGAGGTACGGGTCGCTGTCAACAATTTCTTGTGCGGTGATGCGTGCTTCTTGTAATATTTTTTGGTCTTTGGCGAGGTCGGCAATGTGTAAATCTAATACACCACTTTGTTGGGTGCCTTGCAAATCGCCGGGACCGCGGAGTTGTAAATCGATCTCTGCAATTTCGAAACCGTTATTGGTTTTTACCATGGTAGAAACTCTCGTGCGTGCATCGGCACTGAGTTTATTTCCGGTCATTAAAATACAATACGACTGTTCGGCACCTCTTCCTACACGACCGCGTAATTGGTGGAGTTGTGAAAGGCCGAAACGCTCGGAGTTCTCTATAACCATTACACTTGCATTGGGTACGTTTACACCCACTTCTATTACAGTGGTGGCTACCATTAGTTGTGTTTCGCCTTTTACAAAACGTTGCATTTCGAATTCTTTGTCTTTAGCTTTCATTTTTCCGTGCACAATACTTACGTGGTATTTTGGCATCGGGAAGGCTTTGGTAATGCTTTGGTATCCTTCTTCTAAATTTATTAAATCTAATTTCTCCGATTCTTTTATCAGCGGATATACAATATAAACTTGTCTGCCTTTGGCAATTTCTTTTTCTAAAAATCCGAATAATTTTAATCGATGCGATTCGAACTGATGAACGGTTTCAATGGGCTTACGACCTTTCGGTAATTCATCAATTACAGAAGTATCTAAATCGCCGTATAAAGTCATGGCTAAGGTACGCGGAATAGGAGTGGCTGTCATGACCAACACATGCGGTGCTTGCACATTTTTTTTCCAAAGTTTAGATCGTTGTTCTACTCCGAACCTATGTTGTTCATCAATAATAACCATACCCAAATTTTTAAACACCACCGGGTCTTCTATGAGTGCATGAGTGCCGAGTAAAATATGTATTTCACCATTGGCTAATTGCTCGAGCAGTTCGCGGCGTTCTTTTGTTTTAGAACTGCCTGTTAAAATTTTTATGTTGATGTTCATGCCTTGCAACAATTCCGAAAGGCCTGCGAAGTGTTGCTGGGCCAATATTTCGGTAGGTGCCATAAGGCAAGCTTGGAAACCATTATCAATAGCGAGCAACATGGTGAGTAATGCAACAATGGTTTTTCCGGAACCAACATCGCCTTGTAACAAGCGGTTCATTTGGTAACCCGTATTCGTATCGGCACGAATTTCTTTTACTACTCTTTTTTGTGCATCGGTTAATTCAAATGGTAATTGGTGATGGAAAAACTGATTAAAATTTTCGCCTACTTTAGAAAACACAAATCCTTTGGTATTTAATTTTCGCCCTTTGTTAGCTTGTATTAATTTAAGTTGAATAAGAAATAATTCTTCGAACTTTAACCTAGCTTGTGCACGTTGTAATTGTTTTGCATTGCTCGGAAAATGCACTTCTTTTACAGCCTCTAGCCGAGGCATCATTTTATATTTATCTAAAATATTTTTAGGAAGAAATTCTTTTATCTCTTGTTCTGCTTGCAAAATTAATTGCTTCTGCAATTTTAGAATGCCTTTAGAATCTAAGAAAAAACTTTTCAGTTTTTCTGTCGATGGATAAACGGGTTGCAAAGCCGTTGCATTTTCTGGTTTAAAATCTTTGAGCAATTCCATTTCTGGGTGCACAATATTTAATCGCATGCCATACGCATTTGGCTTGCCAAAAATTACATACTCTTGCCCAACGATTAGGCTTTTATCTACCCATTTCAAACCTTGGAACCACACCAATTCCATCACGCCAGTTGCATCTTCTACCATAGCCACCATTCGTTTGCCTTGTCGCTCGCCTACTATTTGTTTAGAAAGTACGGTGGCACGAAATTGCACAGAAGGAAGTTCTGCGTTCACTTCTGCAATGGTATAAAACTGTGTTTTGTCTATGTAGCGAAAAGGGTAATGGCGTAATAAATCGGCGAAGGTAAAAATGCCTAATTCTTTATTGATAACATCCGCTTTCGTCGGACCAATCCCCTTCAAATATTCTATCGGTGTATCAAAAAAACTCATGGCCCTAAATTTAGAAAATTATATGTAAATAAATTGATTTGGGCAGAATAGATTTTGGTATGTTTGCAGGCATATGTTAAAGAAGAAAGAATACTTGCCCCTCATTTTATTAGTAATGCTTGCCTTAATTTGGGGAAGCTCCTTTATATTAATGAAAAACGGATTAAAAGTATACAGCGCTTCGCAGGTAGCTACCATGCGTATGTTCTTCTCTTTTTTATGTTTACTACCTTTAACCCTCAGACACATTTGGCGTGTGCCTTTAAAAAAATATGCGATGATAACCCTCGTGGGTTTATTGGGCAACGGTATACCTGCCATACTTTTTGCTACTGCACAAACTAAATTAAACAGCTCTACTGCTGGCGTATTAAATTGCTTAACGCCTTTGTTTACCTTAATTGTAGCCGCTGTATTTTTTAAACAAAAATTCGGATTGCAAAAAGTAACGGGCGTAGTATTAGGTTTATTTGGAGCCGTAGCTTTAATTATGTTGAAAAGCAATGGCAGCATAGATCCTAACTACACCTATGGTTTATACATTTTAGGTGCCACCGTTTGTTATGCATGGAGTGTAAATTTGATAAAGAATTATTTACACGATTTACCTGCCTTAACCATCTCGTCTATGGCCTTACTATTTATTGGCCCAGCTTTCGGATATTACTTATTTCAGCACACCGATTTTATGTTGCGCACCGAATTAAGTGATGGCGGATTAGTAGCCATGAGTTATGTGTTTTTATTAGCTTTATTTGGTACTGCATTATCTTTAATACTCTTCAATAAATTAGTGCAACTCACTAACCCAATTTACGCTTCATCGGTTACGTATTTAATTCCCATCGTTGCTATTTTCTGGGGCGCACTCGACGGCGAACCAATTACCTTTATACATTTTATAGGCATGGGGGCGATTTTGTTTGGGGTGTATTTGGCGAATAGGAAGTAAATCCCGAAAAATCGAGACAAGTTGTGCAAATGAGTAAATGTGCAAATGTGCAAATGAGGTGCAATTCATTTACGCATTTGCATATTTGAAAATTTGCACATTAATTAGCACCGCCCCTCAACTTGCAAGGTCCCGTTCTTACGGGATTCGGGGACCCCTCTTCGTTGGTAAAAGGGAAAGGGAATCGAGTCAAGTTAACACCGCCCCTCAACTCCGCTTCGCTACGTTCGGGGACCCCTCTTCGTTGCTCAAAGGAAAAAGGGAAAGGAGTTTCGCCTTCGGCGAAACTCCTTTATTCTTAAATTCTTTTTTTATTATAATTCTCACAACTCACTTCCTAATCTGATTCTGTACCTTCCCTTGATTTCTCAGTGCAGGGGTCCCCGAACGTAGCGGAACGCGTAGTTGAGGGGCGGTGATAATTTGATACAGTTCCCTGAATCCTGAACGTAGCGGAGTTGAGGGGCGGTCCTAATATGATTCTATTTTTTAAAAAATAATTCTCACAATTCCCTTCCTAACCTGATACTGTACCTTCTTTTGTTTCCCCCATGCAGGGGTCCCCGAACGCAGCGAAGCGGAGTTGAGGGGCAGTCCTAACTTGACTCTATTTTTTTTAAATAATTCTCACAATTCCTTTCCTAGCCTGATACTGTACCTTCCTTTGTTTTCCAAATGCAGGGGTCCCCGAACGAAGCGAAGCGAAGTTGAGGGGCGGTGATAACCTGATAAATTTCCTAAACTTCAAACGAAGCGGAACGCGTAGTTGAGGGGCGGTGATTCATAAGTTCGTTTGCTCATATGCTCCTATACTCATGGGTGCTAGTTTGATAATTTTGCCTCACGAGCACACTAGCACACGAGCATACTAGCACACGATCACATTTTCCTCTTCAACTCCCCCCAGAGCTCATGATAAGCCAAGGCTGCGCGGGAATAGGTAGAGTAAGAAACGAGTGGTGCTTCGTAAATGCCCATTCGTTCTACATCGCTAGAGTATGGGATGGGCGTTTTAAGAATTCTTTTTTTCTTGGTGTATTCTTCTACAATTTCGTTGTGCATGTTTTTACGCGAATCGTACATAGAGAAGAAGGCCCAAATTTTATTTTTATCTAATTTATTTTCCTCAAAAAATTCCATGATCATTTCATAACTGCGTATAGAAAGTACCGTAGGGATCATTGGCATTAAAATGATATCGGCAGCATGAAATAAATTTTCGGATAGCACCGAAATTCCTGGAGGCGCATCTATAAATAAAACCTCGTATTCGGTGGCCAATTCTTTAATCGATTCTGCTAATTTTTTACGAGATGATTTTTGATCGCCTAAATGAATATCCATGTTCCGAATGGATAAATCGGCGGGTATTAAATCTAAATTTTCGTATTCGGTTTCGCGTACTGCCTCTAATACCCCGGTACCACCAATAATATTTTTTAAGCCTGTTTTTGCTTTGGGTTTAACTTGGTAGTAAAAAGAAGTAGAAGCTTGCGGATCTAAATCCCACAGCAAAGTTCTATCACCTTCGGATGCAGCTAATGCAGCTAAGTTTACAGAAGTTGCTGTTTTACCTACTCCTCCTTTGAGGTTATATACTGCGATTGTAACCATGGTTTGAATTGTGAGTTGTGAGTTGTGAATTGTGTGCTTTCCTACTATTTGCTAATTTATAACCGATTGTATTACATATGATTTTTAAATTTAGGTAAAAAAAACTTACTTTGCCAAATAGCACATCCGTTCATTCACAACTCACAACTCACAATTCACAATTCACAATTCACAACTCACAACTCACAACTCAATAAAATGCAATTATCAAGCCTCACTTCCTACCTCGAATCCATCGCTCCTTTGGCTTACCAAGAATCGTATGATAATTCGGGATTGATAGTGGGCAATGGCGATATGGTAATTAAAAAAGCCATCATCAGTTTAGATTGTATAGAGGCGGTGGTTGATGAGGCCATTGAAACAGGCGCGAACCTCATCATCTCTCATCACCCTATTGTATTTAGCGGTTTGAAGAAGTTTAATGGGAGCAATTATATAGAAAAGGTGGTGATGAAAGCCATTAAGCACGACATTGCCATTTATGCCATACATACCAATTTAGACAATGTGAGGCATGGGGTAAATGCAAAAATTGCAGAGCGTTTGGGCTTGGTGAATGTAGAAATATTGGAACCTAAAACAGGCTTACTTAGTAAATTACAAACTTTTGTTCCGCATGATAAGGCTGCTGAAGTTCGCGATGCATTATTTGATGCAGGTGCTGGGCATATAGGAAATTACAGCGAATGTAGTTTTAATGCCGAGGGGTATGGCACCTTTAAAGGCAACGATCATAGCAATGCCTATGTAGGCGAACGCAATGTTTTACACACAGAACCCGAAACTAAAGTTGAAGTAGTATTCCCGAGCCGATTAAAAAGTGCGGTGTTAAGGGCTTTATTTACTGCCCACCCTTATGAAGAGGTGGCTTATGAACTACTCGAAATTAGCAATGCCCACCAAGAAGTGGGTTCGGGCATGATTGGCGAACTAGTGGAAGAAAGCTCTGAAAAGGACTTTTTGGAGCTGCTGAAATACGGTTTACAAGCTACGGTTGTAAGGCATACCCAATTAGTAGATAAAAAGATTAAAAAAGTAGCGGTTTGTGGGGGTTCGGGCAGCTTTTTACTGAAAAAAGCGACGCAAGCAGGTGCAGATGCCTTTGTTACAGCCGATTATAAATACCACCAGTTTTTTGATGCCGAAGGAAAAATACTGATTTGCGACGTGGGGCATTATGAAAGTGAGCAGTTTACGATGGATTTGTTATTGGAAAAAATTCAAAAAAAATTTCCTACCTTTGCCATCTGCCTTACGAAATGTAATACCAATCCGGTATTTTTCAGTATGTAAAGGATAAAGAAACAGATTTATAAAATGGAAGCAACCGTAGAACAAAAACTCAAAGCCTTATTCGAATTACAAACCATCCATACTTCGATTGATAAGATTCGTACCATTCGTGGTGAATTACCAATGGAAGTAGCAGATTTGGAAGATGACGTAGCGGGTTTAGAAACTCGTATTTCAAAAATTAAAGAAGAGATTGCTGAGTTTGAAGAAAACATCGCAAACAAAAAAGCCTTAATGAAGCAAGCAACTGCTTTGATTAAAAAATACGAAGAGCAACAAAACAACGTAAAAAACAACCGTGAGTTTGAAGCTTTAACAAAAGAAATCGAAATCCAAGGATTAGAAATTCAGGTTGCTGAAAAGAAAATTAAAGAATACACTTTTGAAATTGGTAGCAAAACCAAAGTATTAGAGAACGCTCAAACTGCATTAGTAGAACGCCAAGGCGACTTAGATGTGAAGAAAGCAGAACTTGATAAAATTACCAAGGAAACTGAAAAAGAAGAAGAAGTGTTAAACAAGAAAGCTGGTAAAGCAGAGAAAGATATTGAAGAGCGTTTATTAATAGCTTACCACAAATTGAGAACAAACGCTAAGAATGGTTTAGCAGTGGTAACTATACAACGTGATTCTTGCGGTGGTTGCTTTAACCAAATTCCTCCTCAACGCCAAGTAGACATCCGCCAGCATAAAAAAATTATAGTATGCGAGCATTGCGGACGTATCTTAGTTGACGATAATTTTGTACCTCAAGAAGCAGAAGCATAATCTGTTTACATAAAAATAATTATTCAATATAAAAAACGATTCCTATCTTCAAGGAATCGTTTTTTTTTCGCCTATGCGATTACGCTTATACCTACTTGCGCTCATACTCTTGCCCAATGTTAGCTTGGCCGATTTCGCATTTAATGATAATTGCGTAAAAGCTTACCAGAGCATCATCAGCCTAAAACTAAACGAGGGCCAATCCATACTCAATGCCGAGAAAAAAATAAACCCTAACAATAACATCGTTACCCTGCTCGAAAACTACATCGATTTTTTTAAAGTGCTCACCACCGAAACCAATACTTCTTTCGAGTATTTTAAGGATAAAAAAACAAGCAATATTTTAAAGATCGAAAGCGATAAGCAAAAAAATTCGCCTTGGTATTTATACTCCCTTGCCGAAATAAATTTACAAAGCTGCATTAACCGTTTTAAATACCAAGAGTATGTAACCGGTGCATACGAATTGCAAAAAGCATACAAACTCCTCGAAGAAAATAAAAAGAAATTCCCCGATTTTTTACCTAACCAAAAAAGTTTTGCGCTGCTCTACGGTTTAGTAGGCCTCGTGCCCGAACAATACAAATGGGCCATGAGCACCATCGGCCTAAAAGGTAATGTACAAGAGGGTATAGAAATGTTGGAACGTTTGAAAAATAAATTACCCAACACTCCATACGCACACTTCCAAACAGAAACCATTTTCTTTTTAAGCGTTATACAATTAAGCGTAGAAAACAATCCGAACTTGTTTGAAGTGGTTACCAAAAATACTGCAAACATTCCCAATACCAACTTGCTTAAAATTTACATCTGCGCAAATGTGGCCTTAAAATACGGGCATGGAGAGGAAGCCATAGACTTACTCGTAAACCGACCAAAGTCTGCCGCCTATTGCAGTTTCTACCATTTAGATTACATGCTCGCATGCGCCAAACAATATCGTTTTGATGCTGATGCAGTGCAATACTTCGAAACGTATTTAAAAAACTACGAAGGAAATTTTAATGTAAAAGATTCGTATTTAAAAATTGCTTACTACTATTTACTAAAAGGAAATATAGATAAGTACAATGCTTATGCCGGGCTTTGCAAAGTACGCGGACAAGCCATTTCTGAACGAGATAAATCTGCAATGTTGCATGCCTCCGAAACACATGCACCGGAGTTAACATTATTAAAAGCACGTTTTTATTTTGATGGTGGATATTACAAAAAAGCATTGGATGTACTTACCGATAAAAGGTTAGAAAACATTCCGCTTTTAAAAGATAAAATAGAATTCCTGTACCGCATGGGTACCATACAACAAGCGCTTAACAATACCGACCAAGCAATTATTTTTTATACAACTACCATTGCCAAAGGCGCTGAGTTACCTTACCAATACGCGGCAAGTTCTTGTTTCCGCATGGGCAGTATATACGAGGCACGCAAACAAAAAACAAAAGCAGCAGAGTATTATGCAATGTGTTTAAAAATGAAAAACCTGGAGTATAAAAATAGTTTTGAAAGTAAGGCGAAGGCGGGGTTGAGGAGAGTGACGAAGGCGAATTAGCGAAATTTCGAACTAGCGAATTTACGAAAGGCCGATAGGCCGAAAATCCGTTAACCCGACAGAACAGATTTTATGGGATTCGGGGACCTCTTATCAAATTATCACCGCCCCTCAACTCCGCTACGCTGCGTTCGGGGACCTCTCTCTCGCGTCATAAAAAAAGAAGGAACAGTGTCAGGTTAGGAAAGGAGTCGCAAGGATGAATTTTTTTAATAAAAAAATGAAAATTAGAATAAAATAGTTTCAACTAAATAATTCTCACAGCTCCCCACCTAATCTGATGCTGTACCTTCCTGTGTTTTCCAATGCAGGGGTCCCCGAACGCAGCGAAGCGAAGTTGAGGGGCGGTGCCAAATAATTAAAACCTACTCAACAACAAACCTCGAAACTCCATTATCCGTTTTTAGCAAATACATACCTGCCTCTAGAGTACTAATGTTTACAGCTGTTTCTGCAGCTATACCACTTAGCACTAATTTGCCAATGCGATCGTAAATTTTGTATTCGAAATTTTCTAGACCTTGTACAAAAAGTAGGGTACTTGCTGGGTTGGGGTAGACTCTCATTTCAAATTGTTTAATTGGTTCTGCAATTCCAGTCGCAATGCAGTTAGGATCACAGTTAGGAACAAGGCAACCGCAATCATCCAATTTCATTACAAAAGTTTGTACATCATTAAATGGGTTGTAAATATTTTCATATCTACCAGTTAAAATGAATCCACCATCTTTGGTCTGAGTACTGTTGTATAAATATTCATAATAATCAACATTGCCATATTCTCTATGCCAGATTACATTTCCGTTTAAATCATATTTAGTTATTATTATGTCATAATTCATATCCCAAGTACTACTGTCAACTATTGAAGTAACATTTCCAATGCAAATAAGATTGCCGTCTAAAGTATTATATATATCCGAATAGTATTGAGTCCAATAATCGGAATAGCGTTCCTTTTTAGTCCATAGATGATTACCATTACTATCTAGTTTAATAAGTAATGAGTGGTTTCTACCTCTAGTCCATAAATTACTATCACACCAATTATCAGTAACACCTGCAATGTAATAAGCTCCATTTGATGCTTGCACTATCCCATTTCCCGTAGAACGACAATAAAAATCAATATCTCCTTCAATTCCAACAAACGTTCTCCATTTTTCATTTCCACTTGTATCTACTTTCATTACAAGAACCCGTGCTTTATCCGTTGAACCTGTAAAACTTCCTCCGCTCATTAATATATTATTACTATTATCAAAATTGGAGGTGAAAGGGAAATCTGCCTTTGGGGCGATATAGCTTGAATCAAATAGCGTTATTCCGTTCAAGTCTGTTTTATGTAGATTGAAATTTAGTGAGGTTGCAAGGCTTTTTTTATGCCCAGTTAAGTATAAGTTATTTCCACCTTTCAGAATTCCACTGTAGGTATAATTGCCTTCAACGTTACTGTAAAAATGATATTGATTATTTAGTGAATCCAATAAGTCTATTTTGTATAGAATACCATCATAATAGCTAGCCCCAATAGCTAACCTCAATCCAGTTCCATAAATAGTTGTATTTCCATCTAGGGCCATGTGTTCAACAAAATCATCACCCTCTAAATGATAGACATTGGTATTCAAAGAATCACCTTGTTTATTTAAAGTAAAAAATCCAAAGTCCAAGCCTAAAGAAAAATTATCACGATATCTGAATTGCACAACGATGTTTCCATTTTGTGCTTCCCGTACACTCCAACCTTGACAATTACTTTCTGGATTACCATAACGTAAATATTTCAAAAAGGTATGTTGTGCATACGTCTCTGAGCATACTGAACTTATCAGTATGCCCACAAGAAGTATGTATTTTGTTATTTTCATTTAGCAAAATGATGTTTTTTGAAATTTATCAAAACTAAATTGCAATGTTTAAATCATTGCATATTTTATATGTCTAAATTTCAACATTGTGTACCATTGTGTGCACCTAGTGACCTTTGTGACCAATGAACCTATTTTACCAAAAACCTCGAAACTCCCTTATCCGTTTTAATCAAATACATACCTGCCTCTAAGCTGCTAATGTTTACAGCTGTTTCTGCAGCTATACCACTTAGCACTAATTTGCCAATGCGATCGTAAATTTTGTATTCGAAATTTTCTAGACCTTGTACAAATAGTTCGGTGCTTGCTGGGTTAGGGAATATAGAAATTGTATTTTGTTGTTCTGTTGATACTCCTACCGCTACTCCAGTTGTAAATGCAAAGGCTGGTGAATACGCTCCTGCAATTCCATTAATTTCTGAAGCTACTCTCCAGAAATGTTTTTTATTGGGTTCTAAACTTTTTACAATGGAATTTGCATTAATACTGTCTTCTTCAATTTTAATAGATGCCAAAGTAAAATTAGGATTGGTTGCTACTTGTAATTTGTAAGAACTTGCCGATGCTACGCCATTCCAGTTAAACATTACTTGATTAACCGTTAATACTTGATTGTTTGTTGGCAGTACTAAACTTGGGGGAAATGTTCCAGTGGTAAATGTTCTGATCTCTGTAGCTTTTTTATACCCTCCATTGTTAGTTTGCAAACGCCAGTAGTATTGCAACTCACCTGCTTTTAAACTTGGCACCAGGGCAAATAATTTGTTTGTTCTAATAAATGTATCAATGGTAGAAAAATTAGCATTACTCGAAATTTCTAATTCATAAATAACAGCGCCTGGTACGGCTTCCCATTTGAATTGGTATGTTCCAGAAATGCCTGTTGCATTGTTTGCTGGCTGAGTTATATTTGCTGCTATAGCTTTGGTGGTATCATCAGCAATACGCGTTACAAACATTTCTATTTTTTGCAATGGGTTATCGTTTACATCTCTGGTAGATGCCTCAATGTTATCTACCACATTCATTCCACTTATAGCTTTTCCATAAGCTGTATAATTATTATCGAGGTTGGTTGCTGCTGCCACACAAATAAAAAATTGCGAGTTGGCACTGTTCGGATTCGCATCGCGTGCTGCCGATAAAATACTGCGTTGATGTGATATTGGATTGAACTCTGCTGGTATTTCTACTTGCCAAGGTTGCCCATAACCCCAAGTACTACGCGGACCTTTTTTAGAATTAGGGTCGCCACCTTGAATTACAAAACCCGGAATTACTCGATGAAAAGCAGTACTGTCGAAAAACTTCGCCGCCGTTAAACTGTCCCAATTACGCACATGCTTAGGCGCAATAGTTGGGTACAACTCTAACACAATATTTCCAATGGTATCGTTACCCGCACGCACCGCTAAAATATTATAACGCGGCTTACCATTGTAGTTGCCTATTTGAGCCTGCACATTTATTGCAGTTAAGAGAATGAAGAAGGTAAAGAGTTTTTTCATAATATTCTAGTTATAGTATTTTGTACGTTGTACTCTGTACAGTGTACATTGTACGTTGTACATTGTACATTGTAGCACCTACATTGTACAAAGTACATCGTACACTGTACAATCAAAAATTATTCTTCCACATCATACTCTCCACTGGTTTCACCGTTTTCCCGTTGTATTTAGCATTGCCTTTGGTATTGTACATTATTTCGATGTTTCCTTCTACTACAAAATAAATTAATTGCCCAATGGGCATGCCTGCATAAATGCGTACAGGTTGTGTACTCGAAATTTCTAAGGTCCAAGTATTGCAAAAACCTACGTCGCCTTTGCCTGCGGTTGCATGTATGTCTATACCCAAACGGCCTGTGCTCGACTTGCCTTCTAAGAAAGGAACGTGTGCATGGGTTTCTGTATATTCTAAAGTAACGCCGAGGTATAAAGTATTTGGTTGCAATACAAAGCCATCTGCAGGTATTTCAAAATGCTCTATGGTATTGTGTTTCTTCGCATCCAATACTCGGTCTTTGTACACCGCAAGGTATTTGCCCAAATGTACATCGTATGAGTTGGTACCTAAGTTTTTTCTATCAAATGGTTCAATTACGATAGTTCCTTTTTCTATTTCCTCTAAAATGCGTTGGTCTGATAAAATCATCGTTCTATTAATTACTTTTGTCTAAAGTAAAAAAAAAATACCTATGCCGATAATTTGGTCGAAAAAACTTGGGAATAATGGCGAATTAGCCGTTTGGCATATTTCTGAAGTGGCCAACGAATTGTATAATAAGCTTCAATTAAACAATGCCGAAAAGGCTTTTTACGACTCCTTGCAATCGAGCAAGCGCAATATGCATTGGTTGGGCAGCCGCGTATTACTTCGTACTTTACTAAATACTACCGAATACATAGATTGCCAGCTCGATGAAAATAACAAACCATACCTAGTAAATTTTCCTTATGAAATTTCTATTTCTCATTCCAACGATTATGCCGCGGTAATTATTTGCAAAGAAAAAGCAGTGGGGGTCGACATCGAAAAAATGTCGGATAAAATTGAACGCATTGCAAAACGTTTTTTATCGGAGCAAGAACTTTCTTTCATCAGTATAGAAAATAGTATAAAACATTTATACGTATGTTGGGGAATAAAAGAGACTTTGTTTAAATTGTATGGCAAAGGGAATTTACCTTTTATTGATGGAATTGTAATTGATAAATTTGATATTAAAGAATCGGGAAGGGCTACTGCCCATATTAATTTAGAAAACTTTAAAGCCTCGTATACCATTGAATACACTAGCCTTGGTGAGTACATGCTTACTTGGTGTGTAAGCTAATTATTTCATTACTACTACCCCTAATTTTTTTTCGAGGTGCGATACTTGTATTTTTGTTTGCTGATACAATTGCAATAATTCTGTTTGCATTTGTTCATCGCTCACTTCTTTAAACTGATTTTGAATTTCTTTTAATACCGACATCATTTTTTTGAGCATTAAATGTGCCATGGCATTATCAACCACTTTCTTTAAAATATTTTCTTCTTTCGGAATGTGTATATCATGCTCTTTCCATTTCTCGCTTAACACATATTGCGTACTTAGCAATTCTGCTGCAGCACCGCTAATACTAGCATCTGGGTGTTGTGTAAAAAACTTTTCGTCGGGTATGAAATTAGAATCCAATGCTTTTTTAAACAAGTCTAACATACTTGCATAAGGTTCGTTGTAAAAAACAATACTGGCATTAACGATCTCCGAAAGTATATGCTGGGCAATGCTTGTATCAATTTCATGCTCGGGATCTACATAATCTTTGTTTGCGTATTGCATTAAAATTCTGATGATCTCACGCTCTTGGTTTGCATTGTTATGTTCTGTGCGAGGTTGCTCGTGTACTAATTCTTCTTCGGGTGTATGTATGCTTAAATCCTCTTGCTGATTCTCTTTTTTGATTTTTTTGATCTTAATTTTATTAAGTTCCGATAAGAGAATTCGCTCTTCCATTTCTAACAAAGTGCTACACTCTTTCACAAAGAGCGATGCTTTTATTTGATCGGGAATTTTAGCAATACTATCTAATATATCTTTTATTAATTCTGCTTTTTTAATCGGATCGTTTTTAATGTCTTTTAACAATAAATCTGTTTTAAAAACAATAAAATCTTTTTTTGCAGCATCCACATACTCTGTAAACCTTGTACTGCCTACTTCTCGCACATACGAGTCGGGGTCGTGACCATCTGGAAATAGGACCACTTTTACATTCAGTCCTTCTTCCAAAATCATATCGATGCCACGCAACGATGCTTTAATTCCGGCAGGGTCGCCATCATAAAGTATGGTAATGTTTTTACTGAAGCGCGATATGAGTTTTATTTGTTCGGTAGTAAGCGAAGTACCCGAAGAGGCTACCACATTTTCTATCCCCGATTGATGTAGGCTTACCACATCTGTATATCCTTCTACTAAAAAACAATTATCTAAATCGCGAATTGCTTTTTTTGCAAAATACAATCCGTATAAAATATTGCTCTTGTGGTAAATTTCACTTTCGGGAGAGTTAACATATTTCGGACTGTTCGGTTCTGTTTTTAAAATTCGTCCGCCGAAAGCAATTACACGCCCAGAAACACTGTGTATAGGAAACATTACGCGGTTGCGAAAACGATCGTACACACTCTTTTTGTTTTCGTTGAAAATACTTAATCCTGTTTCGAGCAAATACGTTTTTTGGTAACCTTCTTTTTCTGCTCTATCTGTTAATGAACTCCACTCATCTAATGTATAGCCAAGTTCAAATTTTTTAATAATGTCTTCTCTAAAGCCACGCTCTTTGAAATAGCTTAAGCCAATGGCTTTGCCCATTTCGTGCTCCCACAAATTTTCAACAAAAACTTTTTTAGCCCAATCAGAAACAAGCATTAAACTCTCTCGTTTATGCGCAGCTTCTTTATCTTCATCGGTAGAAATTTCATCTTCTACAATTTCAACGTTGTATTTTTTTGCTAGGTAGCGCAATGCTTCTGGATACGAAAGTTTTTCGTGCTCCATTATAAAGTTTACGGAATTGCCTGCTTTGCCACAGCCAAAACATTTGTAAATTCCTTTGGCAGAGGATACGTTAAAAGATGGTGTTTTTTCATTATGGAAAGGGCACAAACCTAAAAGGCTGGAACCTCTTCTTTTTAAATTTACAAAGTCGCCAACTACCTCCTCAATTTGAGCGGCATCCATTATGCGGTCTATGCTTTCTTTGTGAATCATTTAGCAATACTGTAACCAGGTTTAAAGCCTGAATGATGAATATCAAATGTACAAATTTCCTTTTTCTTAAACGGTATATCCCAATCGCCATCATACGAAATATGCGTAGGCACTAATAACTCTTCGGTAATATAACTTAGCTCTATGTTCATTTTTATATTGAAATCAAACGGAACCGAACTATACCTCATGTCTATGAACCTACCCAAAATAGTTAGGTTGCGAGCATCAAAAATAGTAGTCAGTTCTTTAATCATGGTATCGTCTTCGTTCCACCAAGAAACCCCTTCTTTTACTTTGCATTTAAAATAATAAACCGGTAAGGTATCTTGGTAGGTAGCGTAATAGAAAGTAAAGGTGTAATACTTACTCAACTCTTTCCCAAATATTTCTGTTTTATCGCTAATTAAAGGTACTCCCTTTACAGGCTTGCCCGGATTGAAGATGAGTGTTTTTAATTTTTGTTTGTAGCCTTCTTCATCGGTTTCTTTATTGGCCACTTTTTTCTGCACCGTAAAATCGGTGTTTTTATCATTCATAAAAATATAGGAAAACATTTTTACGGTGTACAAATCAAAATCGCCGTTGCGCTTGTAAATTTTACCACTGTCTGTTTTATACAATTCTGTTTGTTTGTAATGGGTGCTGCTGTTATCGTGTTTAATTTTTCGTACAATTTTCGATAATGTTTTCTCGTCTTCGTTATAGGTTTTAATAAGATTGTTGGCTGTAAAAGAAAATAGGCGAAGGTTCCGAAAGGCTTGGTAGAAGGCTGTATCGGCAATCATCACCTCCACAAAATCGCTCATGCTTAAACCACGTTTTGCGGTAATGGTTAAGGTAGAATCGATGGTAACAGAACGAAGGGTATCTGAAAAAAACGGACGGGTTTGTTGAGCATGTATATCAGTCGTATACGTCAACATAAAACATACCAACATGTAATATACACAAGGAGCAAGAACACGAAAAATATAGGATTGTTTTAGCAAAACAAGTATTTATAAAATTTAGTTGATTTCTTAAAACCTAAACAACATCAGCGTGTTATGAGATTTAAATTCTAACAAAGTTAAACATTTAACAAACACAATTATGAACATTAAAGCAATTTCTAAATTTAAAAAGCTAGCTGTATACAGTTTGCTTATTGGTAGTGTCTCTGTAGGTTTTACGGCTTGTAGTGATGATGAAGAAACTACTCCAACTCCAACCAACACTACAGCAAGAGTGCAAGTAACACATGCTTCGCCAAATGCTCCGGGTGTTGATTTATTAGTAGACAATACAAAAGTAAATGCAGCGGCACTAGAATTTTTAGGTAGCACAGCATACTTAAGTGTAAATGCAGGCACGCGCAACATTAAAGTAAATGCAGCGGGTACCACTACTTCGGTAATTAATGCTGATGTTCCATTTGTGGCAGGTAAAAACTACTCGTTATTTGCGGTAGATAGTTTATCAAAAATTTCGGCAGTATTAGTAGAAGATGATTTAACTGCACCTGCATCTGGTAAAGCGCATGTACGTTTTATACACTTATCTCCAAACGCACCAGCAGTTGATGTTGCATTGGCAGGTGGAAATGTAGTTTGGGACAATTATGAATTTAAAGACGGTTCTACGTTTGCACCATTAGATGCTGGAACTTACAACCTAGAAGTACGCTTAGCAGGAACTACCACAGTAGTATTACCATTGCCAGGCATTGTATTAACAGCTGGTAAAATTTACACTGTGTATGCAAAAGGATTTGTAGGTGGAACAGGAACGCAGGCTTTGGGAGCACAGATTATCGTAAATAATTAAATTGTAAATTGTGAATTGTGAATTGTGACCGACATCCGGAATTCACAATTCACCATTTACAATTCACAATTCAATTACATTGTTTTCAGTTCCGCAACCAACTCCGTTAACGCTTTTTTAGCATCGCCGAAGTACATAGAAGTTTTTGGGTCGTAGAATAATAAGTTATCGATACCAGCGTAACCAGCACTCATAGAGCGTTTGTTTACGATGATGTGTTTTGCTCTATCTACTTCTAAAATTGGCATTCCGTATATTGGTGATGATGGATCTGTTTTAGCTGCAGGATTAACAACATCGTTTGCACCTACTACTAATACCACATCTGTTTGATCGAACTCTGGATTAATTTCTTCCATCTCTACTAACTTACCATAATCAACATTCGACTCGGCTAGTAATACGTTCATGTGGCCTGGCATACGACCTGCTACTGGGTGTATTGCATATTTCACTTCTACTCCACGCTCTTCTAATAACATTTCTAATTCGTGAATTACGTGTTGTGCTTGCGCCACTGCTAATCCGTAACCCGGTACAATTACTACTTTCTTAGAGTAGTTCATTAACACGGCAAGATCTGTGCAGCTAATGTCTTTTATAGAACCCTTAGGATCTTCTGCAACACCAGCTGTAGCTGAGGCTCCAAAGGCACCGAATATTACGCTGAATAAAGAACGGTTCATGGCATTACACATTACAATGGTTAGTAAAGTTCCTGCAGAACCCACTAGAATACCACCTGTAAGCATCACCTTATTATCATACAAGAATCCGCCGAAAGCTGCTGCTAAACCTGTGAAAGAGTTTAACAATGAAATTACCACTGGCATGTCTGCTCCACCAATTGGTATTACGAATAGGATACCGTAAATTAAAGAGGCAGCAAATAATAAATATAAAATAGTAATACTATCTACCCCAGCTGCTACCATCCATATACCAAAAACAGTTAATGCAATTAATACAATAGTGTTAATGATGTTGTACTGCGGCAAACGGATTGGCTTGCTCATTGCTCCGTTTAATTTTAGGTAAGCGATAATTGAACCTGAGAACGAAACGCTACCAATAATTAATCCTGCGATAATAAAAGAAAGCGGACCAACTTGGCCAACATAATGTTCGTATTCTGTTAAACCAATTAAAGCTGCGCAAGCTCCACCCATACCGTTAAACATGGATACCAATTCTGGCATCTTTGTCATTTGTACTCTCTTAGCCGTTAACCAACCAATAATAGTACCGATGGCAATACCACCAAATATGAGGGCCATTTTAATTCCTTCGCGCGAGGTTAACACTTCGCCCGTTGCCGATTTCTTTTCGTATAAAAAGATGGTACCTAAAATTGCCAAGGTCATACCAACTGCTGCATATAAATTTCCTTTACGTGCCGACTTCGGATTTCCCATCATCTTTAAACCAACAACAAATGTTACCGATCCGATTAAATAAGATATTTCTAATAAACCTAAACTGCTGTTCATAAAATGTTGCCTATAATTAATGTAAATTCTAATCTCTAAATTCTAAATTCTAATCTCTAAATTCTAATAGCTAAGTGCTAATTTGAATGTTATAAATTCTAAATACTAATAACTAAATCCTAAATTCTAATGTCTAAATTCTAATCTCTAATGTAAATTTCCTCTTTTAGAATTTAGTTATTAGAATTTAGAATTTCTTATTAATGCTGTTTTTATATATGGCTCCAAAAATGTTTTTTAATTCTGTAGCTTCTTCAATTAAGTTGATTCTAAATTGTTCTATTCTTTCAATTTCGATGTCGAACAACCTTAACCATAATATCGTTTCTTTAGTCTCCTTTTTACAAATTCTTAATTTCATCAAAAAGTCCTTTTCTCCTAATTTTTCGTTAGCCT
The DNA here is from genome assembly GCA_943371235.1 of Sphingobacterium thalpophilum. Lineage (GTDB taxonomy): Bacteria > Bacteroidota > Bacteroidia > Sphingobacteriales > Sphingobacteriaceae > CAJBVG01. The sequence continues at coordinate 33,722 of CALRTZ010000018.1, read as the reverse complement.
CTATATAATTGGCTGCTACCGAACCAGATGAACGTGTGACTTGTTTTATATCTTCTTTATTCCAAATACTTTTGTCTAATTCTTTAACAAAAACCCTAACATTTTTTGCAAATAAAAAAGTTCTTTCTTCTAAATCATATACCCTCTTCACATTTTCCATCACATTCCTACCTCACATAATTTAAATTTTAAATTCTAATCTCTAAATTCTAAATCCTAATCTCTAAATTCTAATCTTCATTGCTAGTGGGATTAAAACTTAGCATTTCTCTCCCTTTTAGAATTTAGAGTTTAGTATTTAGAATTTCTACTACCATTTTCCCTATTAGAATTTAGAGTTTAGAATTTAGAATTTCTACTTTTTATTTTTTCTTAAACATTTCCAACATCCTGTCGGTAACAACGAAACCACCAACCACGTTGAGTGTTCCTAAAATTACGGCAAGAAATCCTAAGCCTAACCCCAAGATGTTTTCAGGATCGCTATCTAACATTACAATTATTGCCCCTACCACTACTACTCCGTGAATAGCATTTGCACCCGACATTAATGGGGTATGTAATACTGATGGTACTCCACCAATTACTTCAATACCTACAAACACGGCAAGTATAATGAAGTATAAAATCTCTTTGTTGTTTATGATAAAATCGAAAAATTGATCCATGATTAATTTTTTTTAAAATTAGTTAGTTAATACACTTGGGTGAACAGCTTTTCCTTGATGAACGATTAAAGAACCTTTGGTAATTTCTTCTTCCATCTCCCATTTAAAAGCATCTTTATCTGCAAGGTGCAACAATAATGTTTGTATGTTTTTTGCGTATAAATCTGAAGCATTCATTGGCAACAAACTTGGAATGTTACTTTCGCCAATAATGGTTACTCCGTTTTTTACTATGGTTTTATTGAGTTCGCTGCCTACTACGTTTCCACCCGATTCCACAGCCATGTCTAAAATTACCGAACCAAAGCGCATGCTTTTTACCATTTCTTCGGTAACTAACACAGGTGCTTTGCGGCCTGGTATTAATGCGGTAGTAATTACGATGTCGGCTTCTTTTACGTGTTTCCCTACCAACTCTTGTTGTTTTTTCAAGAACTCGTCTGATACACCTTTTACATAACCGCCTTCCATCTTCACGCTATCATCACCTTTCATTTCTATAAACTTACCACCCAACGATTCTACTTGTTCTTTAGTTTCTGGGCGAATGTCTGAAACTTCTACTACTGCACCCAAACGTTTTGCTGTAGCAATTGCTTGCAAACCTGCTACCCCTGCGCCAAATATTACTACTTTGGTTGGTCTAATGGTACCTGCAGCAGTTGTCATCATTGGTAAAATTTTACCAATTTCATTGGCAGCCATTAATACTGCTTTGTAACCAGCTAAGTTTGCTTGAGAACTTAAAGCATCCATTTTTTGTGCTCTCGAAATACGCGGAACTGCATCCATAGAAAATGCGGAGATGCCTGCTTTTGCACATGCTTCCACTAATTCTTTATTGGTAGCTGCGAACATAAAAGATATTAAAATGGCATCCTTTTTCATCATGCCAATTTCATCGGCATTAGGAGCATTTACTTTTAAAACTACATCGGCATCGGCATAAACTTTTGCTTTATCGGCTACAATACTTGCACCGGCAGTGGTATAATCTGCATCGTCAAAATAAGATTTCATTCCTGCCGATTGTTCAATGCAGACTTCGTATCCTGCCTGAACCAATTGTTTTACAACTGTTGGCGTTAAAGCAACACGATTTTCGCGTTCCTTTGTTTCTTTTGGTACACAGATCTTCAAGACTTTATTATTTTATAATTTTTGATAAAAATAAGATATTGATTCAATTTTTGGCACATAATGTTAAAATTCCATTAAGTATGCCTTAATAAATTCGTCGAGTTCCCCATCTAACACCCCTTGAGCATTAGAAGTTTCTAAATTCGTACGCAAATCTTTTACTAATTTATAGGGATGAAGCACGTAATTACGAATCTGCGAGCCCCACTCAATTTTCTTCTTCGTGCTCTCTACCGCTTGCTTTGCCTCGTTTTTCTTACGTAACTCTAATTCATAGAGCTGCGACTTCAACATTTTTAATGCTTTTTCTTTATTCTGATTTTGCGATCGCTCTTGCTGGCATTCTATAATAATACCTGATGGTGCGTGTTTCAAACGAACGGCGGTTTCCACCTTGTTTACGTTCTGCCCACCTTTACCACCAGCACGGTAGGTATCCCAAGAAACATCGGCTAAATTAATTTCAATTTGTATAGAATCATCTACCAATGGGTACACATATACCGAGGCAAAAGAAGTATGCCTGCGGGCATTGGCATCAAAAGGAGAAATACGCACCAAACGGTGCACACCATTTTCGCCTTTTAAATAACCATAGGTAAACTCGCCTTCGAACTCCAAAGTACATGATTTTATACCTGCACCTTCACCTGCTTGGTAGTCTATTTCGCGAATGGCATATCCGTGTTTTTCGCCCCACATTATGTACATACGCATGAGCATGGCTGCCCAATCGCAACTTTCGGTACCACCGGCACCGGCGTTGATGGTAAGCACGGCGTTTAGTTGATCTTCCTCTCCGCTCAACATGTTTTTAAATTCGAGTTCATCGAGTGCTTTCAATACCACTTTCATTTGAGCCAACATTTCTGGTTCGCTCACATCTCCCTCTTTATAAAAATCGAAAAGCACCACAGTATCTTCTACAATGGCTTTCACCAGGGCGTAAGCATCGGTCCATACTTTTTTCTGTTTTATAGAATGCAATAATTTTTCGGCCTCCTTAGGCTCGTCCCAGAAACCGGGCTCGGTAGTTTTTGCTTGCTCCTCTTCAATCTGTTTTAAACGATTGTCGATGTCAAAGATGCCTCCTCAGGGAATCTAAACGTTCCCTCAAATCTTTTATCTGGTCGGTTGTCATGGGGCAAATGTAACTAAAAATGCGTAAATGATTCAATATGCAAATGTGCAAATGAATAGCACTGCCCCTCAACTTCGCTTCGCTGCGTTCGGGGACCTCTGCATGGGGAAAATAATAAAGGGAATCGAGTCATGTTAGCACCGCCCCTCAACTCCGCTGCGCTGCGTTCGGGGACCCCTGCATCGGGGAAATCAAAGGAAGGTACAGTATCAGGTTAGGAAAGGAATTGTGAGAATTTTAAAAAAAATAAAATCAAGTTAGCACCGCCCCTCAAATGCAAGGTCCCGTTCTTACGGGATTGGAGACCTTTATCTAATTAGCACCGCCCCTCAACTTCGCTTCGCTGCGTTCGGGGACCCTTGCATGGGGAAATCAAAGGAAGGTACATTATCAGGTTAGGAAGGGAATTGTGAGAATTTTAAAAAAAATAAAATCAAGTTAGCACCGCCCCTGAACTTGCAAGGTCCCGTTCTTACGGGATTCGGGGACCCCTGCCTGGGGAAAATAATAAAGGGAATCGAGTCATGTTAGCACCGCCCCTCAGATCCGCTGCGCTGCGTTCGGGGACCCCTGCATCGGGAAATCAAAGGAAGGTACAGTATCAGGTTAGGAAAGGAATTGTGAGAATTTTTTTATTGGATTCTTTGGTTGCTTTTTTTAGAGATGATTTTCCTCTTCCATTAATTAGTGCCTCTTTCTTTTTTCGACTCCAATTTTGAATTTGTTTTTCTCTGCTAAATGCATCATCAATTCTTTTATGTTCTTCGTAATAAACTAATTTAATAGGTAATCTTTTTTGAGTATAGTTAGCTCCAATTCCCAATTGATGTTCTTCAATTCTTCTATCTAAATTTTTTGTACTTCCTGTGTAATAAGTATCATCAGTACATTTTAAAATATAAACCCAAGCCATTACAATTCCTCCTTTTTTTAAAAAAATAATTCTCACAATTCCCTTCCTAACCTGATACCGTACCTTCCTTTGTTTTCCCCATGCAGAGGTCCCCGAACGCAGCGAAGCGGAGTTGAGGGGCGGTCTTAGTCTGATAAATTTCCGACACTTCAAACGCAGCGAAGCGGAGTTGAGGGGCGGTGATTCATAAGTTCGTTTGCTCATATGCTCATATGCTCATGGGTGCTAGATAATAACATATAATTCTTTTTATTTCCCCATGCAAGGGTCCCCACACGCAGCGAAACGATTTAAGGGGCAGTCCTAATTTGATTCCGGTCCCCCTTTTGCACAACTTGTCCCGATTTTTCGGGATTTGCACATTTGCACATTTATTTTTACCGCAGAAAAAACGCATCGTCGAAATGCATCAACTCATACTCGTTTTTGTTGCTGAAGGTAATGCTGATGATGTCGAACCTTACTTCGCCTTGCAGTTTGTTGTATTGAATGTATGCCCTGGCAACGCGTTTCATGTTCCGCCGCTTCTCTTGAGTAACCGCCATTTCGGGCGTTCCATATTTAGACTGCATCCTTGTTTTAACTTCAATAAAAATGGTTGTTTTGTTAAATTCGGCTATTAAATCTACCTCCGCATTTCCTACTCTGTAATTGCTTTTTAAAATTTTATAGCCCTTTTTCTGCAAGTATTCTTTCGCCAATTGCTCCCCGCGTTTTCCAAAATCTATATGCTCTGCCATAATTCCCTCTCCTTTAGATCTTGTAAAAATCGTACCTTTGTTTCGTAAACTCAACTGCATATATGCAGGTTTATTTATCATCCTTAATATATTAAACTTTTTTTATGCCCAACGTTCAATTTCAAGACTGGGGAATGATTGATTATAAGGAAGCTTGGGACAAACAAGAGTCGTATTTTGCGGCAACCTTAAAAATAAAATCGGATAACAGAACTAATAATACCACTATTCCAACGGAGAACTTCCTAATTTTTTGTGAGCACCCTCATGTATATACGCTTGGAAAAAGTGGCAAGCAAGAAAACTTATTGCTCGACGAGGAAGGTTTGAAAAATGCTGCCGCTACTTATTATAGAATTAATAGAGGTGGCGACATTACTTACCACGGGCCAGGGCAACTAGTTGGCTACCCAATTATAGACCTCGATTATTTTTTTACCGACATCCATAAATATTTACGATTGCTGGAAGACGCCATCATCAATACCTTAAAAAAATACGGAATTGAATCGGGCAGAATAGCTGGCTTAACAGGCGTTTGGTTGGATATTGATGATATGAGCAAGGCTCGTAAAATTTGTGCACTGGGTGTGCGCTGCAGTCGCTGGGTAACAATGCACGGTTTTGCGTTTAATGTAAATACCAATTTAAACTATTTCAATAATATTATTCCCTGCGGCATCGACGATAAAGACGTAACTTCTATGGAACGCGAGCTCGGTAGGAAAGTAGATTTTGAAGAAGTAAAATCGATTTTAAAAAATGAAATTGCTATCTTGTTTGATATGAACTTTATTTCTAAAGAAAATGAACTTGTTTAAACGTATTCTCTACATCTTTTTATTGGTAATTGTAATTGCTAATGTTGCCATTTGGGCAAGCGATACTACTTACATATATAAAGCACTCGTTTACCAACAACCTGGAATAGATGATTTAGAACTTTTCCCTTACACCACTATTGAAAACACTGGTAAAAAAGACCCTTGGAAAAATTCATCCACAAAAAATAAAATAAAACTAAGCGATAGTTTACGCAATGTATTAGAACGTTATGAAACCGTTGCTTTTTTAGTAATTAAAAACGATTCGATACAGTACGAAGAATACTGGGATGGATGGAATGAAAACTCGTATTCCAATTCTTTTTCGGTAGCAAAAAGTATTGTATCTCTACTAATTGGAATTGCTATTGATGAAGGGAAAATTGAAAGCGTAAACGATCCTGTTGGGAAATATGTTCCGGAATATAATGTGGGCGATTTACAGAAAGTGAAAATTATAGATGTGCTAAAAATGGCCTCGGGCTTGAATTTCAAAGAATCGTACTCTACTCCGTTTAACCAAACTACCGATGCCTATTATGGCAAAGATTTGCGAAAATTAATTTACTCTTTAAAAGTAGAAAAAACTCCGGGCACCGAATTTTATTACAGAAGTGGCGATACACAATTGTTAGAATTTGTATTAAAAGCAGCCACCGGAAAATCAATGTCGGCATATGCATCGGAAAAATTATGGTCGAAAATTGGAGCCGAAAATCCTGCACATTGGAGCTTAGATAAAGAGGGTGGCGATGAAAAAGCGTATTGCTGTTTTTACTCTAACGCCCGCGACTTTGCAAGAATTGGAAAGTTATATATGCAAAACGGAATGTGGGACAGTACCCAAGTGCTCTCATCAGAATGGGTAAAAAATAGTACTACCGCACACGGTTTACCAGAAAATGGGGTAGCTACTAACCAGTACGGTTACCAATGGTGGGTATACAATGATATTTATTATTGCAGAGGTATTTTAGGGCAATACATAATTGTTGACCCCAAAAATAACATGATTGTAGTGCGTTTAGGGCATAAGCGTGATAAAGACAAGGACAATAACCATCCTTTAGACTTTTTAACCTACGTTGCCGAAACTCGTAAACTATTTTGAGCTTTATAAACGGTTGTTATCCATATTAAGTAACATTTTCTTTAGCATAAAAACCACATAGGTTCTATCCTTTTGTATTGCTTTCATTAATCTGCTGATTAAGTCTTCTTCTTGCCCTGCAGTGTAAGCCAAATCCTCTTCACTTAAATCTCTGTATTTACGTTTAACTTTGATTTTAAGTTTATCCCAAGATTTATTAATTTCTATTTCAGCCATGACTCATTTTGTTTGCTGCGAAATTACAAAAAATAAGGTTATAAAAAACTGCTTATTTAAGGTTGTTTTTATTTATTAAGCGGTATGTGTATGGCTACCAAGGTGCCATTTCCAGGGCTCGAATCCCATTCTACAGTTCCCTTTAAAAATTCTATTCGAGTAATGATATTTTTTAAGCCAATTCCATCAAAATTGTCTTTATTACTTACGTCGAAACCTTTACCATTATCTTCAATAGTTACGGTAATTTCTTTGTCTTCTATGCTAATTTGTATATCGAGTTGGTTTGCCTGAGAGTGCTTAATTACGTTGTTTACCGACTCTTGTATAACACGGTACAAAACTGTTTCTGTGTTTGCATCTAAGCGTTCATTTAGCCCATAGGTTACTAAATTTACTTTAAGTAGAGTATCGTCTATTTTACCGATGAAATCTCTAACGGCACTTGCTAAACCAGATTTCAACAATACATTTGGCATCATGTTATGCGAAATGGCGCGCACTTCTTTGCACGATTCATCAACCATGTCAATGGTTTTATCAAACAATATTTTCTTGTCGTCTTTAGTAAACACTAAATTTTCACTAAGGCTCGAAAGGTTCATACGCACTGCAGAAAATAGTTGCCCAATGCCATCGTGTAAATCGCCTGCAATTCGTTTTCGTTCTCTTTCTTCTGCTTCTATAATTGCTTTGGTTGATAGGTCTTGTTGCTTTAATATTTCTTTCTGTAAGCGATTAGACTCTTTAATTTTATTTCTACTGATGATTAAGTAAGCAATGATAATGCTCAATAAAATCAGACCCAATGCTATAAATAAATAGGTGTTTCGCTTAGATAATTCTAGTGTTTGAATTTTTATTTGTTGCTCTTTCTTTTCTGTATCATATTGTACATACAGCTCACTAAGTTTCGTTTCTGCCTCTTTATTATATACACTGTCTTCAATTTTCTTGCCTTCTTTTAAATAATACAATGCCTTATCAAACATGTTTTGTTTTTCATACAATTGTGCCAGCAATTTATTGCAATCATTAATATATTCTCTTGCATTAATTTTTTTGAAATACTGCATCGCTAATTTATAATTAGCTTCAGACTCTGTATAGTTTAATTGCAATTGTTGGCAATAGGCAATATTCTTATAACAAGAACCAATACCTAAATCATCTCCCAGCTCTATTCTACTATTTAATGATTTGGTGTAATACTCCATCGCTTTTGAGTATAATTTTTTCTCTAAATAAAGTTGCCCAATGGTGTTGTATATTAAAGCTAAATCTGATTTTTTATTTTGTTTCTCTACTAATTCTTTCGACAAGTAAGCATATTTCAATGCTAAATCGTATTTCTTAGTCAGTAAATAATACTCCGTATAACTAGAGTAAGCCGTGGTTAATAAAGATTTCACTTGCCTGTTATTTGCAATCACATAACTCTCGTCGATGTACTTTTTTGCAATGGCAAGTTTGTTCATATTTAAATACAAATTACCTAAGTTGCCTTTCACCAAGGCTTGCATAACCGAATCGTTTTTACTTTCGTATATGCGTAAGGCTTTCATTAAGTACTCGGCTGCTTGTTTAAATTTACCTTGTTGTTTGTAAATGATGGAGATGTTATTGAGAGAGCCTGCTGCTTTTAAATCCATGCCCAACTGTAATCTTAGTTGGTATGCTTTTGTATGATATACAAGTGCTTCATCTAATTGATTGATGCGTGTATAACAATTGCCAATATCTGAGTAAGCGAGCGCTATTGCTTTTGTATTGTTGAGCTTTTGAGCCATTACTAGCTCTTCTTTTCCATAATACAAGGCCTTGTTGAAATCCAAAAAACCATAGTTCCAACATAAATCGCCATAAGCAATTAATTTTATTGAATCGTTTGTAGAAGTTTTAACTAATACTTCTAAACTGTCAATTAGTTTTTTGTCTTGTGCGTTTGTGGATAGCTGGGTAAAAATAAAAAGGCAAAGTATAATTAGTTTCGTTCTCATTTAAGGTTCTTAGGAAAACTAAAACTACCTATCTAAGTATACTCTAAACATACCCACTATTGGGCAATTTTATATCCGTACTAGCTCGGAAGCCCGGTCGGGTTTATGTTAGTATTTGGTATAAAAATAGAAACAAGGGTACCATTGTCAGGACTAGAATCCCACTCCACAAATCCCTTTATTAATTGCACTCTGGTGATGATGTTTTTCAAGCCTATGCCTTCAAATTTTTCGGCATTAGTGGTGTCAAAGCCTTTTCCATTATCTTCTATACTTACACTTATGCCATCTTCATCTTTGTTAATTTGTATATCGAGCCTACTGGCATTAGAGTGTTTAATTACGTTGTTCACCGATTCTTGTATTACTCTATACAGCACCGTTTCTACACTGCTATCTAAACTCACATTAATGCCTTCTAACTCTAAATAAACTTTCAGTTTTCTGGAATCTATTTTACTGATAAAATCTTTTATGGCTGTTGATAGACCATATTTGAGCAACACATTTGGCATCATGTTGTGTGATATACTTCGCACTTCGGTACAGGACTCGTCAACCATGGCAATGGTTTTGTCATACAACAACTTAGTGTCATCATCGTGCATCGTTATACGATCTGATAAACCTGATAGGTTCATTTTTACTGCAGAAAATAGTTGCCCAATACCATCATGCAAATCACCTGCAATTCTTTTACGTTCATTTTCTTCTGCCTCTATAATTGCTCTAGATGCTAGATCTTGTTGTTTTATAATTTCTAATTGTAGTCTATTAGATTGATTTAATTTATACCTGTTGTACATTAAATACAACACCACCAACAGAGCTAAAAAAATTAAAATGGAAACTACCAAATAAGTGTTTCGTTTGGAAATTTCTAAAGCTTGTATTTTTATTTGTTGTTCTTTCTTATCCGTATCATACTTAGTTTGCATGTAGGCAATTTGTTCAGACTTTTTTAAATTAAACAAACTGTCTTTTAAATTCTGATGAAGTTGTTTGTATTCGTAGGCCTTGTCGAATTGTTTTAAAGCTGCATAAGACTGTGCAATTAAATTATAAGCGTATTGTATGATGTCTTTATAACTTACTTTTTCTGCATAATTAATACACAAGTTTGCTTGTTCAATAGCTAGTAAATAGTTTTGCTGAGCTTTGTATAACTCTGCCAAATCTATATAACTCATGGCAATGGCATTCACATCATTTAGTTTCAATCGTAAATTTAACGATGCTTCTAAGTTTTGTTTTGCATTTTTAAAATCAGATTTATATAAATAAATTAAACCAATGTTACTGTAACTATAAGAACTGCCTAAATCGCTTTTTAAGAGTGTGTATTTTTGTAGTGATTCTTGGTAACAGCTAAGCGCATTTTCTAATTCGTTATTCTGTTCGTACAAGGCTCCCAAACTGTTTAAACTTCTGGCAACACCATCTGTATCGTTAATCGTTCTAGCATATTCAACAGATTGTTCTATAGAAGCAATCCCCTTATCGCGCATTCCGTTTTTATTGTAGAACACTCCCATTTCGTGTAACACGCGCGACATTAATTTTTTATCATTTATATCCTCTGCTAATTTCAGAGCTGTTAAATATTCCTCTAATGTTCTATCCATCATTCCTTTAAAGTATAATGACATACCATAGGAAATTCTGTAACTGGCTTCGAACTTTTTGTTCTTATGTTTTTTTGCAAAGCTTATGGCTTGTTGCGTATACTCTTCCATTAAAATTTTATCAAAACGAGTAAGCTGCATTAACAACTCATCATATAATAAAAGCTTTTTCTCTAAAGTGGTTGATTGGGAGTTCAGTAAATTTACCAAACTATCTTGCACACTTTGTTTACTTGCATTTGTATAAAATGCAATAGAAAATAAAAAGCAAAATAAAAGAATGGATTTCTTCATGGTTATCGCGAATTGTAAAATTACTAAATATCGCTAATAAACAAACTAAGCTTGTACAGTTACTTTAAACCCTACACTGTGGTAATTCATAATTTCGATGTTGGGGTCTTTTGAGAGGTATTTGCGTAACCTGGAAATAAAAACATCCATGCTTCGGCCTGCAAAATAATCGTCGGTACCCCACACTTCTTTTAAAATATGCTCACGTTTTATAATTTCACCCGGTTTTTCTGTAAGCAATTGTAGAAGTAATGATTCTCTAAGTGTTAGCTTTTTCTCTTCTGTTGGATGTATTAATAATTGATTTTGAAAATCAAACGAATAAGTACCAATCATTATGTAGTTAGATTTTTTACTAGTAGTTGCAATTGATCTTTTTAAAAATACTTTGCAACGTAGTATTAACTCTTCTATACTAAATGGTTTTGTAATGTAATCGTCGGCGCCAATTGTAAAACCATGTAACCTGTCTTCTTTTAAACTTTTGGCTGTTAAAAAAAGTAAGGGAATTTGTTCGTTTATTTTTCTAATGTTTTTAGCCAATTCAAATCCGTCCATTTTTGGCATCATTACATCTAAAATACACAAATCAAACTTTTGATTTTTAAAGGTAGAGAGTGCCTCTACACCGTCTACACACAAAACCACTTCAAACTGTTCTTGTTCAAAATTATCTTTTATTACAAAGCCTAAATTTGTATCGTCTTCTACTAATAAGATTTTTTGTTTAAGCATTTGGGAATAAAATTATAAACCTGGTTCCTTTATTCAATTCACTCTCAACTTTTACTTTTGCTTTGTGTAATTTAGCAATCATTTTTACATAGTTTAAGCCAATTCCAAAGCCTTTCACATCGTGTCGGTTACCCGTTGGCACTCTGTAAAATTTATCAAATATTTTGGATAAATGTTCTTTTGAAATCCCTATTCCATTATCTGTAAATGCTAGTTCAATATCATTGTCGATGTTCTTTGTACTTATTGTTAATATCAATTTTTCTGAAGAATACTTAATTGCATTATCAACAATGTTGCTAATTAAATTTGATAAATAAACTTCATCACCAATTACAAAAGCATTTTGCGATTTAAAATTGAAGTTTACAATGGGCTTCTCTTTTTCTTTATCGCAAATACTTTCTACAATTTCTTTGGTAAGTAATTCTAAATTTATTCTCTCCTTCGTTAACTTAATGGTTCTGTTAGAATCAGCAAGCGCTAATACACGTTCTACTTGTAATTTCAGTCGGTTACTTTCTTCAATAATAATATTAGCATAATTCAATAAACGCTGAGGTTGCTCAATAATACTAGGATTTCTGATGGTTTCTGCTGATGCACTAATAATAGACACAGGTGTTTTAATTTCATGCGTCATGTTGTTAATAAAATCTTTCTGTATTTCTGATAATCTTTTTTGTTTCAGAATTACAAATAAACTATAGCCAAAAAATATCAACACAATAAATAACACAAAACTAGAAAACAACCAAAGTGTCATGCCACTTACAATGTCTAATGTTTTATTAGGGAAGTAAACAGTGAAATAATAATTATCGGGTTTCCAAACTGGTAAATTTCTACTTACTGGTTGATCATTTTCGGTGTTTTTTCCTTCTACATAACCACCATATACTAACTGCTCATTTTTACAATCAAAAATTCTGTACTCAAAACTTTGATGGATGTTTAATTTATCAAATTCGTTTTTTAAATAATGTTCTAACACATCGGCATTAATTTGATCGTTTACCATAACTGCATAATAATTATGGTCGAGTTTTTCAATGGGATCTAAAGGAATGGCGCTAGAGTTATTATATAAGAGAATGCCTTTTAAAGTTTGTGTAAGCGCAATGTTCAAGCTTTTATTAAACTCTTGTTCAGTTTTATCAAAAGCTTGTTTAAACCAAAATACTTGGGTAATAATAATTCCTAGTATAGAAATAATGGCAAGTACAACAAATGTTTTAATGGTTCTATTTCTCATTACTGCAAATTACTATAATTTACAAGAATGAGGAAAAACATATTATGCTTTAACTTTTTATTAACAAAAAAAGCCCAATGCGTAGGGCATTGAGCTTTTCAACATATAAAATCAATCGTTAAACTCTTCTATAATCTGAATTCCAGTTTTTGATGGCTTGTTTAATTTCTTTCGAACTCATTTTTTCTGAAATCGCATTATCAATTAAGGGTAATAATTCATTGTCGCTTGCAAACCTTAATGCAATAATCTGACTTAATCTTAATTTAGTTTCTTTACTAGAAAACGATTTGCCTGCTAATTCAAAATACCTTAAACGCATTTCAATTCGTATAATACGATCTTGATTTTTTATGGCATAAATTCTTGAAATAAGCACTGCCAATGCTAAAGAAAACGAGAGTATTAAATTAAATACGTTTTGGCTTAACTCGCCATTGGAAGTAAATAAGTTTACCAATGCCCATGTTGTAAGTATGGCTGTTAATGGGGTTAACACAAAATGGTGTAAAGGGTATAACCTCGAGTGGTTCTTAAAGTTTTGCATCTATTTAGTTTAATTTAAGTGCAAACACAAGAAATTAACTATTGTTTGGGTGATCTTTCTTTTTAGGGAAAATAACTTTCTTCAACTCCCATGTTATCATTATTACAGACAATGGTAATACAATAAAGGAAAGTTTGTTAAACTCGTATGCTTTTTGAAAATCAAGATGCAATAGGTGCTGTATAGCTCTTGTCATGCCGCAACCATAACATTCAATATCAAAAAGTATTACCGAAACACAAGATGCTCTACCTGTATCAAAATAATCTGCCGGCAACATTAACAAGGTTATAAATGCTAAACTTAGCAATGCCGCAATACTGTAGGCAATGGGTTTTTTATAGTTTGATGGTAGATTGATTTTCATTTCTACAATTTGTTAATTCTAATGGTATTATTCTCCCCTTTCTTTAACACAGATACAACGGACGTGCTAATGGAGCCATCGCGTAAAATAATATTTGCAGTGCAGGGAGCAGAGAGGCCTTCGTTAATTCCAATGATTTTAATGCTGCTTACTTTTTCTGTTAATGGGATGATTAAAATTTTCTTCTGACGTTTAAGTACTAATTGATCAACAATTTTTTTATCGTTTATATAAACTTGTATTTCATCTAGATCTTCTTGTTCGCCGTCCCAAATTTCTAGGATTACTTCATTAGAGCTCCAATTTAAACTTAGCACCTCATTGCTTTTCAAGGTGTTTTTATCTGCACGATCTTTAATTGTGCCGATTTTTTCTTTCAACATAGAAAGTGTATCGGCATTTTTTATTTTATCTGTAGTTAAATAAGTATTCTCTAATTGCTGTAAATAATTTGTGCTAATTAGATAAAGTGTTCCGTTGGCGCAAACTGTACCATTAGGAAGTTTACCACTGAATTTACCTTGAAGTATTGTTTTTCCCTTGGCAGTTTTAAACTTTGCATTTTTAACAATTAAGTAGCAAAAATCACTTTCGTTTGCTTTAGATTTTGTACTTAGGTTAGCGGTTTCGACAAAGGAAATCTTCTGTTCTGTAAAATTAATACTGCCTTTAATTACGCTTTTAGTTCGATCGTCACCATAAATATCGGTAATTGAATTGCCTTCTATTTTACCATTAGCAAGTTCTTTAAAATTTAATTTATAGCTAATTAGTTCATTGTTTGATAATTGTAACGTTCCAATAAACTCGTATGTATTATTTATTTGGGCGAGACTAAGGGTAGGCCAAATAAATAATGTCAAATAAAAGATAAATTTCTTCATTAAAAATTAATTCATATATTGTAATAACAAATATAACCCTAATTATGAAAAAAATCACAAACGCAATTTTAGCACTATGTGCTGTAGTAATGTTAACAGCTGGATCGACGTATGCTTCGTTCCCTGTAAAATCTAACTCGAAAAAAGAAGTAGCCAAAGAACAAGTAAGTACAGTTGATGCTCCTGCAGTATCTGAAAGTACAGTAAAAGCTAGTGAAGAAGCAGCTACTAAATTAGAATCTGCAAATTCTACTGATGCAAAAAAAGCATTAGCAGGAATGGATCAAGAAAAAATCATCATTTTATTATTGTGGTTTTTCTTAGGTGGTTTAGCAGCACACAGATGGTATGTAGGTAAACCAGTTGGATGGAACATCTTATTCATCTTAACAGCTGGTGGTTGCGGAATCTGGGCAATTGTTGACTTGATTAACATCTTAACAGATAAATTCTAATTCTAATAACTCATTAAAATCCCTGTTTCTATTCCTAGAAACAGGGATTTTTTGTTTATGGCGTAACATTAACGATATAAATAAGCTTATTTGCAAAAGGCATATATTTTTGTAGAAATAAAAAATAACATGAGAACAAAATTTATGCTTATTGCTTTGGGTTGCCTACTCTTTGTGGGATTAACACATGCGCAAAATGTACAGCAATATAAAATTGACTTAACTAAAGTTGAGGAGAATAGGTTAAAAGTTGAATTAGTGGTAGCTAGCACTACCTATCAAAACTTCAGTAATGAAGTGGTTTTTCAGTTTCCTAAAACTATACCAGGCACATACGCAGTATTAGATTATGGTAGATTTATAAATGATTTTGTTGCACTTGATGCTAATAAAAAGCCCTTGAAAGTTAAAAAACAAGGAGAAAACAATTTTGTAATTTATGGGAAGCCAAGCGCTATTTCATATGTAGTAAAAGACAGCTATCATACGAAACAAAAGAAAAATAAAATATTTGAACCAGCTGGAACAAACATTCAAAAAGACGAGAACATCATTTTTAACAATTCTGGTTTTTTTGGAATATTTAAAGGAACAGAAAATACAGGCATTGAGTTATTGGTTGAAAAGCCTATTAATTTCTACGCAGTAACTTCATTGAGTTCTACTCTACAAAATAATACACAAATTTTTAAGGCGAATGATTATCATGAATTAGTAGATAACCCCATTATGTTTTCTGAACCAGATACCACCTCATTTATGGTAGCAAACTGCAAGGTAACTTTAGGTGTGTATAATGAAAGCGGCAGACAAATAAGTAAAGATTTATATAAAGAGATTGAAAAATCGATGCAAGCATTGGGCTTGTTTTTCGGGAATGAATTGCCAGTAAATAATTACTCGTTTATCATTTATTTAAAAGATTATACTGAGTTTAAAGGAATATTTGCAGGAGAAAAAGTAAGATTTTTCGACATTGTAAAAATCATCAGAAGCTTTAGTGGGCAAGGATTTGGAGCCTTAGAACATGGTAATTCATCCATGTATTTTTTACCAGATTTAGGAAATGATTTGGCAGTAAAAACGATTAAGGACATTGCATCTCACGAATTTTTACACATTGTAACTCCCTTAAATTTACACTCAGAACATGTAGGTAATTTTAATTACGAAGATCCAAAAATGTCGAAACATTTATGGTTATACGAAGGCATTACCGAATATTTTGCAGGTTTAGCCTTAACACAAGGCAAAGTAACCGATCCATGGAAATATTTACGTGATGTGTTGGCAGGTAAAATTTCATCGGGAAGCAAATTTCCATTCGACAAAATGTCTTTTACAGAAATGAGCGAAAATGTATTTAACGAACCTCATAAGAGTCAGTACCAGCAAGTATATGAGCGAGGTGCCTTAATGGGAGCATTGCTTGATATTGAAATTATAAGTGCTACCAATGGAGAGAAAACATTAAAGGATGTAGTATTTGCCTTAAGTAAAAAATACGGAAAAAATAAAAACTTTTCTGAGCAAGAATTTTTCAATGAGTTTGTAGCAGCCAGTCACCCAAGCGTAAAAATATTTATAGATAAATACATTAGCGGGAGAGATACTTTAGCGATTTCAGAAATATTAGCGAAAGTAGGAATTGAGTACAAAGCAGAATATAAAGGGATGGTTCCGGTATCGCCATTTGAAGGTGTAAAATTTACACGCTTAAATTTAGGTGGAAAAAGAACCGTAAAGAAAGTTTCCAAAGAGGCTTGTTGTGGAATTAAAAAAGGCGACAAATTAATTTCGACGGAGATATTAAAACTGAGCAGCACCGAGTATGGTTTTATTGCCGATGGTACGAAATACATGATTGACTTAGAACGAGATGGTAAGCCAATTAAACTAGAAGTTACTAATACAATGAAAGAGGGCACGAAAAAGCACTACCTCTTTAGGATGAAAAATCTATCTGCCGAGCAGGAAAGGAATTATAAGAAGTGGCTGAAAGGTTAGTATGCTAGTGTGATAGTATGCTAGTGTGCTAATTAACTTAAAATTTCAAAAGTTTAACAGGCAAATAATTGTCTGATTTTAAAATATAGGCTCCTTTTTCTAAAAAACTTAGGTCTAATTCCAGCTTATCGTATTCGCTATTTATTTCATATACTTTTTTACCGGTGATATCGAAAACTGACCATGTACACATTGTATTGCCGATTCCGTTTAACATTAACTTTTCTTGGAATGGATTTGGGAAAACACTGACTTCCTTATAAATTGAATTTACACCAGTGTTTTGACCTGAATTAATTTTAGCAACTCTCCATAAAATATAAGTACATGTGGAGTCATATATTGCAAAATTTATTAGGCCTCTAGTGATATCGTCATAGCCATCATAAATTTTTGCATCAATAGTAACAGAATCGTTTAAACAAAAACAATTACTGTCTAAAACTAAATTATAATCTGATTTATTTTCTAAGTTGTATAGCTTGTTGTTGCAAATTTTATTGTCTTTAATAAATGGCAAAACCATTCCTGATGTAAATGTTCCAATCAGGCCTAGTCCAACATCATTATTAGAAATATCATTGTTTTCTATAATAGAATTTGCACTAACCGTTAATCCCACTCCATTAGCTGTAAACATTGAGTTTTTAACACTTCCTACGCCAAAAGCATCTATACCAATTTGATTATTTTCAAAAGTACTCGAATCAATTTCAAGAGTGCCATTTTCTTGGAAGACTGCTGTGTTATTTTTAAATACACAGTTTTTGAATTTTCCAGAAACTTGTATAAAACATGATTGATTATTTTCAAAAGTACTTCCACTAACATCTACACCGTTCGCAATAAATGTCATACAAGCATAATTATTTTTATAAATACAATCACGAGCAGTAACAGACCCATATACATAAATTAAAGAGTGTGGAACAGCATTATTAGTAAATTCACAATTATTTACAACAACATTCGTGTTAATAGATAGGGTATAACAATTGTAGCTGAATTTACAATGATTAAAAGTCAACGTGTCAATTAATACATCATCATAATTTATACCATAATAAGAATTATTAAATGTAAAATAATCCATATCAATTGAACCACCTTGTGCCGTTTTAACAAAAATACCTTGCCAAATGTAATCTGTGCCTACACTTGGTGCAGAGTTTGGAATAAATGAAATTGGGTTAGTGATGGTTCCCTTGGCTACAAGTTTACCACGCAACTCTAAATATATTTGTAGAGAAGTATTGTAGGATGTTTCTTGAATTTTTACCACAACACCGGGTTCAATAGTTAGTGTAACATTGGGAAACACCACAACCGGACCGGTTAATATATAAGGACTATTGGCTAATGTCCATGTAGTATTATTATAAATACCACCACTGAAATTAGTTTGTGCATTAGCAGTAAAGCCTATTGAAAAGATTACACTTAATACGAGGATAAATTTTTTCATACAAAAAAGATTAATAACCTATAACATCAAATATTAGAAAATGTTTACATACAAGGACATGCACCCTTTATAAACAGATACAAATTTCCTTTTCCTGAAAATAAGCATTTATTTCCTATTTTTGCGCTATAATCGTTAATTCGACATTTCGAAAATTCGAAAACTTGGCGCCGTAGTTCAACGGATAGAATAGATGTTTCCTAAACATTTGATACCAGTTCGATTCTGGTCGGGGCCACAGGTTAGTGTGCTAGTGTGATAGTATGCTAGTGTGCTAATGTAGCAAAGGCATTGCTATTTGCACTAATCATTAGCACACTAGCATACTATCACACTAGCACACTAACAAGGGCCCTATAGTTTAATGGATAGAATTAGAGATTCCGGTTCTCTGGGTTGAGGTTCGATTCCTCATAGGGCCACTACCCACATATATCAATACAACTAGCTAGCTATGCTCATTTTTATTCGAGTATTTCTATAGCTATTTCGTTTCTTCTATTTATAACATCCCATGGCGCGTTGTAGCCCATGTACATGTACGCTCCTGTTGTTTTCAATTTATATTTAACAACTATCGCTGCTAATTCATCCGTGTATTTTTTAATTTTATCATCAGAAGAAAAACCACTATAGCGTATTACTGCCATCACTTTTGCTTTTTCATCCATAATTTTAACCTCGTTAGAATTCGGTTTAGGCAGTTCAGAGGTACTGTATTGTTTCGGCATCATAAAATACATACTCGCAGTATCGCCCATTTTCATTACTACCGGAGCTGTCATCGCTATTTTTTGATTACGCTCATTACCTCCAAAAATATAACCAGCAATTACCCTAAAACCTCCATTCATTTGCTGTTCATTAGAACTTTTAGAAAGTAAGGTTTGTGCAATTACCATTGCTGGATATTGTCTGATTTCTACGTTTTCATACTTTTTAAGTACTCGGTAATCTGGCATTTCTATATCAGCTACTTTAAAAGCAAATAATATGCCTGCTATGCCAATTATTGCTATAATTATTGTGAGTTTCATTATATATTATTTCCTAGGTAACAACAAAACAAGCTTATTGTTTAATTATACAACATTGTTAATAGTACATACTATTGTATCTTAGTGTTTTAATTAAGTGTTCCCATGAGCAAAACTTCCAAAAATAAATTATCACCTATACAAGCTAAAGAACTTTTGGCGACTCTGAAAAATCGTTTTGAAAAAAATACAGCTCGACATAAAGGCATTACTTGGGATAAAGTACATGCAAAATTAGAGTCTTTGCCTGATAAACTTTGGATACTCGACAGCATGGAACAAACAGGCGGCGAACCCGATGTTGTTGGTTACGATAAAAAAACCGATGAATATATTTTCTTCGATTGTGCTGCCGAAAGCCCTAAAGGCCGACGCAGTATATGCTATGATCCAGCTGCTTTAGAAGCCAGAAAAGAATACAAACCTGCACACAGTGCAATTGGATTGGCTGCAGAAATGGGAATAGAAATACTCACTGAAGAACAATATCAATTCCTGCAAAGTCTTGGCGATTTCGATACCAAAACTTCTTCTTGGTTACTTAGTCCTCCAGAAATTAGAAAATTAGGCGGTGCTATATTTGGCGATAAACGCTACAAACATGTTTTTATTTACCACAACGGGGTTGAATCTTATTATGCTGGTAGAGCCTTTAGAGGAAGTTTGAAAGTATAATACCACAAATCATATTGTAGTAAATACACTTAGTAACAATTAATTCTTAAATTAGAATTTTATACATCCCTACTATGAAATTCTGTTTAAGCATTTTTATTCTTTTATTAATTCAATTCAATTCTTTCGCACAAAATAAATGGTGGAACAATACCACTGCTTATGAAATTTTTGTTCGTAGTTTTTACGACAGCAATGGCGATGGTCGTGGCGACTTTAATGGCCTTACACAAAAGTTATCTTATTTAAATGATGGTAATAATAATACAACAGACGACTTAGGAATAGGCCTTGTTTGGTTAATGCCTATTAATACTTCTCCAAGTTACCATGGCTATGATGTTACCGATTACAAAAAGGTAAATCCTCAATACGGTAGCATGAACGATTTTAAAACCATGCTAAATGAAGCTCACACTAAAGGCATTAAAGTAATCATCGATTTAGTAATTAACCACACCTCTAGTCAACATCCTTGGTTTATAAAATCTGCCGCTAACGATCCTTTCTTCAGAAATTTTTATAGATGGGAAAGCACCGCCCCTGTTCAAACTGGACCTTGGGGACAACAAGTTTGGTACCCTAAAAATGGTAGTAATTATTACGCACTTTTTTGGAGTGAAATGCCCGACTTAAACTACAACTATCAACCCGTTAAAGACAGCATTTTTTCTATCGCAAAGTATTGGTTGAAAGATATAGGCGTAGATGGTTTTAGATTAGATGCTGTAATGTATTTATATGAAAATGGAAATACACTAAAGAACACTCCTGAAACAATTACTTTTTTAAAAGAACTAAATGATAGTTGCGAAGTATGGAAGGCAAATTCCTTACTACTAGGTGAAGTGTGGGACACACCACAGTCGGTAGCATTATATACTGGTGTGCTCGATATGTGTTTTGATTTTAATTTGGCAGAAAAAAATATTCAATCGGCAAATACTGGAAACCCTTATGAAGCAAAGCTTGCATTAAACAATGCACAAAATACTTTAGATACCAATCAGTATTCAAGTTTTTTAACCAACCATGATCAAAATAGATTAATTGATGTATTAGGAAACGACCTCAACAAAAATAAAGTGGCCGCAAGTTTATACTTAACTCAACCCGGTGTTCCATTTTTATATTACGGTGAAGAAGTAGCGATGAAAGGGGTAAAACCAGATGAGGACATCCGCCGACCAATGCAATGGAGTGCTGGAAGTAGAGCGGGTTTTACCACCGGAAATCCATGGCGCCCCATCAATACAAATTATACTAGCTTTAATGTTGAAACTTTAAAGGCCGATTCTAATTCGATATGGAATCATTACCGAAAATTAATTCAGTTAAGAAATAAAGACGTAGTGCTTCAATTAGGATCTGTAAAAAATGTATTGAACACAAATGCATCTGTACATTCTTACTTGCGTAGTTATTATAATGATGATGTATTAATTTTAGTAAACACATCTTCTAATAATTTAAGTAATGTGGAATTTACTTTTAAAACTAGTAACGGAGCCTCTGTACCCTTAATATATACTGATGTTTGGAATGATAGTACAATTGAGCTAGTTAGTAATAATGGAATTTATAGTTTCAAGCAAAATCTAAAACCATATCAAACTTCTATTTATAGAAACACATTAACTATTGGTGAAAACATTGAAAATTTTAAAAGTTTAATAATATATCCTAACCCTAGTAATTCTAACTATATTTTTATTGATGGTATTAACTTACAAATAAATTCGAAAGTAATATTGATGAATGCAATTGGCCAAGAAGTAAATGTAGCGAATGATATGGACGTTAATAGAATAAACATTTCTAAATTAAGTTCAGGAATGTATATGCTCTTCATAAAAACAGCAGAGGGAACTTATAGAGGAAAATTCATTAAACATTAAGTATACGTATGAATTCTATTTGATGTTTTTGTTAATTATTAATTCATTGTTAATTTGTACAATAATTAGTAATTTAATATACTTAAGTATTACGCTCAAACTTGCACAATATGTCTAAATCGCCGCTTTTAATAAAGGTAATACTAGTTTTTTGTTCCATTTTCCTCTATTCTTGTAATTCGTTTTTCTATCAAAGAAATTTATATGTACCTGTGAAGGCTAAAGACCTTAAGATGGAATATAATTCTATAAAAGAATTAGATAGTATGAAAAATATCAAAAGATATGAATTTAGTACTGCAGAATTTAAAGATACTATTCTACATAGAAATCAAACTATAGTAAATAAAATAAATGCGATAAATAAAACAAACGAGGTAAATGAAATAGATCCAAGAACTAAATTTGATAGAAAATTATATACTATACAAGAAATTAATAATGGCAAATATGTGAGAACATATTTTAACAGAGATGTAAATCAAAATTTTATAGCATATAAAAAGAAAGAGGTAAGTATTGCAGAAATGATTTTATATGGATTAGGGGTTACAGTTATAACTGCTATTTTAGTAACAATAGTGAGTATCATAATATCATTTGTTATACTATTTGCTATATTTTATCCATTAATTTCCGATTAGTAAATTTATAATTATTACATTTTAAAAATTTATGAAAATATATATGAAAACGAAATTTATTAATAGTGTTTTAGTGTTATTACTAATCTTCCCAACACTGTTATTTGCACAAAAGAAAAGCATTACACACGAGGAAATGATTGCCATGAAGCGTGTTGGGCAACCAAAAGTTTCTCCAAATGGGAAGTGGGTTGTTTTTAGTGTAACAGATCCGAGTTACGATGAAAAAGAAGTAACTACCGATTTATGGATTGCGACAACTGATGCAAGTACAAAACCAAGAAAACTAACTAATAGTAAAGGTTCCGAAGGTGGTTATGCTTGGAGTCCGGATAGTAAAGTCATTGCTTTCTCTGCCAAAAGAGAAGGAGATGAAGTTGGTCAACTTTATTTGTTAAATATTGTTGATGGAGGGGAAGCACAACGTTTCACTAATTTATCTACAGGTGCAAGTTCACCACAATGGAGCCCGGATGGTAGCATGATTGCATTCACGAGCAGAGTATACCAGGGAGCGTATAACGATTCTACCAATAAAAAAATAGCAGAAGAAAGAAAGAAACTAAAATATAAAGCAAGAGTTTATACAGGCTTTCCGATTCGCAATTGGGACTCTTGGGTAGATGAAAAACAAACTCATTTATTTGTTCAAAAAATAAATCAAGGTTCAGAAGCTGTTGATTTATTTTCAAAAATGAATATGGTAAGTAAGCAAGGATTTCAATTTAATGGCGATGCTTGTTTTACTGCCGATAGCAAAGAGTTGGTGATAAGTGCAACAACAGAACAGAACGCTTCGGCATATAAAGATGTAGTTTATAATTTATATAAAATATCAACAGAGCCGTCGGATGCTAAACAAATTACGAATGATGGGTTCGAATATGGAAATCCGAATATAAGTGAGGATGGAAAATATTTAGTGTGTTTAGCGAGTGCAGCAAACAATTACAAAGTGTTTAATCTTGCTAAGATAACTCGATTTGATTATCCATCTATGCAAAACAAAACAACACTTACCGGTAGCTTAGATCGTAACATCAATAATTTTGAACTGATAGGTAATTCTATATATTCGAGTATAGAGGATCAAGGGAAAGACAGACTTATAAAAATAAACATTGATAAGGGGCAACTCGAAAACATTACAACAAACACTAAGGGTTGTTATACAAACATTAGTGTTTCTGATGGAAATTCTCCGGTAATTATCAGCAGTTTTGAATCTGCAAATGCACCATCAGAAATAATTAAAATAAATGGAACTAGCACTACTTACCTAACTAACTTTAATAAAGAACGTTTAAATAAATTAGACTTGCCAGAGGTGGAAGAGATTTGGTTTACAAGTAAAGCTGGGAAAAAAATTAGAAGCTTACTTGTGCGCCCGGCAGGATTTGATGCTGCAAAAAAATATCCATTATTTGTTGTTATGCATGGAGGACCTGCGGGTTCATGGAAAGATAATTGGAGTTATCGTTGGAACTATCATTTACTTGCCTCTCCGGGTTATGTATTATTATTAACAGATTATACGGGTTCAACAGGATATGGAGAAAAGTTTTCGCAAGACATACAATACGATCCGTTTAAAGGACCGGGAAACGAAATTAATGAAGCGGCAAAAGATGCGATAAAAAGATTTTCATTTATTGATGGAAATTTGCAAGCGGCAGGTGGTGCAAGTTATGGAGGACATTTAGCTAATTGGATGCAGGCAACTACTACTCATTATAAGTGTTTAATTTCACACGCAGGTTTAGTTAATTCTGAATCGCAATGGGGTACTAGTGATGGCATTTACGGTCGCGAAGTAATGAACGGAGGTACACCTTGGATGCAAACTAAAAGTTGGAAAGAACAAAATCCAATTCGCTATGCTAATAAGTTTAAAACACCCATGTTAGTTACGGTTGGCGAACAAGATTTTAGAGTGCCACTAAATAATTCGATCGAAAATTGGAATACCTTACAACGTTTAAAAATTCCTTCAAAATTAATTGTATTTCCAGAAGAAAACCATTGGATTTTAAAACCAGATAACAGTAAGTTTTTTTATGCGGAAGTACATGCATGGTTAAAAATGTATCTAGGTAAATAATAATCATATTTCTAATTTATACACTATAAAATGAACTGTCCGAATTGTAATTCAGAATTAACCTACGAAAACCAAGGTCAAATGGTATGTACCCAGTGTTTTCACGAGTGGGTTCCAACTGAAGAATCCATAACAATAGAAACTAGTAATAAATTTCTGGATTCAAATGGCAATGAGTTGCATGATGGCGACTCGGTAATAGTAATAAAAGACTTACCCGTTAAGGGCGCACCAAAACCATTAAAAGCAGGAACAAAAGTGAAAAACATTCGACTTACCGATTCGAATGATGGACATAATATTTCTTGCAAAATTGATGGCTTCGGTTCTATGGCACTTAAATCAGAATATGTTCGAAAAGCATAGAACCCATCTTAATAGTTAGCACTTCTTTGCAAGAAAACTAACATCCATTTAAAGAAAGTTTTTTTAATAAATTTTCGTTAGGTTTTCAAATTAATTTTTAAAAAGTTTAATAAATGCAGGTATTTATAAAAACCTGCATTTATTAAACTTTTTGGTGGCACGACTTAAGTGGTGGCACCACTTAAGTCGTGCCACCAAAAAACATCAAAAAAAATTAATTCAACAATCCCGAAATTTTCCCGATTCGCTCAATAGAATGCAATAACTGCTCATGACTCAAAGCAGCACTATCCATTTGAAAAGTAAAGCGATCTACTCCACCGAGGGCTTCGCTGTGGCGAAGTAATTTTTCGGCAACATCGTCAATACCTCCTACCACTAATGCTCCGCGTGTTCCTGTTTGCGAATCAAAATGCGGACGCGTAACCGGTGGCCAACCTCTTTCTTTGCCAATTTTGGTAAAGGCTTCGGCATAACCTGGGTAAAATTCTTCAATTGCTTTTTCTCTGCTTTCGCCTACGTAGCCTAATGAATGCAATCCTACTTTTAATTCGCTTAATGCATAACCTGCTTTTACTCCAGCCTCTCGGTATAAATCTATTAATGGGCGGAAGCGATGTGTTTCTCCACCAATTATAGCAACCATTAAGGGTAGGCCTAATTTACCTGCGCGTATAAATGATGCGGGTGTACCACCAACTCCTAACCAAATTGGAATACGTTCTTGCAACGGTCGTGGGTAAATAGAAACATTGTTTAAGGGTGCTCGGAAATTACCGCTCCAAGTAATCGTTTCATCGTCGCGTATTTGCAACAACAAGTCTAACTTCTCCGAAAACAATGCATCGTAATCGTGCAAATTATATCCAAATAATGGGAATGCTTCTGTAAAAGATCCTCTGCCAACTACTATTTCTGCTCTGCCTTTTGATATTAAATCTAAGGTGGCAAAATTCTGAAATACACGCACTGGATCTGCTGCACTAAGTACAGTAACCGCACTTCCGAGCTTTATTTTTTTGGTTCTAGAAGCTGCGGCGGCCAAAATGATGGTTGCAGCAGAATCTAAAAACTCCCTGCGATGATGTTCGCCTATTCCAAAAAAATCTAATCCCGATTTATCGGCGTGTTCTATACGATCTAACAATAATTCCAATGCTAATTCGCTCGTTATTGGCATGCCATCGTTTCCAATAGCTGATGCAAAACTATCTATTCCTAATTCCACCTTTAAAAAATTTTAAATTGTATTTATATTAATATAATGCAAAAATACAAGTTTAAACATATTAGTTTATGTTTAATAATTTCATTTGTATTTCATATATTGTCGATGACCAAAACCCAACAATTGAATAAACTACGACTCTCTATTCTATTGGTGTGCTTATTTTATACAATACTACCCCTAAAAAGTATTGCTATAGATTCCTATGTAGATTCTTTAATATATAAATTAGAGAAGACTACAATTGATACCGCTAAATTTCAACTATTAAACGATCTATCTGATAATGCCGCAGACGGTGAGTGGGAAAAATACAATGAACAGCTTGGTTTGTTGAGCAAAAGTTTAATAAATAATTCAAATAAAGAAATTTCTAAACTCGCTAAAAAATATTATGCTATTTACCTAAATAATAAAGGTTATGAGTATGCTGGTAAAGCTGATTATGTGAAAAGCTTGGAATACTACGCTGATTGTATTAAACTATTTGAAGAAATTGGAAATGAAAAAGGTGCAGCCCTAGCCTTTAGTAGTATTGGTGCGATTTACGACCGACTCGATGAAGTAGACAAAGCACTTGAGAATTATAAGTTAGCAATGATAGTGTGGGAAAAGTATCCTACAGATAAAAACATTGTAGCTACGTTAAATAATATTGCTGTAATTTATGGGAGAAAAAAATTGTATGGTATTCAATACTCATACTTTTTAAGAGGATATAATATTTCAAAAAAATATAATTTTAGAAATCAAATAGTAACACAAATATATAACGGCATAGGAACTTATTGGTGGAGAAAAAAGCATAAAAATTATGCGCTCTATTTTTACCAAAATGGAATAAAAATGTCGGAAGAAATCGGTGATAGATCTGGTTTGGCAACAAACCTCGTTGATTTAGCAGAATTGTATTACGACTTAAATGAGTATGATAAAGCAATGGTGCTTGCTGAACGTTCTTTACAAGTAGCAAAAGCTGTTGATTACCCAATGTTAATTAACCAATCAGCGAATGTATTAGCAAAAATATATAAAGCAAAAGGGAACTATAAATTGGCATTAGAATGTAGAGAATTAGCAATTGAATCTAAAGAAATATACAACAGAATTGACAATCAAAAATCGGTCATAAGATTTCAATATAAATCAGAATTCGATAAAAAAGAAATAGTATCAAAAAAAGAAATACAGAAACAAAAAATATTGAGAAATGGAAGCTTAGGACTGCTAGCTGTTGTATTAGTATTTGCTTATATATTTTTTAATCAGCGAAACAAAATTAAAAAAGGAAAAATTTTAAGCGACAATTTACTGCTGAATATTTTACCTTCTGAAGTAGCCAATGAACTTAAGGAAAAAGGGGAAGTAAACGCTCAATATTTTGATGAGGTGAGTGTAATATTTACTGATTTTGTAAATTTTACGGGAATAAGTGAAACATTAACTCCTAAAGAATTGGTTGCCGAAATTCATGAATATTTTAAAGGATTTGATGCTATTATTACTTCACACGGATTAGAAAAAATTAAAACGATTGGTGATGCCTATTTAGCGGTGAGTGGTTTGCCGAATGCTAACCATCAGCATGCTAAAAATGTAATGTTAGCGGCTATTGAAATAGTAGATTTTGTTAAAAGCAAAAAGGAAAATGGGGGACTATTTGATATTCGAATAGGCATACACTCTGGTTCACTGGTTGCAGGCGTAGTTGGAGTTAAAAAGTTTGCCTATGATATTTGGGGAGATACTGTAAATACAGCAGCACGCATGGAGCAAAATTCTGAATCGGGTAAAATCAATGTTTCAGAGAGCACTTTTCAACTCGTAAAAAACGATTTTGAATTTGAATACAGAGGGAAAGTAATGGCGAAAAATAAAGGAGAAATTGATATGTATTATTTAATTAATAAATAGTTTTCCATTTAGGAATATTTTAGTAAATTTAAATACCTAACAACAAAAGATATGAATACCATTGTAGTGCTTATCGATTTTACCGAGGGCTCTCGGTCTGCGCTTTTACAAGCTGCATCACTTGCAAAAAAAACAAATGCAAAAGTTATAGGCTTGCATGTGGTAACATCTCCAAATAAAACCGTAGAAGCCGAAAAATTATTAAAACACTTTATGAGTCATAATGTGAATGATTCTATAAATCATGAAGCATTAGTATGTGAAGGTCCATTAAATAATACGGTACACAGTGCACTTAAAAAAATATCCCCAGACTTAGTATTAGTATGTACTCACGGTGTAATAGGAATTGTACAACATTTATTCGGAGCACAAATATTAAAACTCGTACAAGAAATAAATTTCCCTTGTGTAGTTATACAAGAGAATTGTGTAATGGAGCTAGAGTACATAGATTCTATACTTTTCCCAATTGGCCCTCATCCTGATTATGAAATAAAAATTAAGCAAACAGCAAAATTAGCTAAAGTACTCGGAGCAAAAATAATAATATACGAAATCGAAAGACCAAATATAGATTTTGAAGACGTCTTAAGAAAAAATATTACTGCTGCTAAAGATTATTTCGAGAAAGAAAATATTGAATATAAAGTTGTAATAGAAGATAATAAAACAATAAGTCTTGGTTACTTCCGTCAAACAATGGAATATGCATTAAATAACAAAATTTATATTATTAGTCAATTAGCTAGTGTTTCTAATAATGATGTTGTATTTGGTGTAGGTGATAAAGAAAAGTTCTTTGTAAACGGAAATGGCCTATCAATTTTATCCTGTAATTAATCCCCCTAGAAAACATACCTTTTTTAATACGCGTTTTTTGATTGCCTTTATATAAATTGAATTAACACATTTTTTGTGTTTTAATAAATTTTTTATGGAAAATAAAAATGACGTTTCTTTTTTATTGAGACAGCGAGAGTCTGAGCTTTCTATTTTAAGGAGTATACAAGAATGTATAGTTCAGAAAAAAGATATTTCAAGTATTTTTGAACTTGTAGGAAATAAAATTCAAGAACTATTTTCATCACAAATTGTAATGATTAATATTTTTGACTTAACAAATAATGAGGAAGAGATTAAATACTGCATTGAAAATAATAGTAGACTATATCCGCCTAGGAGGAATATTGATGCACTTAGAAGAAAAATTATTGACGAAACAAAATTAATTCTAATTAATAAAGATTTCAATAAAACCGTAAGTGCTATTCTCCAATCAGAATTAATTCCTCTACCCGATTCACAGTTACCACTGTCTGCAATATATATTCCATTACTTAATGGAGATGAAGTAAAAGGATATGTTTCACTTCAATCATTAGAAAAAGAAGATGCTTTTAGTGAAGAAGACGTTGCATTTTTAAATTCGATAATTAACAGTTTAAGTATTGCACTAGAAAACGCGATTTTATTTGACGAAACAAATGCATTATTAGCTGAAACTAGGCAGAGAAATGCAGAATTGGGAATCATTAACTCGATTCAAGATGGACTTTCAAAAGAATTAGATTTACAAGCCATTTACGATTTAATTGGAGATAAAATACAGAGTGTGTTTGATGCACAAACGGTAATGATTGCCACTTTTAATTACACAAACAATACCGAGCATTTTAATTACATGATTGAAAAGGGGGAGCGTTATTTTCCGGAAGATAGAAAATATGATAAGCTCCGCTCTAGTATTATAGAAACTGGAACTGAGCAAATTATTGCAAATCTAAATGATGTAGAAAAATGGTGGGGGAAAGTAACAACGGGTGTGGGGAACACTTTGATGATGAAATCTGGAGTTTTCGTACCACTATTACTTGGCAAAATGGTAAAGGGATATATAAGTTTACAAAACATAGACCACGAATATGCCTTCAATGAATCTGATGTTTCATTATTAAAAATTCTTTCCAATAGCATGAGTTCAGCGATTGAAAATGCGAGGCTATTTGATGAAACAAACAGATTATTAAAAGAAACTGAATCTCGAAATTCAGAACTAGCTGTAATTAATAGTGTGCAGCAAGGTTTAGCACATGAGTTAAATTTACAGGCTATTTATGATTTAGTTGGTAATAAATTAATGAGTGTTTTTAATGCTCAGGTGGTAATTATTGCTGCATTGAATTTAGAAAAAAACACAGATGATATTAGGTATGTAATTGAAAAGGGAGAGCGATTTTATCCTAACATAAGACCATTGGATAAATGCAGGACAAATATTGCTAGAACTGGAGAAACAATGTTTTTCAGAAAACTCCAGGAGGTTGAAGCATGGTTTGGAATTAACAATGCAATTGAAGGAGATTCCATGAAATGCGGAATCTTTATGCCCCTCACAAACGGAAATAAAGTTAATGGGTACATCAGTTTACAAAATGTAGATCACGAGGATGCATTTACAGAGTCTGATGTTTCTTTGCTCCAAACGCTTGCAAACAGTATGAGTGTTTCTATTGAAAATGCAAGGCTATTTGACGAAACCAATAGGTTATTAAACGAAACCGAGCAAAGAACAGCTGAGTTAGCTATTATAAATTCTGTACAAGTTGAGCTTGCAAAAGTACTCAACTCAAAAGCGATCTGCGAAATTGTAGGTGAAAAAGTTAGAGAAATATTAAAAGTTGAAGTGGTAGATATTGTTACCTATGATAAAACTAGGAATTTAATATATGATGTTTATGCGTATGAAAATGGCGACACCACTTTAGTAGGCCCTAGAGAACCCGTAGGTTTTAGAAAACATGTTATTGATAACCCAGGTGTATTATTAATTAATGAGGATAAAGAAGGCGCAAGTATCAAGTATAATAATAAAGTATTGATTGGTTCTGCATCAAAATCATTGGTATTTGTGCCAATGATTGTTTCGGGTGAGGTACGTGCAATCATTAGTGTTCAAAATTTAAAAATAGAAAATGCATTTTCTGAATCGGATGTTCGATTGTTAAGCACCTTTACAAATGCTATGAGTGTAGCATTAGAAATTGCGAGATTATTTGCAGAAACGGTTCAAAAAACGAATGAGCTCGGCATCATAAATTCTTTACAAGAAGCATTGGCTAAAGAATTAGATGTAAAGGGAATTTACGAATTAGTGGGAGATAAAGTTTGTAATATACTTAATGCAAACTCATTTGTAATTAGAACATTTAATGCGGAAAATGATACGGAAACTATTGAATATGCTGTTGAGAATAATGAACGATTTTTTGTGGACCCTCAACCTATTGCTTGGGCAAATAAAATTTTATTAGAAACAAAAAAAGATTTAATTATTAATGAAAAGTATTTAGAAACTTCCCAGAAAATTAATCCAAATGCAATCATACATGGTAAACATCCTAAATCAGTAATTTTTATTCCTATAATAGTTGGGAATAATATTATAGGTTCGGTGAGTTTACAAAATGTGGATATAGAGTTTGCCTTTTCAGAATCCGATATCAGATTAATGAAAACTGTTGCAAACACAATGAGCGTGGCTGTAGAGAATGCTCAGTTGTTTATTAAAACTAAACTATTATTAGAAGAAACTGAACAGAAAAACGACGAGCTAGCGGTTATAAACAGTGTACAAGACGGTTTAGTTAGAGAGATGGATTTACAAGGTATTTATAATTTAGTTGGAGAGAGAATATGCGATGTGTTAAAATCAAACTCCTTTGTAATTCGAACATTTGACCATGCAAATTTATTGGAAAAATGGGAGTTCGCTGTAGAAAATGGTGAACCATTATATGTACCGCCAAAAGAAATAATTTGGGTAAACAAAATATTAATTGAAAAGAAACAACCCATTATTATAAATGCAAATTATGAAGAATTTGCGCTTCAAAATCAAAAAGAGAATGTAGTGATTGGTCAACAACCTAAGTCGGCCATATTTATACCGATGATCGTTGGCGATACTGTAATGGGTTCTGTAAGCATTCAAAATACTGAAAGAGAAAATGCCTACAACGAATCAGATATTAGATTATTGAACACACTTACCAATAGTATGAGTGTGGCCATGGAAAATGCAATGTTATTTAGTGAGACCCGAAGATTATTAGAAGAAACGAAACAACGTGCAGCAGAAATGCAAACGGTTAATCAAATAAGTAGTGCAATTGTATCACAACTAGAACTTTCATCGCTCATAAAACTGGTTGGTGCACAAATGCAAGAAACTTTTAAGGCAGATATCGTATATGTAGCCATGCACGACAGGAAAACAAATACGTTGCACTTTCCATACGTATATGGCGACAGTATATCGTCAAGAACATTTGGAAGTAACATCACCGAAAATATTATAAATACTAAAGAACCAATTTTGCTGAACGATGATGTTCAAAGTTTTTATGAAAAACAAAAAATAAATCGTAAAGGTAAACTTGCGCGATCGTTAATTGCGGTTCCTATTATTTCGAACCAAATTGCTATAGGAGTAATTAGTGTACAAAGCACGCAAGAGGGTAAAAGTTTTAATCAGAACGATCAACGTTTGTTAAGTACGATAGCAGCAAATGTTGGTATTGCCATGCACAATGCTGAGGCATATCTTGATTTACAAGAAGCACTCACCAATTTAAAGTCTGTACAAGAACAATTAGTTCAACAAGAAAAATTAGCTGGTTTAGGGCAGCTTGCTGCGGGTATAGCACATGAAATAAAAAATCCTTTGAACTTTGTTAATAATTTTTCTGAACTCAATGTAGAATTAATTGATGAGATGAAAATAGAAATTGATAAAGGAAATTTAGAGGATGCCAAATTAATTGCAACTGATATTAGAGACAATCAAGAAAAAATTGTGCACCATGGCAAACGTGCAGATGCAATTGTAAAAAGTATGCTCCAGCACAGTAGAACTAGTACTGGTACAAAAGAAGCAACTGATATAAATGCATTAACAGATGAATACATGCGTTTGGCTTATCACGGTTTACGTGCAAAAGACAAAACATTCAATGCTACAATGACAACCCATTTCGACGAATCAATTAAAAGTATTAATGTAATTTCTCAAGACATTGGTAGAGTAATACTAAATCTAATAACTAATTCATTTTATGCAATTGATGAAAAGAAAAAGAAAATAGGTGGAGATTATACTCCAACACTATCTGTTACCACCAAAAGAAATAATAATAAAATTGAAATAATAATTTGGGATAACGGAAACGGAATACCTAAAAAATTAATTGACAAAGTTTTTCAACCCTTCTTTACTACTAAACCAACTGGCGAAGGAACAGGACTTGGCTTGTCGTTAAGTTACGATATAATAAAAGCACACGGTGGAGAACTTAAAATTGACACTGAAGAAAATAAATTTACCGAAATATCAATACAGTTACCAGAAATGTAAAGCGTATGAAAGTATTAGTAGTAGACGATGAAATTGATGTAAAAATTCTTTTTGAA
>CALRTZ010000017.1:0-55140 GCA_943371235.1 Sphingobacterium thalpophilum | reverse complement strand
CTAATCTGATAAACTTTTCTCTCTTTTTTTGCGTGCAATATGGGGTCCCCGAACGCAGCGAAGCGGTTTGAGGGGCAGTCCAAACTTGATAATCTTTTTACTTTTTTTGCGTGCAATATGGGGTCCCCGAACGCAGCAAAGCGGTTTGAGGGGCGGTTCTAATCTGATAAACTTTTCTCTCTTTTTTTGTGTGCAATATGAGGTCCCCGAACGCAGCGAAGCGGTTTGAGGGGCGGTCCTAATGTGATAATAATTTTTTTAGAATTTAGATATTAGAATTTAGATATTAGAATTTAGAATTTTTACTTTTTACTTTGTGAAACTCTGTGTGTACTTTGTGTCCTCTGTGACCAAAAAAATCACCCATTTAACTTCACCACCGTTATCCCATCACCCCCAAAATCCACATGTTCATCTTCCAATGATTTTACTTCTTTGTATTTCTTCAAAGATTCTCTAATAATTTTACGAAGTATGCCATCGCCTTTGCCATGCAAAATTCTAATTTGGTTAAAGCCCATCATTAAAGCTTTATCCAAGTATTTTTCTACTTCCGTTAATGCTTCCTCTCCGCGCATGCCTCGTAAATCTATTTGCGGTGTAAAATCGCGCACAGATTCGGTGTAGGTTTTAACCGACGAAAACTTTTTACTAGTACTCGTATTTTGTTGGTTTTTATTCTCCGTTAACTTCTCTAATTTTGCAAAGGAAACAACCGAGCGTAAGTCGCCAATGGCTACCTCTGCCTTGTTTTTCTGCACATTGAGCACTCTCCCCTCTGCATTGCTTTCTATCAATCGCACCCAATCTCCTATCTTATAAATTTGCTCTTTATTTTTTTCAACTTTTTTAGTTTCGTTAATCGCATTCAAAAGCGTTTCCGATTCTTCTGCCAATTTTTTACGAATTAATTTCGTGGCTTCCTTATCTGCTTTTACTTCTTTAATATCCGAAATTGTATTTTCTATCAACTTATTCGCTTGCTGTAAAATTCGCTTTGCTTCGTCTTTACTGTCTTTCAACAATCGTTTCTTACTGTCTTCAAGCTCTTGTTTCAATTGTTTATTTTGTTGCAGTAAGAGTGATGTTTGCTCTTTGTCTTCCGTCAACAATTTATTCATCTCCTCAATCTTCACTTTATCTTTTTGCAAATCGATTAATAAATCGTCTACCTTTTGTTGCGAGCGACCTACCTTTTGTTTTGCCAACTGAATAAGCTTGTTTGGCAAACCCGTTTTCTGTGCAATTTCAAAAGCATACGAACTGCCCGGTTGCCCAATCTCTAATTGATACAAGGCTTTCAGCTCTACGGTATCAAACAACATCGAGGCATTTACCAAGCCTTCTGTATTACTTGCAAACACTTTTAAATTCGAATAATGCGTAGTAATTACTCCTTTTACATTTTTCTGATTGAGGGTTTCTAACACCGCTTCTGCCATGGGTCCACCAAATTTTGGATCGGTACCGGTACCAAATTCATCAATTAAAATTAAGGTATGCGGAGTGGCTTGTTGTATAAACACATTCATGTTAGAAAGATGTGCGCTGTACGTACTCAAATCACTTTCTATCGACTGGTCGTCGCCTATGTCTACCAATATTTTTTTAACTATTGATAAGGTTGAATCCGGTGAAAGTGGCACTAACAATCCGTGCTGAAACATCAACTGTATTAAGCCAATGGTTTTTAAAGCCACCGATTTTCCTCCTGCATTCGGACCGGATATTAAGATGATTCTTTGCTGTTCATTTAACTTTGCATTTAAAGGAACTACTTTCTTTTTTAAGCTCGTAAAATGTAAGGTTAACAAAGGGTGTTTAGCATTGATCCAATCGAAGTTTAGTTCTTTGTTTATTTGCGGTAAGTGTGCGTCTAAACGTAATGCAAACAAGGCTTTGGCGCGAATAAAATCTATAATACTGATGTACGAATGGTACTGTTGTAAACTTGGTAAATACGGACGAATTTGGTTGGTTAATTCTGTTAATATTTTTATAATTTCTCTGCGTCTTTGGTACTCCAAATCGCGAATTCTATTATTTAATTCAAACACCTCGGTGGGCTCCATGTATACGGTTTGGCCGGTCGAGGATTCATCTAAAATTAAGCCTTTTGCCTTGCGTTTGTATTCTGCCGAAACAGGAATTACCATGCGCCCTTCTCTTACGGTTAACTGCCCATCAGACGTATACCCTTCTTTTTGCCACTCTTTAAAAATCTGTGTTATTTTTTTTCGAACATCCGATTCTGCAGATTGTATGGCTTGTAAAATATCTTTTAATTCTGAGGAAGCATTTGGTTTAATATGTCCCTTCGCATCTATAATACTTTCGATAGATTTAATGAGTTGAGGGTCGAACTCTATGTCTTTGCTCAGCAATTCGATGTTCGGATAAGCACCTTCAGAATCTTTAATAAATTGCAAACAAGCCTTAACCGTTTGCAGGGCTTGTATTAATTTCAGAAATTCTTCTTCAATTAAATACGTTCCTACTACCCGAATTCGCTCGGTTAGCGTTTTTATATCGAAGTAATTTTCTGAAGGGAAATTTCTACCCGAAACTAATATTTGCTTGAACTCGTGGGTTTGTAATAATAATTTCAGAAGTAAATCATAATTGCTGATGAATTGCATCCGATCTACCATGGTTCTGCCCATACTACTGATGCATTCTTTCTTGATTTCTTCTTTTATCTCTTGGAATCCTAGCTTGCTATAAATTTGATCTGGGAATAACATTATGGTTGTAATTTATTTACTTCCGCTTCCTTTTTACTCATCTCCTCGGTCATTTTTGTATAAATTTCCTGTAGTAATTCCGGATTATAGGTATAGTAACGCAAACTCTTTTGAAATTGTTCATCGGTAATGTGGTGCTTTTTATAAATAAACTCGTAATAAGTCTTTGTATTTATCATTAAAGAATCGGCTGGTAATGACTTTACTCCCGACTCTGCAATGTGAACATCCATCATAATAAATACCATACTATCTTTCGGAATAATATCATCGGGTATTTTAACGGCTGATTTAGAGCAAGATGAAACAAACATCACTACGCTAATAAAAACAAGTATTAATCCTTTATTTTTCAAAACTTAAACATCTAAATTATTAAATTTGCTCACAAATGTAACGATAATGAGCATTAAGGAGAACATTACAAAGATAAAAACTGATTTAGCCGTTTTAGGAGTAAAACTGGTAGCCGTTTCTAAAACCAAAAGCAACGAAGATATAATGGAAGCATACGATGCAGGCCAACGTATTTTTGGAGAAAACCATGTACAAGAATTGGTAGATAAATATGAGGCTTTACCCAAAGACATACAATGGCATTTAATTGGGCATTTGCAAACCAACAAAGTTAAATACATTGCCCCTTTTATAAACCTTATAGAATCTGTAGATAGTTTAAAACTCTTACAAGAAATAAATAAGCAAGCCTTAAAAAACAACCGTGTAATCGATTGTTTATTGCAAGTGTATATTGCCGATGAAGAAACTAAATTTGGATTTGCATACGACGAACTTATAGAATTATTAAGGTCTGAAGAGTACAGTTCATTCAAAAACATACGCATTGTAGGGTTGATGGGAATTGCTACGAATACAGATGTGGAGCGACAAATTACCGAAGAGTTTAAAGAGCTAGCCGTTTTATATACGGGTGTTAAACAATCTTTTTTCAGAAACGAAGATTCATTCCACGAAATTTCCATGGGCATGAGCAGCGATTATAAAATTGCTGTAGAAAATGGAAGTACGATGGTAAGATTAGGCAGCACTATTTTCGGTAAACGTGTAGTAAAACATTTCAAAAACAAGGAAGATGCAAATTAGAAGAGCTCGAAAAGAAGATTGTGGCCGATTGTTAGAACTCGTAAAAGAACTCGCCTTGTATGAACGAGCTCCCGAACAAGTTACGGTAAGTTTAGAGGAATTTGAACAAGCAGGTTTCTCTGAAAAGCCTGTGTGGTGGGCCTTTGTAGCAGAAGAAGATGGATTTATTGCAGGATTTGCCTTATATTACATTCGGTATTCTACTTGGAAAGGTTGTCGCATGTATTTAGAAGATATATTAGTAACCGAAGAATATAGAGGTAAAGGAATTGGTAAATTATTATTCGACCAATTAATAGTAGAAGCCAAAGAGCGAAACTTCTGCGGCATTGTTTGGCAAGTGTTAGAATGGAACGAACCGGCCATTAATTTTTATAAAAAATACGAGGCGGAGATGGATGGGGAATGGGTGAACGGGAGTTTGAATTTTGAATTGTAAATTGTGAATTGTGAATTGTGAATTATGGGAAGAGTAGTAATATTTTTTAGTATGTGTGTTTCAATTTTTTCTGCTTGTAATAATACAGCGGAGAAAAAAGAGCAGCGTACGGATACGTTGAATTATACTATTTACAGAGCGGAGAGTACCTCGGCATTTAAACGTTTGGAGAGTGATACGATTGGGACTTATGCCGTTGTTACCTATCCTAATTTTACTCAGGGTGGTGATACAGCTTATATCAATAAATTAATAACCTACGAGTTAATCAAAGAATTTAAAGGCAACGATATGGTGGTAGGCATTACCGATGCGGTGGCTGCCTTCGTTATGAGATACGATTCGATGTCGAAAGCTGATAAAAGTAATTCGCCTTATTGGAACCGACAAATAAATGTAAAAGTGGTATATCAACAGTATCCATACGTATCCTTAGCTACAGAATTTACTGAGTTTACAGGCGGTGCACACGGAATGTATGGCACCAATTATCTAAATTTTGATAGAGAAAAAAACAGAGCCATCACACTAAACGATTTATTTGAGGAAGCTAAAATTGCTGAACTAACCAAACAAGCCGAGCAAATTTTCAGAACACAAGAAGGCTTAACAGAAGGACAAGATTACAGTGGATACTTTTTTGAAAACGGTAAATTTGTGTTACCTGCAAATTTCTCGATCCGCAATGGAGGCCTTTTATTTCAATACGGATTGTATGAAATTAAGCCTTACGTGTCGGGTGTTACGGAGGTGTTTGTGCCTGTTGAAATTTTGCGATAATACGACTTTACGACAATACGACAATACGACAATACGAAAGCAACCTAATATGAAAATGCAACATTTTAGCAATAACCTAATAACTCAATAACCTAATAACTATTAACTAATAACCACAATTCACAATTTACAATTCACAATTCACAATTCAATATGCGGGTTTTCAAATTCGGTGGGGCATCGGTAAAAGATGCAAATGCAGTAAAAAATGTGTGTAGCATTTTAAAGCAGTACGAAGGACAAGAAATTTTGGTAGTTATTTCTGCGATGGCTAAAAACACCAATGCCTTGGAACAAGTGTGGAAAGCATATTTACAAAAAGACGAAAGCATACACGAAAAAGTAAAGCAAGTTTATGATTTTCATATAAACATGGCTCGTGATTTGTTTGGGGCAAATGTTTCTAAAATTGAAGATGAACTATCGAATGTATTTGTTGAACTCGATTGGATTATTGAAGAAGAACCGCTGGATGGAAAAGCATATTTATATGATCAGATTGTATCTTTAGGCGAAATTTTATCTACCAAAATTGTACAGGCTTATTTAGAACAAGAAGGAGTAAACAGTATGTGGTTAGATGCAAGAGCCTACATACAAACAGACAATACGTACCGTGAGGGTAAAGTAGATTGGGATAAAACAAGGGAGTTTATACAAAACGACATCCCGCTGTTTATTAAAAAGAAAATACTCATAACACAAGGTTTTATTGGTTGTACATCCGAGAACTTTACCACCACTTTAGGTCGCGAAGGTTCTGATTACAGTGCGGCTATATTTGCAAATTGTTTAGATGCAGAAAGTGTAACCATTTGGAAAGATGTACCAGGCGTTTTAACTGCCGACCCAAAACTCTTTGCCGATGCGGTTAAACTCGACGACATCCCTTATGCCGAGGCTATAGAAATGACGTATTACGGAGCGAGTGTTATACATCCGAAAACCATTAAGCCTCTTCAAAATAAAAAAATACCTTTATACGTAAAAGCATTTTTAGACCCTACAAAAGAAGGAACCTGCGTTGGTAAAAAAGATTCGGTAGTATTTAAAGATCCCATCATCATTGTAAAAAAGAATCAGAAATTATTGAGTATTTCTACGCTCGATTTTTCTTTTATTGCAGAAGATAATTTAAGCGAACTCTTCGGAATCATCAGTAAACATGGCATTAAAATTAATACCATGCAAAATTCGGCCATGACTTTTTCTTGTTGTATTGATGATGATGATAAAGTGGAGGATTTGATCAAAGAAATTTCTGTTCGATACAAAGTATATTATAATGATGGGCTTGAATTGGTAACCATTAGGCATTATGACGATGCTGTAATTGAAAAAATTCTAAAAGAAAAACAATTATTACTCGAGCAAAGAAGCAGAAGCACTATACAATTGGTGCTGCGATAAAATAATAAAGGGAAATACTTGTCGAAGGTATTTCCCTTTTAAAAAAAACTGAATTGTTCACCTAATGAATTCAGATAAAAAAAATTGTTCGATGCAATTTATTAAAAAATTAAGTAAATCCAAAAAATGAGTATTTACTAAGCTATAAATTTCACTAAAACTCTCTATTTACATCAAAAGCCTCTAAATAATCGGCTACACGGCGTACAAACTGCCCTCCTAATGAACCATCAACCACACGGTGGTCATATGAGTGCGAAAGGTACATTTTGTGTCTTATAGCGATCATATCGCCTTCTGGTGTTTCGATTACCGATGGCATTTTGCGAATGGCTCCCACCGCCATAATGGCTACTTGAGGTTGGTTAATAATAGGCGTACCCATTACGTTTCCAAAAGAACCTACGTTAGTTAAGGTATACGTTCCACCCGAAATTTCATCGGGAGTTAATTTATTAGCACGTGCTCTGTTTGCTAAATCATTAACGGCTCTGGTTAATCCAACCAAATTCATTTGATCCGCGTTTTTAATAACCGGTACAATTAAGTTACCGCTTGGCAAAGCTGCTGCCATACCAATGTTAATGTTTTTACGCTTTATAATTTGTGTTCCACTCAATGAAATATTAATCATTGGGAAATCTTTAATTGCTTTTACTAAAGCTTCAATAAATATTGGAGTGAAGGTAATTTTTTCGCCTTCGCGTTTCTCGAATTCTTTTTTCACTTTATCTCTCCAACGTACAAGGTTGGTAACGTCTGCTTCTACAAAAGAAGTAACGTGTGGCGAAACATGCTTACTCATTACCATGTGGTCGGCAATAAGCTTGCGCATTCTGTCCATCTCAATTATCTCGTCGCCATTATTTGCGCTCACTGCTGGAGCAGTAATTTTTATTTCTGATGCTGCTGTACTTGTTACTGCTGCTTTCGGAGCGGCAGTTTCGGTAGCGGCCGCAACAGCTGCAACTTCTGGTGTTTTGCCCGATTTTTTAGCGGCTACAAAATCTAATATATCTTGTTTCGTTACTCTGCCTTCAGCACCTGTACCTGCAACACTATCCAACTCTGCTTGTGAGATGCCTTCAGAACTAGCAATGCTTTTTACTAAAGGTGAGTAAAATCTATTTCCAGATGATTGTACAGCGCTTGCTGCAACTGCTGCTGGTCTTTCTTCTACTTCTTTTATACCAGGTGTTACTGGCGCTGGAGCTGCTGTTGCGCTTGGAGCGCTCACACTTGCAGAACCTGCTTCGGTTTCAATTATGGCAATAACGGCTCCTACCTTAACTACATCACCTTCGTTAAATAAAGTTTTAACAAGTGTACCTGCTACTGGCGAAGGAACTTCCGAATCTACTTTGTCAGTTGCAATTTCTAAAATCGATTCATCAGAATCAATGGTATCACCCGGATTTTTTACCCATTTAATGATGGTTGCTTCTGCAACGCTCTCTCCCATTTTTGGGAGTACTAATTCGTATTGAGCCATAATTTAATGTCTATATAAAGCGCAAAAATAAGCTAATTTGTCAATTCCTCAATTTTATTCTTCCTTTATCATCCTAAACAACATATAAAGTGCCTGAACTGCTGTGCGTTCAATATTTTGCATTCTTAAATTTCCAAAATGAAATTTCCTACTAAATACCT
Source organism: Sphingobacterium thalpophilum (assembly GCA_943371235.1). GTDB lineage: Bacteria > Bacteroidota > Bacteroidia > Sphingobacteriales > Sphingobacteriaceae > CAJBVG01. Next base: position 47,010 of record CALRTZ010000017.1, on the reverse strand, counting down.
TTTCTTTATTTGCTACGGCAATCCAAACCGTGCCAACTGGTTTATCTTCGGTACCGCCTCCAGGGCCTGCAATACCTGAACATGCTATAGAATAATCGGTATTAAACTCTTTTATCGCTCCCAAAGCCATCTCCTCCACCGTTTCTTTACTCACCGCTCCAAAATTATCTAAGGTGGTTTGCTGTACACCTAATATGTTTTTCTTTAAGTCGTAAGAATAAGAAACAGCTCCGCCCTCATACGCTCTAGATGATCCTGCAATACTGGTTAATAAATGTCCGATGTATCCTCCTGTACAGCTCTCTGCAGTCGAAAGGTTTTTGCCATTTTTGATCAATAAATTCAAAATAGCTTCTTCAAAACTAATGTCGCTTTCTGCAACAACGTGTTTTTTTACTCGCTCTATAATTTGATTTTTTATATTGATGACTTCATTTGCATCATACACACCATCGTATTCGGCAGTCAGTCTTAAGCGCACCTGACCTAATTTAGGTAAGTAGGCCAATTTAATATGCTTCGGTAAGGCGTTTTCAATGTCTTCAATTTCGCTGGCCAAAAAAGATTCGCCCATGCCAACTGTTAAAATGTTTTCGTGGATTAATGTGCTACCCACAAATCTTTTCTTTAACATTGGCAATACCGAATTTTCCATAATCGATTTCATTTCGAAAGGTACACCTGGCATCGAAAAAAATAATTTCCCATTTCGTTCAAACATCATGGCCGGCGCGGTGCCTTGTGGATTCTGTATAACCGTACAATTGTGTGGTACTTCCGCTTGTTTCCGATTTATTTCGGTAACCGGTCTGTTAAATCGTGCAAATATTCGCACCACATTTTCTAATGCCTCTTCGTTTAATACATAGGTAGATTCGAAATATTCTGCCAAAGTATGTTTCGTAATATCATCTTTTGTAGGACCCAATCCTCCGGTAATTAACACAATATCTACACGCTCTTCTGCTTCTTTTAAGGCTTTTAAAATATGTTCTCTATCATCCGAAACAGAACTTATTTGTTTTACCCGTATGCCCAATTCATTCAATGCCTGAGCCATCCACGCAGAGTTGGTATCCACAATTTGGCCTATTAAAATTTCGTCGCCTATGGTTATTATTTCTGTATTCATCGTGACTGAGTTGTGAGTTGTGAGTTGTGAGTTGTGAATTGTGAGTTGGGTGGTAGATTGTCTGTTAATATGTTATTAAGTTAATGAGTTATTGGGTTAATAAGTAACTGCATTGCAACAACTCACAACTCACAATTCACAACTCAATTCTATTTTTTCCCAAACACTTTTTGCAAAATCGCCGTTACTCTCGCTGCTGGGTCTTGTCTTATTTTTAATTCTTCTTTTGCTACTAACAGAAATAATCCGTCGATTGCTTTTTGGGTAGTGTACCCTGCTAAATCTGGATTCATTTTGGTAACCATTGGTACTTTGTTATAAGTAGTAATAATGGTTTCCCAGTATTTAGTGGCGTTTACTTTGCTTAATGATTTTTCAATTACAGGTCTGAATTTTTTCAATAATTCTGCTTGAGTATTTGCTTTCAAGTATTTTGTTGCTGCATCGTTAGATCCGTTTAAAATATTCAACCCATCTCTAATGGTCATTGCCTTTACGGCATTAATAAAAATAGGTGCAGCTTCTTTTGCCGCGTCTTCTGCTGCACGATTTACCGTAAGCGTAAAGTCGTTTACCAATTTGGTTTGACCTAAACTAATCAACGTTTCTTGTACTTTTTTTGCTTCTGGTGGGAATGGTATAAACAGCGCCGGATTTTTATAATAAGCATCTACTTTAGAAGCCAATCCCGATGCATTTTTACTGCCTACATTCAACGCTTCTTTTAATCCAGCAATTATATCCTCATTACTCAACTTACCAGTTGTACCCGTTGCTCCACTTAATATTTCGGTGCCACTCTTCCTAATCTTATCCATATCCAACTGTTTGCATGAGCTCGATGCAAACAAACAAACCATCAATAATAAAATACCTTTTTTCATATCTACTTTTTTTTATCGAATTAACGAACTTGCGAATTTACGAATCAGCGACCTAGCGCACCCACTAGCACACTATCACACCAGCACACTAGCACACTAACTACTACTCTCTCTCATAAAACTCTCTCCTCCTACTCAACTTCAAATCTTGCAATATAGAAGCTCTCACTTTTAAATCTACACTGTAACGTTGAAAGGTACCAAATGGAATCCAGTTGATACTTAAATCCCAGCAATGTAAATCTCTGTATATGTTTAAGGAGGTTGGTGTAATTTCTTTATTGGTAAAATCGTAACCACTGGTAAAACCTATTTTCCATTTAGGGGTAAGGCTAACATCGCCGTTAAAGTTTACCGATTGTTGTGTGGTGGAAGTGAGTAATGGGCGCTGATACGAGAGAATATAACTAATGGCGATGTTCCAAGGAATGCTCCAATCTACGTAGTATTGGGGCGCGCGATTAATCATATCTAACTCTGCGTAATCGTATTTATTTTTTTGAACTACCTTTTGCTCCGCTCCTGCTTTACTCTTAAATGCTGCAGGATTAAGGTTTGTTCCAATAGATAAATTCGCTGCAATCAATCTACCTAATCTTTTATTTTTCTGAAATTCAAATTCGTTTACATTAAAAACTCTTCCGTTTGTATCGGTTCTTAAGGTGTAAAAATCAAACACAGCATTCACATCAATATTAATTTTTTCAAACAACACCGTTCTTGCCACCACATTTATATCAGAAAATTTTAATGAATCGGCTGCCATGTTGTAATTTCCTGTAAACCTGAAACTGTCGAATATCCTTATTTTCTTAACTACAGAGCCCGTATCTGTTTCTTTCTTCAACTTCATCTCCACATTGTTATCTAAGTTAAAAGAAAGTAAACTTGATTTACCTCCACCCGGCGAACCAAATAAAGAATTGCTGTTTTCGAAAATAGAATATTGTGCGGTTGCACCTGTACTGTCTGATTGAACTAATTGATAATATCCGTAAGAGCTTTTAGAAAAATCGGGACGGAAACTATAACTCACAGATGGCGTAACCACGTGACGAATGGCTACAATACCAGCTTTATTTACCGGATACATTCCATATACACGTGTGGTTAAACTTAAGCCACCGTTGTATTCCATCGATCTATTAAAACCTTGTACGGTATCTGTTAGTACTTGCGTGCCATCCCATGATTTACGTACAGAGCTAAAATACCAGCGTTCATTATAGTTTGCAAAGGGACTAAAGGTAAAATATTTAAATAAATTGAAGGATGTTGAAATAGGAATTCGGTGTATAATTCCATTCTGAAAATCTTTCAAGGTTTCTTTTCTGAACAATAAAGAGTCGAGTGTTTCTATTCTGTTTAAGGCGTCGGCAGTATAACTTACCCCAATTCTGTGGTACCATTTTTGGTCGCCTATTCTGTTTTTAGATTCGAAGGGAAATATTCTCGACATGTTGAAACTCACACTTGGCAAACCTAATGAAACCAATCCGTTTGTAAGGTTCTGCGCATGTGTCATCGATCCGTTTAAAGAGAAAGGTGTACCTTCCCAATTCTTAGAAAAACTTACCGAAGAGTTTAAGTTATTTTGTGTAATACTTTGTATGTTGGTGGTAATGTTGTTCCTGTAATTATTACGAGTAGCAATATTTACCAATGCGCTAAAACGTGTGCCCGGTATAGCTTTGGGGTCTTGGTTATGATTCCATCTAATAGAAAAATCTTGGTTGCGTACGTATGCAAATGTATTGGGTTCTCCAAATCTTCTATCCGTATAATTACTAGCAAAACTACCGTTGTATTTATACTTTACATTGTATCTAGAGAGCACATTAAAACCGTAACTGCCTCGCGAATATATATCGGCTCTTAATGATAAATCTACATTGTCATTAATCCCTAAATAATAGCCACCGTTTCTCAAGAAAAAACCTAACTCTCTGTCTTCCCCAATTTCGGGCATTAATATTCCAGATGATCGTCCACTTTTTCTAGGAAAAAATCCAAATGGCAGCGCCAATGGTAAGGGTACATCTTCCACCACCAAATAAGCCGGGCCCGATACCGTTTTGTCTTCTATGTTTTTTGCTTTGGTTAATGCGATGTAAAAATGAGGTTCGGGTAAATTACAGGTGGTAAACTTTCCGTTTTTAATAAACACCTCGTTGTATTCATTTTTCTTTACATCGTTGGCAATTAAATATCCTTGCCCTTCTTGTGTAGTTACTTCTTTAATCTTCCCTTTTTTCGTTTCGAAATTGTACATCATTTCTTCCGAATTATAGGTTTGCCCCGCATCCACAAAAATAGGCTTGCCAACCACTTTGCCCGAACTATCTTTTACTCCTTGGGCGTATACTGTTTTTTTGATTTGGTCTATTACGATGTAATCTGCTTTTAAACTTATGCTGCCGTAATATACTTCTGCTTTGTTGTACAAATAAACTTTAGACTTCACAATGTCGTACACAATAGAATCTTTGGCATTGTACTTAATTGGAATTTCTATGGCTTGTTTTTTAGGATTTATATTGATGGAATCATCTTTTTGAACGATGTTCAATAATGAATCGCCGTTTTGCTTCGTTAAGGTAGTATCTTTTGAAAAGGTGTTATTTTGTTTAGCTTGAACCTCCTTATGGAGCCCAAGTAAACAAATAATTACTAACAAAAGTAGAAATAGGCTTTTTAATGGTTTCAAAGTCGGCAATGAATACTATTTTTGCAAGCGAATTAACGAAAAATTAAGGAATAAATTACCGTGAAGAAAATACTCTTATCCACATTTATCATATTACTAGGTGTAATTAGCACCAAAACATACGCTTCCCCTACGAATCTGTATAAAATAAAAACGGTTGTAATAGATGCTGGGCACGGAGGCCACGATGCCGGTTGCTTAGGCATACACTCTCAAGAGAAAGAAGTTACACTGGCAATAGCCTTAAAATTGGGTAAATATTTAGAAGAAAATTACCCTAACATTAAAGTGGTGTATACGCGTAAAACCGATGAGTTTGTTGATTTATTTGAACGTGCAAATATTGCAAATAGAGCCAAAGCAGATCTTTTCATCTCTTTACATTGCAACTCCAGTGCAAACAAAGCAGCCTTTGGTTCAGAAACTTACGCCATGGGTTTACACGTTTCTGAAGCCAACCTCAACGTTGCCAAAAGAGAGAACTCGGTAATTTTGTTAGAGGATAATTATGAAAAGAATTACGATGGATTCGACCCTAAATCAACAGAGGCTTATATAATATTTTCGTTATATCAGAATGTTAACATAGATAAAAGCTTATTTTTAGCCTCGAAAGTACAAGATCAGTTTACCACCAAGTTAAAGAGATATAACCGAGGGGTTAAACAAGCTGGTTTTATTGTACTTTACAAAACTAATATGCCTTCTGTACTCATTGAGAGCGGATTCTTATCAAATAAAAATGAAGAAGAGTTTCTGACTTCTGAAGTAGGACAAGAAAGCATTGCTAAATCTATTTATTTGGCCTTTAAAGCCTATAAAGAAGAATTAGAGAAGGAAAAATAAGTATATTTGAGAAATTTTCTACTGTGAAAATCAATAACGAAACAAAAGTCGGCATCATAACTGTGTTATCAGTTACCATTTTAATTTTAGGGTATAATTACCTTAAAGGAAGAGAAATATTTACGGATACCATTGATATTTATGCAGAATATGGACAAATAAATGGCATCAGTGAATCAAATCCTGTTTTATACAACGGATTTGCTGTTGGTAAAGTAAGTGATTTAGAATTAACCGAGCGAGGTACAATTATTGCGACCCTCACGCTTAAACCCGGGTTACAAATACCAGATAATACCATTGCAAAAATTGTAAGCCAAGATTTATTGGGTGCAAAAGCGGTGGTTTTACAGTTTGGCGATTCCAGAACATTTATTGAAGAAGGCGATACGCTAAGAACCGATACTGAAATGAGTTTAGCTGAATCGGTGAATTCTGAAGTGCTGCCGGTAAAACAAAAAGCAGAGAAATTATTGAGCACAATGGATTCTATTTTGGTATCCATACAGTATATCTTAAATCCAAATTTCAGATCAAACATCGATCAAAGTTTTGCAAGTATTAAACGTAGTATCGAAACCTTAGAAGTAACTGCCACTCGCGTAGACTCTATGGTGAAGTACCAAGCTGCAAGGTTCAAAGTTATTTCAAGTAATATTGAAAGCATCAGCTCTAACCTAAAAAACAACAATCAAAAAATTACAGACATTCTCTCAAACATCGACCAGATAAGCGATTCGCTAACTCGTATCAATTTTGTTTCTACAATTGATAGAGCAAATAAAGCCTTAGAAGACATCGCCATCATCACCGAAAAAATTAATACAGGCCAAGGAACGTTGGGTATGTTGGTAAACGATGATAAGCTTTACCACAACTTAAACCAATCGTCGAGAGATTTAGACCGACTACTTGTAGACCTCCGATTAAACCCGAAGAGATATGTGAATGTGTCTGTGTTTGGTGGAAAAAGTAAGAAGTATAAGGAACCAGATTCTCTAAAAATAAAGTAAATTCTAAATTCTAAATTCTAAATTCTAAATACTAAATTCTAAATTCTAAACACTAAATTCTAAATCAAGCACATCCTTTGCTTTCATTAGCACACTAGCACACTAGCATACTATCACACTAACTTAGTCTCCATAAGGTGCACAATAATCCCGTCAACCAAGCCTACTTTAGGTACGTGTATAGATTTTACAGCGGCCCATTTCATAATGGTTAAAAATATTTCTGCGGCGGGTATAATTACGTCGGCACGGTCTTGGTTTAATTCTAATATTTGGATACGTTCTTTGAGTGAATAAGAGTTCAAATAATTATACAAAGATTTTATTTTCACATACGACAAAGGAGTTTCGTCCTTCTCGCCAGATAAACGGTGCAGTTTGTTAATATTACCGCCTGTACCGATGCCAAACATTGGCTTCAGGTTCTTGGTGTATTCTTTAATCCAATCGCGCATACGAGCCCATTCTGCCTCGGTATCTTTATTATCTAACATTCTGATGGTACCAATGTTAAAAGATTCTGCAGCTACTACGTTGTTTTTAGAGAAAATAGAAAGTTCTGTACTTCCACCACCTACGTCAATATATAAATAGTTCTTTTTATGATCCAGTGTATCTTCTATGTGCGATGAGTAAATCATTTGAGCTTCAATTTCGCCGGTAATGATTTCTATTTTAACGTTCGATTCTTTTTTAATTCTACTAATTACCTCTACCCCATTTTTTGCTTCGCGCATGGCTGATGTAGCAAATGCTCTGTATTCTGTAACTTTAAATACATCCATTAAGTTTCTAAATGCGACCATCGATTGGCTTAATTCTTTAATTTTCCTTTCAGATAATTTCTGATTTAAAAAAGCATCGTCGCCCAAACGCAAAGGAATTCTTAATAAAGTATCTTTTTTGTAATAGTACCCATCTTCAGCTTCAATGATGTTTGCAATTAACAAACGCACAGCATTGGAACCTATATCTATCGCAGCATATCTCATTTTTTAGTCTTTAGTCGTTAGTCTTTAGTCGTTAGACGTGGTTATTGGTTATTGGTTATTAGTTATTGGTTATTGAGTTATTAGTTATTAGTTATTAGCACTCTGTTGCTTTCGTAAATTCGCTAGTTCGTAAATTCGTTAGTTCGTTAGTTCGTAAATTCGCCATTCGCTAGTTCGTAAATTCGCCATTTCGCCTATTCGCCATTTCGCTTCAGCATCTTATACGTTTCATATTGCGAGCGAAGCGCTTGTTCATCGTTCAGCTTATACGCATTGTTATTTTCTTTGTTTATAATTCTGGCCTTGGTATTATCTGTTAATTGCAATTCTAAAATCGATTTTATTTCTTTTTTCAATTTATGATCTAAAATCGGAATGGCAACTTCTACTCGCATGTCTAAATTCCTAAGCATTAAATCGGCAGAAGAAATGTACATCACTTCCTTACCACTGTTGTGGAAACAGAATATACGGGCATGTTCCAAGTATCTATCAATAATACTAATAACTTCTATGTTTTCAGAAAAATTTTTTCTACCGGGCACTAAACAGCAAATTCCTCGTACTATAATTTTAATTTTTACTCCGGCTCGAGAGGCTTCGTACAGTAATTCTATTATTTTCTCGTCGGCTAAACTGTTTAATTTAAGTAATATACTCGCTTTTTTACCCTTCTTTGCGTTTCCTGTTTCTCTTTTTATAAGTTTCTCTATGTGCTTGCGCAAGTTTAATGGCGACACTAAAATGTGTTGATAATGTCCGTCGATGGTGCCTCTTTCCAAGTGTTCAAACACTTTGTGAAGTTCGGTAGTAATTTTTTTATTTGCCGTAAATATCGATTCGTCGGCATAAATTCTCGCTGTTTTTTCGTTAAAATTTCCTGTACTGAAGTTTGCGTACAAGGTATTCTCTCCTTTTTCTTTGCGACTCACTAAACAAATTTTAGAGTGAATTTTCATGTTCGGCACACTGTGTAATACCTTCACGCCTTCTTCTAAAAACTTCTGTGTCCAGTAAATATTATTTTCCTCGTCGAACCTGGCTTTTAACTCCAACACTACCAATACTTTTTTGCCGTTACGTGCTGCGTTTATTAAGGCATTGGCCACCATCGATTCTTTTGCGATTCGGTAAAGTGTAATTTTAATGGATTCTACTTTAGGGTCGATGGCTGCTTCTCGTAAGAATTGTATAATGTAATCGAACTTCTGGTAAGGCAAGTGCACAATTCTGTCTGAACTGGCAATGGCTCCAAATATGCTGTTTGATTGGTTAAAAGAGGGAATATCTAAAGGGATGTTCTCCGAATAATTTAAATGGGATAATTTTAAAGTAGGAAAGGAAATAAAATCTTTAAAATTATGATACCTACCTCCGGGTATTAAATTATCGATGGATAAATTCTGTTTTTCTTTTAAAAATTTAAGCAAATCTCTAGGCATCGACTGGTCGAACACAAAACGAACAGGTTTGCCACGTTTACGCTGCTTCAAACTTTTTGTAAAAGAATCGAGTAAGTTGAGTTGTAAATCGTTTAAATCGAAATCAACTTCTGCATCTCTGGTAAGCTTAATGGTATAGGCTTCGTAAGAGTGCATGTTAAAAATATGGTAAATATCATCTAAACAATAACGAATTACATCGTCGAGTAAAATGATGTATTTTAAATTATTGGTTTCGGGTAATACTAAAAAACGTGAATGTAAATCTGTTGGTAATTCAAGTACTGAAAGCTTGTATTTACTAGGGTCTTCGGGCTTAAATAGTTTTACAACCAAATAAATCGAACGATCTTTTAGGTACGGAAAAGGTTTCTCCTTTTCTATCATAATGGGCACTAAACTTGGCAATATTTTATCTCTAAAATATTGTTTCACAAATTTACCTTTGGATACGTTTAACTGGTTTTCGTTGATGATGAATACTTTTTCTTCTGCCAGTTCTTTTAATAATACATCGCTGTAAAGCGATTCAAATTTTTGTTGTTGCTTTAATACAATCTGTTTTATTTGCTTGAGTACTTTCTCCGGATTGTATAAAATTCTTTCTTTGTCTTTTTTATCTACCGCCAACATACGCGTAACGGAGGCAACTCGAACCCTAAAAAACTCATCGAGGTTATTAGAAAAAATACCCATAAAACGTAAACGCTCAAATAAGGGCACTGTAGGGTCGTGTGCTTCTTGCAAAACACGATCGTTAAAGAGCAACCAAGAGATTTCGCGGTTTATAAAAGGGGGCTTAGGACTGTTTTTAGGCATTTTTTGCAATATACAACTAAAAACAAAAATAGCCCTGAAAGAATTATCAGAGCTATTTTTAAAGTTACTAAAGTGTTAAATTTGTGTTAACACTCGAATATTTAACGATAAATTATTTCATATCGCCTGAAGCAGCTGGTTTAGCCGCTTTTTTAGAAGCTGCTTTTTTAGCTACTTTTTTTTTTGGAGCTGCTTTTTTAGCTGCTGCTTTTTTAGGAGCTGCTTTCTTAGCTGCTTTCTTAGGAGCTGCTTTTTTAGCTGCTTTCTTAGGAGCTGCTTTTTTAGCTACTTTCTTAGGAGCTGCTTTTTTAGCTACTTTCTTAGGAGCTGCTTTCTTAGCTACTTTCTTAGGAGCTGCTTTTTTAGCTGCTGCTTTTTTAGGAGCTGCTTTCTTTGCTGCTTTTTTTACAGCTGGTTTCTTTGCAGCAGCTTTTTTCTTTGCTGGTGCTTTTTTTGCTTTTTCCATGTTTTTTTGTTTTAAGTTAAAAATTAATTGTTTGGTTTTTTGATGATTTATTTTTTTATTGTCGATATCACATCGATATTTGTGAATCGGTTATCCGAAGATTTCCGCATCATCATTATAAATTTTGTCAAAGAACCTTGTGTTGAAAATGTGTTGAAATAATTTTTTTGATTCAACTTCAAATTCTTTTATAAATTTAAAATTATTTATTTAATAAAACAAGTTTAAAAAAAAGTTATCAACATGCCAACATTCGACATCGTAAGCAAAGTAGATTTTCAACTACTCGACAATGCAATTAACAATGCAAAAAAAGAAATTATTAATCGTTATGACTTCAACGGATCGAAGACAGAAATTGAGTATGATAAGAAATTAAATGTGATAAATATTCTTACCGAAAACGACATGCGCGTAAAAGCCATAAGCGATGTAATCATTGGCAGGTCTATGAAGCAGGGCATCGACCCAAAATGTTTCGACTTCGGAAAAGATGAAATTGCTTCTGGAAATATGATCCGCAAAGAAGTAAAAATTAAAGATGGAATCGACAAAGAATTAGCAAAACAAATTGTAAAAAAAATTAAAGATTCTAAGTTAAAAGTAGAAGCTCAAATCCAAAATGATCAGCTAAGAGTAAGTGGAAAAAAGATTGACGATTTGCAAGATGTGATCCAATTATTGCGCTCGGAAAGCTTCGAACAAGCTCTTCAGTTCATAAACATGCGTTCGTAATTTTTAGATTTTTCTGTATTTTTTTTATAATCCGATACCAAATCCTACTCTAATTACCGGATTACTGTAAGGTGTAAACGGAGTTTCCGTTAAGTTATAAAGCAACATTAAATCGATGGTGGAGTTGCGCGAAAAATATTGTCGATACCCTCCTCCAACAAACCAACTGTTCACCGTTCTTCGCAATGATGCATCCGGATTTCCCATTGCATTGTAACTTATGTACTCTAAATTTAAGGACTCGTACTCGGTGTGCGCAATTAAAAAATCAGTAATCTGATATGTTCCGTATAACCTGCCTCCGTAGTTGTTGTAATTAAATTTGAAGTTCGGAAATTTAACTCCGTAGTATTGATAGATGACACCCGTTCCTATCGTTAGCTTCTCTGTAAACCTATAGCCTACACTAGGCGAAAGCGCTACCAAGGATTCAAATGTAGAAAAACTCATTCCAAAATTTCCACCAAAAACTACACGATCCCAAGTAAATCCTTTTTGCGAATGTGCATTACTCCACACAATCGTACTGCATATAAAGCTAATTGCGAAAATTATTTTTTTCATGTTCTGTGATTACATTTTCAAAAACGAAAAATATCAATCGTTCTTATGCAAAGGTAATAATAAAAAAAACGACGTGTACATTTCTGTAACACGCCGTTCACCTAACCTAAAAAACCAAATTATGAGATCTTAATTTCTTTTACTTGTGGAATCGATTCTTTTTTCTTCGCAATCGAAACGCTTAATATTCCATCTTTATACTCTGCAGAAATTTGATCTTGATCTGCAATTTCTGGCAAATTGAATGAACGCTTAAACGAATGAAAATTGAATTCTTTGCGTGTGTATTTTGTACCTTCTTGTGCTTCTTCTGCATTTTTAGAAGTAGAAATGTGCAACACTTCTTTCTCTAGTTTAATGTTAAAATCTTCTTTCACTAAACCCGGTGCCGCTAATTCAATTTGAAATTGCTCTGCACTCTCTAAAACATTTACCGCTGGAATGTGCGTTGCCGAATCGTGCACACTTGGTGCAAAAAAATCGTTGTACAATGGATTGAACATTTTATTCAACATTGTATTCGTTAAGGGTCCGTTGTTTTTAAATTTTACGTAAGTCATTTTGTATTCTCCTTTTTTATTTTGTGTTTGGTACCTCTACATCAATTGAAATACCAATCCAAAAAAACAATAAAAAAAGCGACAGATTGTCGCTTTGAGAAATAACAGCCTGCCGTATAGGCAGAAAATGACTAAAAATCTAGAATATTTTGCCAGGATTTAGGATTCCATTCGGATCAAACACTTTCTTAATCCCTCTCATCAAATTTAAATTTACTTCCGAATATTTAATGTGCATGTATTCTTTTTGCACATAGCCAATACCATGTTCTCCAGAAATGGTTCCGTTTAAATACGTTGTGAGTTGGAAAATTTCTTTAATTCCATCTGTTAATTTATGGTTCCAATCATCGTCGCTCATATCTGCTTTAATAATATTGATGTGTACATTTCCATCACCAGCATGCCCGTAGCAAACCGATTTGAATCCGTATTTCGCACCAATCTCTTTTACACCCGTAATTAACTTTGCTAACTCCGCACGAGGCACCACCGTATCTTCTTCTTTGTATACAGAGTGCGCTTTTACAGAGTGTGCCATGTTTCTACGCATTCGCCACCACTCTTCTTTCTGTGCAGATGAATCGGCAAATAATACTTCTTCTACTTTATGTTGATACAACACTTCTGTTATCGCTTCGCAATCTTTGTACATCAAGTCCAACTCATTTCCATCCACTTCAATCAATAAATACGCTTTGATGTTTTCTTTCTGATTAAAATGTATGCCTTCGTATTTCACCACCCAATCTACTCCATCTTTTTCCATAAACTCCAATGCAGATGGACTAATGCCTGCTCTAAATATTGCCGACACTGCATCGCACGCATTTTCCGATTCGTAAAAAGAAGCTAACAACAATAAATTATGTTTAGGTGAGGGTACTAATTTGAATACAATTTTAGTAATCACGGCAAGCGTTCCTTCCGAGCCAATCATCAATTGAGTTAAATTATATCCCGATGCATATTTCAAAGTATTGGCACCTGTCCAAATTATTTCGCCAGTAGGTAAAACCATTTCTATATTTAACACATAATCTCTCACAGTACCATATTTTACTGCCCTCGGGCCACCACTCGATTCTGCTAAATTTCCACCCAACATACACGATCCTTTACTCGATGGATCTACCGGATACATCAATTCGTGCTTCGCAATTTCATCCATAAACACTTGCGTAATTACGCCGGGTTCTACCGTTGCTTGTAAATTGCGCGTATCTACTTCTATAATTTTATTGAAGCGTTCCATGCTCAAAATTACTCCACCGTGTACTGCCAATGCTCCACCGCTTAAACCCGTTCCACCTGCACGTGGAGTAACCGGAATGAAGTGTTCATTGCAATATGTTAATATCGATGAAACCTCTTCCGTGTTATTCGGAATTAATACTACATCTGGTATAAAAATATAATCTTCCGTTTCATCGTGCGAGTAATCGAGTTTGTCTTCTTCGGCAAACAATATTTGCTCTTTAGTTAAGATGGAAGTGAAATGGTTGAGGTGTTGCGGGCTGAACATTTGAATGAATTGTGAATTGTGAATGGTGAATTGTGAATTTAGGTATTAGGTTTTAGAATTTAGAGTTTAGAATTTAGGTTTTAGATATTAGAATTTAATATTTAGATATTAGAATTTAGATATTAGAATTTACTGCAATATGTTACGGTGGCGGAGCCTATCATGCCCTCTATTGGGACGTGTTTTTTGCGTAGGCTTACTTCGATACTTTTGATGTTTGGGTTTAAGTTTTTGATGCGATCGTGGATGTTTTTAACTACGGTTTCGAGTAGTTTTTGAGTGATCTGCATTTCTTCTTTTGCGATGCTGTATAACACTTCGTAATTCACGGTGCTGCCTAAATTCTCGGTTTCGAGCAAATGGTCGGGAATTTCTACAAACATATCTACTATAAAAACGTTTCCAATTAGATTTTCTTCCTGATAATAACCATGTAGGGAATAAAATTCTAAATTATTTAAAGAGATTTTATACATTCTAAAGTCCTTTTGATTTTTTGTTACCTTTGTTCCGATTTAACAAATATATAGAATAGCGATGGCTAAAACAGATTTATTTGAAGCTCCAGATTATTATCTACTGGATGAGTTATTAACAGAAGAACACAAATTAGTACGTAATTCTGTACGCGATTGGGTGAAGAAAGAAGTGAGCCCTATTATCGAAGATTATGCACAACGTGCAGAATTCCCGAAACATTTAATTAAAGGCTTAGGCGAAATTGGTGCCTTCGGTCCTACTATTCCGGTGGAATACGGTGGTGGCGGTATGGATTATATTGCGTACGGTTTAATTATGCAAGAAGTAGAACGCGGCGATTCGGGTATCAGATCTACAGCTTCGGTACAAGGTTCTTTAGTAATGTGGCCTATCTACGCATACGGTTCGGAAGAGCAACGCATGAAATATTTACCAAAATTAGCGACCGGAGAATTCATGGGTTGTTTTGGTTTAACAGAACCCGACCATGGTTCGAACCCAAGTGGCATGACAACTAATTTTAAGGAAGATGGCGACCATGTAATTTTAAACGGTGCTAAAATGTGGATTTCGAACGCTCCATTTGCAGACATTGCAGTGGTTTGGGCGAAGAACGAACAAGGAAAAATAAAAGGAATTATTGTAGAACGTGGCATGCCAGGTTTTTCTACTCCAGAAACACACAACAAATGGTCGCTACGTGCATCTGCAACGGGCGAATTAGTATTCGACAATGTTCGTGTACCTAAAGAAAATATTTTACCAAACGTTGAAGGTTTAAAAGGCCCATTGGGTTGTTTGAATCAAGCGCGTTACGGTATTGCTTGGGGTGCAATGGGTGCTGCCATGGATTGTTATGATACCGCTTTGCGTTATTCTAAAGAGCGCGTACAATTCGATCGCCCAATAGGTGGTTTCCAATTGCAACAAAAGAAATTAGCAGAAATGATTACCGAAATTACCAAAGGCCAATTATTAAATTGGAGATTAGGTGTTCTGAAATCAGAAAACAGAGCTACTGCAGCACAAATATCAATGGCTAAACGTAACTCAGTTGAGTTAGCCTTAAACACTGCTCGCGAAGCACGCCAAATGTTAGGCGGCATGGGCATCACCGGCGAATATCCAATTATGCGCCACATGATGAACTTAGAATCGGTTGTAACGTATGAAGGAACTCATGATATCCACTTGTTGATAACAGGGATGGATGTGACGGGGTTGAATGCCTTCAAATAGTGTGCTAGTATGCTAGTGTGCTAGTGTGCTAATGTAGGAACGGTGTTGCTAGATTAGTACACGAGCATACGAGCAATTGAGCACACTAAAAATTAATTCCAAAATGTAGGCCCGGTTGTATAAAATAATTGGGCCATTTTTTTTCTACTGCTTTAAATGATTCTGGAACATTAGTTCTTACTGGCCAATAACTACAGCCAATTGCAGGTTCAAAGAAGAAACGGTTATTGAAAAATTTAAATTGATAACCCAAGTGAAAGTTCATGTATAAGGTGTATCCGTTACCAATCTTTTTCTTATCCGCATCCAAATATTTTTCAAAAGCATTTAATGCATAAACGGAGGTGTACACTCCTTTCCACCAAAAACGTTGGTAACCTATAGTGGGTGCAAGTATGCGAGCGTGACCAGGGTAATTTAGTCCGGGTGCATCAAAAGATGGCCCAAAAGGAATTCCTATTGGCCAAGAATAAATGGAGCGTTTAAATTCGAAGGATATCACATCTTTTGGAGTTAAACGATAGCCCACATTTAACTGTATGTATTCAGGATTATTTACTTTATCAAAATTCCCTAACAGAAACAATGAACTACCGATGTACCATTTTTTGTAGGTACTGTCTTTTTTAGAATCTTGTGCATTCAATGTTAAACTGTTTGCCATCACTAAGGCAAGTACTATAGTTGAAAATTTCTTTTGCATATCTTTTTATTGATTATGCAAATGTAGAATGGCTAAATGTTATTAACGTTCACTTAAGTTAAGAAAGGCTAGTTAGTGTGCTAATATGCTAGTGTGCTAGTGTGCTAATGTAGGAACGGTGTTGCTAGATTAGCACACTAGCACACTAGCACATTAGCACACTAGCTTACTCTTCATCCAAGTCGTTGTGATTATCTCCGCCTAAACTGTAGTAATTATTTTCTTCGTCTTCGGTCCCAATGTTTTCTTGCTGGTCATCTAATTCAGCACCGGGAACATCTAAATCGCTGCCCGACATATCATCCTCAAAACCTTTTTCATTCTTGGTGCCTGGCTTTTCGTTTGGAAATTATTTTTTGATAAGTCTTCGGGATCAATTTCTTTTTCCTCTTTACTTTGAATGTAGATGTCTTCTGAATCTAAGCACCTCGTCCATGCCCTACGGTGTCTCTATACATTTGGGGAGAAATGTCTGCATTGGTTTTAAAGAAGCGACTAAAATAATATTCGTCTTGATACCCTAATTCATAGGCAATTTCTTTAACCGCTTTATTGGTTAAATACAGTTCTCGCTTTGCTTCTATAATTATTCTTTCAGAAATTAAATCTGTAAGGGTTTTATTGAAGTGTAGTTTGGTGATTTTAGCTAATGCTTTGGCTGAAATATTCAAAGATTTTGCGTAATCGCTTGCGGTATGTTTGGTCTTAAAGTCTTTTTCAATTGCTTCTTTTAAACTTTGTAACACAAATGGAACTTTAATATCTGCTACAGATTTTAGTGCATTTGGTTCTTGCTCTGTTTTTAATCGAGAGGCTGTAATTAAAAATATTTTCAGATAGGAAATTAGTATTTCATATTGTGCCAATGCAATATTTTGCATTTCGGTTTTCATTTGTTCAATTAACATCCTAAAAGTAGATGCCGATGGCTCATCCACAACTATAAAGGGTGGGTTATATATATTATTGAACAACACACCATTGCAAGCAACTTCTGTTTGATGTTTGTGGATGCAAAAGAAATCTGGGTGAAATTGTATTACAATTCCTTTTGTATTGTTACCAGACAACATAAATGGTTGATAGGGCGAAAAGGAAAATAAATCGTTCTCTTTAAAATCATATTCTGCGAAATCTGCTTTGGCTTTTCCCTTGCCTTTTGTAAACCAAATGAGCGAGTAATAATTATTTCGCTGAATGTGGTCAAAGTAACGATCGTCTTCAAACGCAAAAATTTTGAATGCTAAATTCCCATTTTGTGGATTTATCAATGTAAAAACTGTTTCACTTGTCATCATACAAAGATATTATTTTAGTTTTCGTTCTGATACATTTATTGGCATGTCGTTTATACTGGCAAAACGTTTTTGCATGAGCCCGTTTTCGTCAAATTCCCAAAGTTCGTTTCCGTAGCTACGAAACCACTGTTCTGTATGGTCGTGCCATTCGTATTCAAAACGTACAGCCATCCTGTTTTCACGAAATCCCCATAATTCTTTTTTGAGTATATAACCCAATTCCTTTTCCCATTTACGTTTTAGGAATTCTTTTACTTCCTCTCTACCCTTAATAAAGTCGGTTCGGTTTCTCCATTCAGTATCGATTGTATAAGCCAAAGACACTTTTTCAGGGTCTTTTGTATTCCAAGCATCTTCGGCTGCTTGCACTTTTAGCAAAGCAGTTTCTAAATTAAATGGTGGAACTGGTAATCTTTTAATTTCCATAATGTGTTTTTAAAAAAAAGGAGGCTGATTATAAAATATAAACAACCTCCTCCATTAATTATTAAATTACTTTTGCCAATGGGAAGTCTATCTCTACATTTGATATCGCTTGAACGTAGTTCATGGCTGTTTTTTCAGCTACTAAAAACACTAATTCAATTACCTGCCCTTTTGTATAGCCTGCATTTATAAATGCATCTATCGTTTCTGCTGAAGCAAACCCTTTTTTAGTAGTTATTTCTTTTGCAAGTACAACCAATGTGTTCAATTTATTGTCAAACGATGCATTTCCTTTTCTAATTTCAATAGTTTGCTCTTCGGTTAAGCCATTCATAGTGCCTAACAAAGTATGCGCTGATTGGCAATAGTGACATTCATTTACCTGACTTACTACTAAATTAACCGCTTGCTTTTCTTTGTTTGAAAAAGAAGTTTTAGCATTTTGGAAACTTAGGTAGTTGCTTAATGCCGTTTCAGATAATGCCATTACCGCATATAAATTTGGAACCATGCCTAATCCATTTTTAAGATTATCAAAAATCTCTTGATTGTTTACAGATACTTCTCCTCTGTTAGGAACTTGAAAATTTGCCATTTGTTATTTTTTAAATTATATCATTATTTATGATACAAATGTGCAAATGCAGATGAAGTATTAAAATGGATGACTTACGCAAGTAGATGGACAATTTTTCCATGTGCGCAAGCGTCTATGCAGTTTTGAAAGTTATTGTTATCCATTTTGATCTATGTTTGGTAGTAACTGTATCGTTACTAAGTGTAAAGGTGATGCCTATTGATGAAAAATACCTTACACAATTTAGAATATGAGTTGTAATACTCACAGATTTAGGAAAAGCGACATAGTGTGCTATCGTGCTAGTGTGCCAATGTAGGAACGGTGTTGCTACATTAGCACACTAGCACACTAGCAAACTAGCACACTAACTACGCTACGTTACGATCAAACTGTTTGATTGTTTTTAGCTCTTTGCTTTTATGTTGCGTTTCGTCCTCTATATCAAAATCATCTTGCAGGCCTAACCAAAACTTAGCTGAATTACCAAAAAATTTTGCAAGCCTAAGCGCTGTATCTGCCGTAATGCGTCTGTTGCCTTTTATTATTTCAGAAATACGCGTCTGTGGGATTGCAATTTCTTTAGAAAGCCTGTAAGCAGATATTTCTAAAGGAATTAGGAACTCCTCTAGCAAGATTTCTCCCGGATGAATATTTCTAAGCCTTTTCATTTTTTATATATTAATGATAATCTATTAATTGAACGTCAAAAGAATTATTGTTTTCCCAGCGAAATATAATTCGCCATTTATCATTTACCCTAATTGAATAAAATTCTTTAAGATTACCCTTCAATTTTTCCAACTTATTTGAGGGTGGTATCATCAAATCTTTTATGTCAAAAGAATTGTTCAACATTCTCAATTTTCTACGAACAGTCTCCTGAGTATTTGTGGCAAAACCTTTAACCCACTCACCTTCCCATATTTTCTGCGTTGTTTTGTCGCCAAAAGTAATGATCATACTAATCTTATACGTTACTAACGCCAAAGGTAAGTATTTAAATTTAAAATGCAAAAAAATTATCTGCTATTATATTCCATAAGTTTTGCTTTTACCTTGCTGTACCATTCTTCTTTTAAAATGCTTAATACAATGCTATCTCTTCGATCACCGTTGGTTTTAAAGGTGTTGCTCCTTAGCACTCCTTCTACGGTACAACCGATGCTTTTCATTGCAGCTATGCTACGTTTATTATCGTTATCGGCTCTAAATTCTACGCGTTCCATATTCAATACCTCAAAAGCAAATTCTAAAAGTAAATACTTACAATTTTTATTTAACCCTGTTCCTTGAAATTCTTTTCCGTACCAGGTATAACCGAGTTGTAGCGTTGCATTTTCTAGTTGTATATCGTAAAATCGTGTACTGCCTGCATATTGGTTTTTCTGCTTATCAAATACCACAAATGCATAAGAATTTTTATTCTCCCTCGCTTTAAGTGCATGGTCGATATAGCTTTTCATTTTTTCTGGCGAACTCGCGGGTACTAAAGAGTAGGTCCATAACTCTGGTTCATTAATGGCAAAGGGAACTAAATTAGCATAGTCTTCTGCTTTTAGCGGACTTAATTTTACTCGCTTGTTTTCGAGAGTATACTCTTCGTTGAAATTGATGGTCATTTTTATTTTTTATAGGTATTTATTTGTGAATACATAAATTTCTTAGAAGAACACCTGATAATTATTTTTCAGTTAGACTAAGTTTTTCTCGTTCTTTAACACTCATATCCTGTTAAAAGAGTATCATCTATTTCTTTTTCAGCACCTTTGGGCATTGGTATCGTTTTCCTGATGTCAGGAAAATGATAATCTATTTTTTTATTAGTTTCTAGCACAATAAACACTATGGATTTACTAAAACCTCATACCTGTTGAACTTCCTTTTCAATGAGACAGCAACCATTTCACTAGTGGTTCTGGCTCTGCTATGCTCCAAGAAATAGGATGTTTTAGGTTATTAGGTTGTCTGTATCCTTTGTCTGTTGTAGTTACTAAAATAGCATTTGTATTGCCTAATCTCTGCAACTCATTAATCATGCCAGTATGGTCGGTAATATTATTATAGGAAATGTCGTACCCTCGTTCTTTTAAGCCCCATTGAATGTCTGGTTCGGAGATGATCATGATAGGTGTTTTAACTAAGTTTTTGATGGCAGTTTGTGTAGTATCGGAAAATGAATATGGTGCATTAGCGTAATAATTTTTTAAGGCTGTGTTGGGTGTTCCTTTCATTTCTTTCTCTATTCTGTTTATCATGTAAAAAACTTCGGGATTTACTTTATCCGGACTGGATAAC
Organism: Sphingobacterium thalpophilum; assembly: GCA_943371235.1. GTDB lineage: Bacteria > Bacteroidota > Bacteroidia > Sphingobacteriales > Sphingobacteriaceae > CAJBVG01. Next base: position 26,304 of record CALRTZ010000017.1, on the reverse strand, counting down.
CTGACCACTCTTTTGGCTGCATTATAATAACGTTCCCAATCTAGTGGGGAAGCTATTGCAAAAACAGCTTTGGGTTTTATAGGATAGTTGTGTTGAACAGATAATTCGGCATATTTTACTGCACAAGTTCCACCAATAGAAAAACCACCGATGAAAAAGTTCTTCCCTCTTAATTCGTATTTAGCATACACAAGCTCGATTATTTCTTTTACCGATTGATGAGAGGCAGAATCACTACAGAAGAAAGATGAACCGGTTTTTAACACTGGAATAATGGTTAATATCCCTTGCTGAGCAGCATATGTTGGAATATCGGTTTGGATGAATAAATCTTTAGCAGAATTTCCAAATCCATCTAACAAAACCATAAACGATTTTATTTCTTTATCAGGAAAAACCGCCACATACATGTTCGTAGTACTGTCTTTCGCATTCAAATAAACGGTTTCTATTCTTTGTCCAAAAGAAATTGAAACAGTAAAAAGTGAAAGAATTAGGAGTTGAATGTATTTCATGGATGAGTTTTGTTTAGCTCGCAGGTAATGGTTCACCGCTTTAAGATTTGCTGGGCGGGGATAAATGTTGACTATACTAAAATATAATTTTAACAGAACATTTAGACCAACTTATTTTTGCCATTTATTCGCTATTTTTTTTATTGATTCATGACTAACAATTTTACCTGATTTAACATCAGCTATGCCTTTGTCGATTTTTTCTATAACGACTAATCTTTCTAATAATATATCAAGTTCAAATTCGGTAGGCAATTCTTCAATAACGCTAATAGCAGTTGATTTTTTCATAAACTAAATATAATAAATATTAATAATTGCTTGTACAAAAAAAACTCAGCTAAAATGCCTTCTAGCTTTGCAATTTTGGCGATTTTAAGTACAAATGTTTATGTGATGCTAAATCCTCTAATTTCAAGCTGCTCTTAGCTCTTAGCTCCTTGCTCCTTGCTCCTTGCTCCTAGCTCCTAGCTCCTAGCTCCTTGCTCTGTATTTTCCACAATAATATTGCTGATATAGCTGTTAAAAAAGCAAACGATTTTTCAAATGTTGTTTTTGCAAAGATGTTTCCAATTGTATTTAAAACGAAAATGCCGAAGAAAATCCACAAAATAACGTTTACAATTTTCTCGGAAATTTTATAATCAATAAACTTGCCTTTCAATAAGAGAAGCCAACATAGCAAGGCATTTATAAGTATTGAAATACTCTCAAAAACGTACATTTCATTGTCGTTGGTCAGTCTGCCACCCCAAGTTATGCTGTAGGGTATTATCTTCAGCATTATGCACATATGAAATATAATTACCGAAAATAGTATAGCTAAAAATATTTTTATTGGCTTAGTAGTATTCATAGGATTCTGTTTTGATAAATATATTCATTTCTTTTTAATCGTTTGGTATTAGGGGTGTTGCACTACAATTTTCTACTTTCCCAAACTGACTTTTTTAATTCAAACCAATCGGTTGGATCGCCTTCGTAATCAAATGTTTCTTTAAAATCAAATCCTAACTTCGTTAAAACCTTTTTTGAATTTACATTATTAGGGTCCGTTATTGCGTAAACAATGTCGGTATTCAAATTTTTAAATCCATAGTCTAAAATTACATTGGAGGATTCTGTAGCAAAACCTTTTCCCCAGTGTTTCTTCTTAAATCGATACCCCAATTCGTAAAAATTATTATGATTGTTTAATGGCTGATTGAAGAATTTTAAGCCAGCCCAACCAACACATTCATTTGTTAATTTATCAACCACCGCCCATCGTGCAATCCCATTTTCTTTGTATTGTATTTTAAGCATTTCTATCACTTTTGTTATTTCGGCAATTGATTTAACTGGTTTGTTTTCAATAAACCTATGAACTTCTGGGTCAGAATCCATTTCAAATAAATCCTGTTCGTCAGAGTATTCTAATTCTCTTAAAATGAGTCGTTCTGTTTCAATTAATAGGTTCATCTTTCTTGTTTTCTATTTAAATGCCGCTTTTCATTTTGAGTGCAACAAATGCCTTCTCAAAAACAGGTGTTTCTACCCCATAGTTCCGACCTTCTATAATTACATATTCTGTTAATGAAGTTAATTCGTTGGCGGCTTTGTTATTTGTAAAGTCGGCATGCATAGAAGTAGTGGTTTCATAGGGTAAAGAGCTTAATTTAGTAAGTGTTTTTGCTAATAAATCGTTCGAAATATTTATTTGTTTGGCGTTTGCTACTTGTATAACTTCTTCAATTAATAGGCTGATGGTTTTAAGATTTTCATCGTCTGCTAAAAGCGCTCCAATGCATTTATCAAAATAAGAAGTTGCGGTAGCAATAGCCGAAATGAATACAAATTTTTCCCAAATAACGCTCGAAATGTTTTCTGTTAAGTTTGCATCAATACCGGCATTTCTGCATAAAGTTTCGAGCAATACTAAACGTTCATTTACAAAATTATCCAAGCCGAAGTACATCTTTTCAATGTTCCCGCTGTTTTCAATTACGCCGTATTCTTTTATTCGAGAAACGATGTATGCGCAGCCTTCTACTACGAGGTTGTTGGGCAAAATGTTTTGTATACGAGCTGAACTATCGACTCCATTCAGCAGCGGTACTAGAATGGTGTTGTTATGTATACAAGGTTTTAATTGATGAATGATGGCCTCCAGATCATAGCTTTTGGTGGCAAGGATTATGTAATCTGCAATTCCAATTTCGGAAGCATTGTTTGTGGCAATATGTGGTTTGGCGAAAAATACCTTCTCCTGCTTTATTACTTTAAGTCCATTTTTCCTGATTTCTTCTAGGTGTTTGCCACGTGCAATAAAACTAATTTCTACCTCTTTATGATGTTCATAATAATTAGCCAACAGCCCACCGAAATAACCACCAACTCCGCCAATGCCTGCTATACAAATTTTCGTTTTTAACATGTTTTATGTTACGTTGGTAATGATTCAATTTTTAAATTTAATTATTTCATTTCAATATTTTTAAAGAGCTGTGCATGTTGTTTCTTAAAAATAGCTTCCATTATAAATTTAACAGGCAAAAGCGATTTGAACTTAATTTCCTCCTCCACAATTGTATAATCGTTTTCCGCTGTTAACACAAATTTCATTTCTATGTTAGTTATTCTAAATACCCTTGCGCGCATTGTAATGCTAAAGTCGGAATCGCTTTTTTCAATAGTCACGGGGTATGTAAACGAAAATGGAATAAAACCCATTCTTAATGTTTCATACACCAAATACTTAAGGTTAGCAATATGCTCCATTTTATAAATTACAGGATGTACCGTTACAAATTTTTGCATGTTGGTTAAGTAGTCAAAAACAGTATCGATATTTTTATGAAGTTTGTAGGATAATTTCATTTGGTTGATGTCTTAAATTTCAATACTTCCTTTCTCCAAAAAGCATCCAGCTCTTTTTCTTTTATGTCGAAAATACTACAGATGGTTTGAATTAATTTGGCATTGTCATCGGGTGTTTCTAACAGTTTTTTAACCAAGGCTACTCCACCTTTATTATACGCCGCTTTACATAAAATTGCACCAGTGGTATAATAGGCAGCATATTGCCAGCCCCATTTTTTGTTGAGTACATCGGTAAAAGGTACTGTTTTATTTGCATACAGTTCATTGGCAAAAATGCTTGCGCTTTCTTCAAATGTTTTGCCCCCTTGACCGCCTTTCCAGGTGGCAAATCCTTCTTCAATTAAGGCGTGCCTTACTATATTGGGAACAATTAAATGAACAAATTCATGAGGATAAAATTCCGAACCTAAACCACTCAAGAGCATACGGTTTTCGTTTATGCCAATACCTGTGGTATAACCGGCATAAAAAAAGTCGAAGTTCAAGAGATTGCCCAATTCGTCGCCACTGTTTGTGATGTAAAAATCGAAGGGCTTCCATTGCGGAAATTGGAATTCTTCGCTTAATGCATTACAAAACAGGCTGGCTTTATTGGCAAGGGCTTCATCGAATGTATGGTTTGGAGGGTAAAAGAATGTTATTTTCCCGATTGTTTTTTGGGTCCAATTTTCTGTGAGTATTGGAAATGCATTTTTCAATTTCCATTGTCCGTTTTCTTTAATAGCATATAGTTTGGTGATGCACCAAGGGTTCGATTTTCGATATCCCCCTTCGAGCCCTTCTGCTGCAAAAATTGTTCTGATGGCATAATACGCTCCCTCCTTTTCGATGGATAAAACAGTGGGTTTGTAATAGCCCAGTAATTGGCTAGAGGGGAACTGGTACAAGTACGGTACAGAAAAATCGAAATTCTGATAGCTAAGTTTTTCGGCTTGGTTCCAATACGGATTGTCGTATACACTGTCGGGTGTTGCATTCAAATAATTTATCCAGAGATCCGCTACCTCTTTCACTTCTTTTTTCGTCGTGTCCACTCTTGCATGAATGAGCACTTCAATTTTTGGTTGTTGTGCATAGGTTTTGAGGGATGTTAAGAGGAGGACGAGGAAGAGGATTGTGGGGGTTGGGGGTTTCATGGAGAGTGGGTTTAAAAAAAGTGGAAATTATCACAAAAAATGTTAATGTAGAGCTTTAAACCTCGACTTACACCAAACTAGATTCACAAACTACTGTACTGTCTTTAGTTTTTATTTCCCGTTTGCAAGGAACCTGTGCGGTTTGGCAAGCATACTTTTTAGCAAGCTTTGGTTTGTTTGCTGGCTTTAGCGGCTTGTAAATGTGCTTAAACCTGTGCGATGCCTCATAGTTGTATCTCCTTTAACTTCTTTTTCAAGTCTTCAACAATTACCAAAGCTGCTTCAAGTTCTGCTTTATAAATGGGAGCAGAAGAAGTATGTGCACCTAAATTCAATGAACGTTCTACAAAATGGTCTACCTTTTTTATTAGTTCTACTATTTTAATGTTGTCTTTGTGATGCTTGATTACAACCTTTGATACAGCTTTTCTAATTTTCTTAAGTTTTGTTTTCTCCGGATTGGTTATTCCGGCAATTGCATCAATGTCTGCATTAGAAGCAACTGGAAACTTTTTGAGTATCTCATGTGGTAAATCAAAACCATTGATGATGTCTTGAATTTCTTGTCTGGTAGAATTCTGCAAAAATGTTATTGCCTTGTTTATATGTGCACTTAATGATGAGAACTGACCTTCATCAAAACTTTTCATTTTTTTTAGATAATCCTTAATTGAACCTTCAACAACTTTACGTAAAGCCAATGCACATGAATCAAAATCATTATCTTTTAGGTATTGCTTTGCTTTTTGTATTTCCTCCTTATCGTTTTCTGTTTGAATTTTATTGTCAACCATTTCTTTGAAAACTATATAGTTCCAATTAGTGTCATTGCCTTCCGTCCATCGTTTGATTTCATTATAAAAGCCCCTTTCGTGAGTAAAAAAGAAAAGTTGATAGTCTTTCTCATATAAATTGAAAATCATTTTCAGTACATCCATTCGGTTGCTCATATCCAAACTAATAAGCAAATCATCCAAAGCAAGAATTTTTATTTCAGGCTTCTTTGGTCGCTTTTCAAGAATGGTGAAACGAATGGATAATGCAATGGCTGTTAGTTTCGCTTCATTTAAAAAGGATTGCGGCCTATCAATATCTTTAGGCTTTGCATGTGGCTTTAGTTGCTGAATAGAAAGTTTTATGAATGGAGGAAGTAACTCATAGTTTGCAGTTGTGCCAATTTTACGAAAGTCAAAACCCTTCTTAACTTTTACTACAATCTTTAAATTCTTGAACTGAAAATGGGTGTGAAGAAAGGTAGTTGCGTTTTTATCGATATAATTAATAAGCTTTTCAAGTTCAGCATTAAGGGCTGCAATTTCTGCTTTCCAGTTATCAAACTGCTTTTTCCCTTTTAAACCATTTTCACCTTTGGTTTTTAATTCTTTTATGATTTCCTCAAACAGTAATTTTCTTCCTGTTTCTCGTTGCACAAATGGAAAAATATCACGTTCAAAAACCTGATATAAGTCTATTTCTTTTGAGTTGCGAAAATTGTAAAAGTTAATCAGCAAGCGGTGACTAATAAACTCACTGGCTAAATTCATTTCACTTAAAACAGGTCTTAGCCTTACATCAGAAGGAGAAAGTCCTTTATTGTTTAGCTTATAAATTTTCTTCTTGTTATCAGTAAGAACCAATTTTATGAAAGATGCTTTGTTCCAAGGTTCGTGAACATTTAGAAGGTTCTCATCTTTTGTACGGTCAAAGTAGTTTTTGATTTTTGCAGGTGTTTTGGTCTCACATTGTAAGATTGTATAGAGAGAAAAATACAAACTTGATTTACCGCTGCCATTCGGGCCATACACCAACAAATGTTTTCCTCTCAGGTTGAAAGTTTTCTCAGCACCAAAAGCCTTAAAATTCTGTATGGTTATTTTCTCAATGCCTTTCATCTTTTAACTTACACTTGCTTCTATTACCCCAATGGTATCAGGGCAACGGGTGGCCATTAACAATAAACGATTGCGGACTTCATTCTTGGGCTCTTGCCATTTCTCATAGAGCTTAGCAACGGCTTTTAAAGGGCTTAGTTTTTTTACCGCTTCCAAATCTTTCTCCACCAAAGCCAAAATATCTACTCCAGCTTTTTTCATTTCTTCGCCAAAGTAGAGTTCATAAATGCAGCCGTCAATTACATAATCAATATATTGACAATACATCAAATTATCAGCATCTCTATCTTCTTGCATTTTAAGGAATAAAAGGAGATTTACTAAACCAATTATTGGCTCTCTCTTTTTTAATTCTGAATTTGCAATTGGTAATTCTTTTAAATTGTTAGGATAAACATCAATAAAACCACCATAAACCGAAGCGTAATAGAAATCAATTAGTCTACTATTTAATATTGCAATAAGGTATTTTAATTCAAGTTCAGTTTTGGGTGAAAATTGGCTTGCATTTTTTGGCAATTTGTCCCTAGGGATTATTATCAAACACTTTTCAGATGTGTGAATTTTTCTTTCATCATAGATTGCTAAAATTCGTAGTAACCCTGAACTTCTTCTAATTATTAATTTATCGGAATCAAATAGTTCTTTGAATTTAGGTGAACGCATTATTTCGGCTTTAGAGTAATCTAGCCAAGCTTCAATTTTAGGAAATGAATATCTTCCGTCTTTGGATTTTTCAATTGAAGAACCCTCAATATAGGGTTTAAGCCCTTTTGAAAAGTTATTAATTAGAACATCAAATTTGCTAGTGCCGGATATAGTATTACCTTTTTTATCCCTTGATTCCTTACCGTGAATTTCTGCACCAGTGGAAGTGTAAAACTGTGTGTCTAATTGAATACCTTTTGATTTAATTTTATCCAGAAGTCCAGAAGTCAAATCAAGGTTTTCAGTTCGAAACATATTTTGGGTTGTTTCGTGGTATTTTGTAATGTTTATTGTATACTTTTCAACAAAATAATCATCAGCAAATTCTAATATTGAAACATTATGTTTTTTCGACTTTGCTTTTTCAATAATTGGAATGCAAGAAGGGACAGTCGCACTTTCAAATATTTTGTTGTTGTGTAAATCAACAATACTCAAGATTGAATAATCTTTTAGAATGTATTTTCTAATTTCCTCTGCGAAAGGTTGATTTAGAAAGCCAAATGGAATTATAAAAGAAAATACTCCTCTACCATTAAGTAGTCTCAATGACCGTTCAGTAAAAGCAATATACAAGTCCCATTTACCTTTTAGTGTTTTGTAATCACTGGAAGCGTTAAAATAATTTCTATCATGAATAGACATATTATTTGCACTTACATAAGGCGGATTTCCCAATATTACATCAAACCCACCATCTATTTCAAACATCCATTCAGTGTCGAAAAACTCAGCAAATGAATTTTGGTCATAAGGATTCCAATTAGCAATTTTTTTTGCGGTTGCTGGCTGTAATTCGTGATTTAAAACTAACAAACTACTTAGCTCATTTCGTAATACTTCGTCTTTTAATCTTAATGATTCTTTCCCATTTGTTGTTCTCACTCGGAAATGGTCTGTTCTTACTTTCTTTAGTTGATTTTTCTTTATATCAATTTCGGGATTTGTGAATAGAGTAGTGTGTTCCTTTTCTAAATATTTCAAAGTATCAGCGGCTACAAATTTTGTTTCTAAGTTGGGTAATGGCCTAATGCCTCTGTTGGGTTCAGTGTCATTCTCTGTTTTTTGGTCAACAATCAGAGCAATAAAAAAGCGGAGTTTAGAAATCTGTATCGCCACAGGTTGCTTATCCACGCCATAAATGCAATTCTCAATCAAATAAAGTTTTCGTGCAAAGTCTAATTCGTGGTTGCTTTGGTTAAAGGCTTTTTCAATATCCTCAATACGTTTGTCAATTTCCTTTATGGCAGCATCTCTATTTTTGTCGTCTTCCATTTTTTCTGCCAATGCCTTGTCTCGTTTGGCTTTGTCCTGCTGCTTTTGTTTCCAGCGTTTGTTGTTGGGGTCGAGCTTGCCAAGAATAAAAACCAGTTTGTGCAAAATACCCATCGGGAAAGCTCCACTACCACAGGCAGGGTCCAATATTTTGCAGGTATCGATGGCATCAATCAGTTCTTTCTTTTCTGTATCGGTAAACTTTGGTTCTTCAACAGTATAAGAAAATAAGTGATGTAATTTTGCATTCAGTTCTTCTCTCTTCTTCTCATCTTCTTCTTTCAGTAAACTGTTGCACAGGTATGTGATAAGACTTTCGTCCACCATATAGTTTACTATCTCTCTTGGCGTATAGAAAGAACCAGTCAATTTTCGTGTGCTTATATCATCACCATCATCATAACATGCCAACAGGTTTTCAAATACTTTGCCCAATAATTCGGGGTCAAGAGCAACTTCTTCTTCTACCGGTGTATTTTCTTCAATGGTAAATTTGTAGCGGCTCAAAATATCAATCAATCCCCGCACTTCGTATTTCTTACCTTTGGTATGGAAGGTATTGTTTAGGTCAATGTTTCGGGGTGCATCGCTAAAAAATAAGTAATCGGGAACGGTAACCAAAGTCTCGTTTTTTACTTGTTGCGAAAATCCATCAATATAAATGCTTTTGTCTTTGGTTCGTTTATCCAAACACTCAAACAAACCGCCATTGAGGAAAGGAATATTGTCCATCCATTTGGCAAACTTATCCTGGTCTTTTATAAAACGGCTGTAACGGAAATAATGCGGCACACCTGTGTTACGGTTTACAAAGGTTCGGCTTATTTTATTTTTGTCTTTTACATCCTTGTTCATTTCGGTGTTCAGCGTAGCGAAGAACAGGTTTTGTAAAATCGCTTTATAATACGTGCTTCCAGTTTTGTCTTTGTAGTCGAGTATTTTATCCAGTTCACGTTTATTGAAAAGGTCATCGGGAATGAGATTTTTCTCTTTCAGGAACCACACAAAAATCAATCGGGTAATTAGTCGAATAACATTTACAGGGTTTCGGGTTTTATCATCTTTCAGTTCATCATCCGGAAATTCCACTTCCTGCAAAGCCCAGAAATACCAATAGGCAAGCTCTTTGTAAAACTTCTTGTTGAGTTCAGAAATATTGAGTGTTGCTTTCCACGCTTCGTGCAGTTTTACAAAACTGTGAAATTCAAATTTTTTGTAAAGTTCATTCAGACTTAAGTCTTTCAGTATTTCCTTATGTGCCCGTTGCGGATTGGCAATGTCAATGTCTTTGATTAAAGTAACTTTCTCTAACACATCTTTGCTGGTGTCTTTCTTATGTAACCTACGGTCAATAATGGATAACGTAAGCTTGTTCCCATAATGAAATAACACAATTACAGGCATTTTAAAAGGCACATTCAGTTCACGGGTAATTTTAACAAGGTCGCTACGTTTGTAGCTTTCTTCTTTGAGTTGGATAGTAAAGAACAAGAAACTTTGGTATTCGTTTCTGTCCACTTCACCAGTATCAAATAACGATTGCACACGTGTAATTTCAGAATCGGCAACCTGAAAAACAAATTCAATGTGTTTCCAATGGCTTACAAAAGCTTTGTCTTTGTTGATGTCATTTTTAGAAAGATTGAAACTATCAATAAATCCATCAAAAGTAGCAGGGCTAATGCGTTCTGTTTTATTACTTGTATAGTCTAAAGCCTTGTACAAAGCCAAACTGCTTTCATACAGTTTTTTACTGTTGAAAGCCTGAATAGCTTCTTCTATCAGCTTGAGTTTATCGTAATCTTTATCTGTCATTGTTATTTTAAAACTAACCAAGTAATGAGTTCAAATTTATTAGCACCGTCAAGTTGTTTTTCTTGTGGAATGATGGTTGCGTTTCGGCTGCCTGATAACATTCCTAGATTCTTTTTCTTAAATGTGCCTGTTATTGCTTCTATAGATTTGGCAAGCAAAGACGCATATTGGCTGGTGTCTAATCCGTTATTTGTTTCTTCATTAAATAAATCGCACAATTGCTGTATCGGTTCGTTTTTACCTGTGCAAAGCAAGCGATATATATCGAGTATTTGTTTTGGGTGAGTAAAGTTGTAACGTATTGTTCCATCATTGCGAACATACACTAAAAAATAAGGTTGTAATGGATTTACTTTTTCGTTTCCGGCACTGTCGCCTAATTGTCTCAAGCAAAATATTACACCAGGTTTTACTACTTCCGAAGCATCCTGATTGAAGAGAGTTGAATCTAATTTGTAAGGTACTAAAGCATAAATGCCAAGTGGGGCTGCTTCTAATTCATTACGGTTTGCTTCAATGAAGTTGAGCAAATCCATGCGGAAATCATCCAAAGAGAAGTTACTTAACGAAACACCGCCTTCATTCAATTCGTCCATATCCAACACTTCATCTTGCAAGCGTTTCAATTGTTTGTCACGGAATTTCAAATCATCTTCTACCAGTTCCTGAATTTGCTCTTTGTTCAAAAGATTGTCTTCGTTTGTTCCGCTAATATCCACCAAAGCCATTCGTGCCTCAACCCTTGATTTCAGTTTAATGTAATTGTCAAGGTCTTTTGTTGGCCAAAAATTAACTAAATATACTTTGTTATTTATAGAACCAATTCTGTCAATACGTCCAAAACGCTGAATGATACGAACTGGATTCCAGTGAATATCATAATTTACTAAGTAATCGCAGTCCTGTAAGTTTTGTCCTTCGCTAATACAATCTGTAGCAATGAGAATATCAATTTCTCCATCTTCGTCTTTCGGCATTGTTTTTTGAGAACTCCGCTTCTTGCTAATTGGCGAAAAGTTGGTGAGTATATGATTGAACTCTGTGTTTTCTGAAAAGCCTTTTGGTTTGAATGTAGTTTTGTTTTCATTACCACCTGTTACCAAAGCAATGTTTACTCTCAATTCTTCTTTTGCCCATTGCTCCAAATTAACATATAGATATTTTGCAGTATCCGCAAAAGCAGTAAAAATGATAACCTTTTTATTTTCTGTGCCTTTTTTGGTAATAGTAGGGTTTTGAACTTTCTTTTTGATTAAGTCTTTTAGTTCCTTTAGTTTCGCATCACGTTTGACATCTACATCTTTAGCTCTCAAAAGCAATTCATACAATTGGTCTTTGTCTTCCTGCATTGCTGCTTTCCAATCATCTAATCTTAAATGATTCATTTTAAAAGTGAGTTTTTCACCCACTTCCAAAGCTTCTCTCAAGTCATCATCTTCAATAGCATCAATATCTAAATCGTCAATTTCCAAATCAGGATTTTCATCTTTGTATTTTTGGAAACGATCAATACGGTTTTCCAAATTTTCTATGCGGTTTATGGTTCGTTGTAAAGTTTCACGGAATGAATAAATGGAACTTTCTAAGCGTTTCATAAAGTTTACTTTCATCATTCCGATTAAGTAACTCTCACGTAACTCCTGCGAAAACATTTTAACAGCAGCAGGTCCTGATTTCTTCATTACCTTTTCTTCATACAAAGCCTTGTGCGCAGGCAATACAAAAGAACTTGGCGTAAAGTGAACCAGTTTGTATTTACTTATTTTCTCATTCAATTTGTCGTAAGAAAGAAATTTTTGTTTAATATCAATTTCAGGATAAATAGAATGAACAGGTTCGTGGTCTGGAAAACCACCAATACGTTCCATTTCTGATTTGTAATATTTGGTAATATGTTTTCGTGAACGGGCAATAGTCAAAGCATCTAACAACTTAAAGAATGCCGAATCCAAATCGTTTAATAAATCTCTTGTTGTTCGTTCTTCTTTCATTCTGGCTTTCGCCCAATTTGTAAATCTCAATTGCGACTGCCTCAATAATTCCGCAATACTGTCAATACCCAACTTACCGTCATCATCACCGGCAAAGGCAGTGTCGTTTTCTGCTGTGATATACATTAACTGATTACGCAGGTCTTTCAGTTCGTTGTTTACAGGAGTTGCACTTAATAAAAGCACCTTTGTTTTTTTGCCACCAAGAATAATGTCTTGCATCAATCTTTCGTAACGACTCATACGAATAGTATTTCCTTCTTCGTCTTTCTTTCCTTTTTTATTGTTTCTGAAATTATGGCTTTCATCTATAACAACAAGGTCATAGGCCCCCCAATTGAAATTTGATAAATCAATATTGTCGGCTTCTGTAAAACCTTTTTCGCGGCTCAGGTCTGTGTGATACATTACCGTGTAAGAGAATCGATCCTTAAGAAAAGGGTTTAACGTGTGCCCTTTATGAGATTGGTATACGGTCCAATTATCTCTCAATTTTTTAGGTGTTAAAACCAAAATGCGGTAATTAAGCATTTCGAAATACTTTATGACTGCCAATGCTTCATAGGTTTTTCCCAAACCTACACTATCGGCAATGATGCAACCGTTGTATTTTAAAATCTTGTTTATTGCACCTCTAACTCCGTGCTGCTGAAAAGTGAAAAGCGTTTTCCAAATATCCGAATCATAAAGATTGGCTTTAATGTCTGAAAGTCCTGAAGCATCAGTTTCATTGAGGTATTGTTCAAAAACATGAAATAAGGTTTTATAATAAATAAACTCAGGGCTATTGTCACGGTGAAGAAGTTCAATGTATTTCAGCACTTGGTCTTTTACATCTTCTACTTCCACATCTTCCATTTCATTGTTCCAAAGTTTGTCAAACCATTCTTTAAGGTCAGACAAGTCTCGTCTGTCATTTACAACAAGATTTAGTTCAATATTTGGTCTTGAACCTAAGCCAAGTCCGTTAACCGTAAAGTTGGAGCTGCCTGTTACGGCATCTTCAACTCCATTTGGTTTTTCGATATGGTAAAGTTTACCGTGTAAAAAGTCAGGTCGAACCATTGATTTAATTTCAACCTTTTCTCTTATCCAGTTTGCACATTGTTTAGCTAAAACTTTTTGTTGAAGTCTGTTCTCAACAGGTATAACCAACTTGTCATCCTCAATTTGATAGTTCTTAGCATCCGTAGAAGAAGCTACACTTTTAATAAAACGAGGTTCGCCAAAAAGTAGTCTTAATGAATTTACGTTGTCAAGTTGCGGCTTTAGTTTTTCGTAAGCGTATATGGTAAAATAGGCGGTAACAAAAGATAAGTTGGAATTGTTTTTAATATTGTCAACAAGGAAACCTCCAACACTGCCATTAGAAAAGTTGTCTCTTATACTATTTATATTTTTTTTAATTCTCGCTTCTTTCATTAGGATTCTAATGTAAATAAAATATGTTGTTTTTCTTCAATATCAGGTTTAGGTACTTGTTTTTATGTAAGATTTAGTTTGTGGAACTGCAATAAATTAACTAAAAAATACGTAATATTTATAAAGTATCTAGAATATTGTAATTATTTATTGTACGCCTAATCCCAAGGTGGGTAGCTAATCTTAGCTTTTCTAATTCTGCCTTTAGGTAAGCCAGCTCCAACTTTATCTATAGTTTTATCCCAATATTCTGATGAGCATCGTTTTGAATTCTTTGGCTTAGATGATTTATAATCCAAAGCAAATCTTGCCCATGAGCAAATGCATGGTGACAATTGTTTTCCATCTTTATCGTAAATAGCCATAATTACTTAACTACTTTACAACGCTTAGCGATTTTTGCATTTTTAATTCCAGCTTTCATAGCAATTTTGAGTTTAAATTTACCAGCCAAGTATTACTCGATTTGTTCCGCAACAGTTAATCCCTTTTTTTTTAAGCTGTTTTTCCATTTTAACATGCATTAGATTTACTTAAAATTCAACAAGAAAAAAACGGTTGCTCTAATTCTTTTTACTTGCAGATTTTGAACGTGGTGCTTTACTTTTATTGATTGCAGTAGCTAATTCTTCTATCTCTTTCTCATCATCTTTATAGATCTTCCTTAGGCTATAGTCTAATAAAGCAAATGCATCTATAAGGTCATCCTTTTTAATACTATCATAATGACTACCTGCATTTCCTATCCATTTTATTGCACTTAACTTATGTCCAATTGCAGGTTTTACTTTTTCATATTCTTCAATTCTAGTATTTAAAAATAAGGGTTTGTCTTTTATACTATATTTTTTTATGCCTAGATTATCTAATAATAATTCGACACACACACGTATTTTATTTGCACAAGACGAATAATCTGAGAAGAAATGAGAAAATGAATTTTTCAATTCTGCTTTCAAATCATCTGGATACTCTTCATAGATTTCTATTATATTAAGTGGAGGATAAAAATATAAGGGTATAAAATAACTAATGGCATCATGAGAATAATTTCCCATATTATCTTGACTCAATTTTTCTTCTTGTGACCCCTTACCTGTTGTAGTTATTATTTCCATACAACTATTATTACTACATTGTAGGATCATAACAAATCTAGTCTCTAACCAATCAGGCATCCAATCAGAATCAACATGAGCTTCCCTAGAATCTCTACTTTCCTTAAAATGAAAAGTGCCATTTATGCTTTTTAGGTTTCCTCTATTACATCTTGGACATGTTAATACAGAACTATTATTATTTTGGAAAATAACATGTTTCCATTGTGCTTTATCAAATGCCATATACTTATTAACTTTTACTATTAGTTTATAATATATTTAATACTTTATTTTTTTTCTTAATCTGTTAATCTCAGAAATCAATTAAATTAATTACTAATTACAAGCAGTATTTATTTACTATCACGTTTAATGATACCATCAATTTTATTTGAAGGTAAACTTGTATAAATTCCACTGACTTTTTTAGGAAGTGCAATCATATACTCGATTATGACATTTATTAAATCAAATAATTGACCTACAGTTTCTTGATTATCTGTATCTATTTGCCCTGGATGAACTGCATCATTACCTGTAACCCTAACAACATCTAATGATTGCTGTACTATTTCAGGTAGTCCTTTTATCACTAGATTCTTTATATCTGTATTTACATTTTCCCCAGATTCTCCTAGTTCCTTACATAAAAGTTGTAATGCAAGTCGCAATAGTGCAGCTGCACCTCTAGGTGATTTATTACTTATTGATGCAGCTTCAAGGTAAATATTTTTTACACTTTCAGGCATTTCGGTATTTGGAAAAGGACAATTTCCATTGTCAGGATAAAACATTTCTTCTCTTATCCAAATTGAAGTTTCCTTGCAATGTTGGCAAGTTGCAGAACCTAATATATTACTATTACTATTTGCGAAATTCTCAAACCTCATTCCTAGTTTAATCCATTCTTGTTTAGCTAATACTCCACAGGTTGGACAAGTGAACGAATGCTGATTTAATTTTGGTTGTATATATTTCATAAGTATCTTCGTTTATAATTGCTGTTTACTAATTAATATCCATTCCCATCAACTATTATCCTTCAATTATCAACTTTAATGACAAAATTATATATTAGACATTATATCACTAATATCAATAATAAAAAACAAAAACTACATATGTAATTCTACGTTTTTTTTTAGCTAAAAACTTCTTTTTCTTATCAACAAAAAAAGCCCTTAATGATCTATTTAGGGGCTTTTAAAACTATTTTGTAGTTTTTTTGATGATTAACTGGTTATTTTATGCAGTAATTGTTATCCTCTACCATTGTTGGAAACCAGCCTCTAACAGTTAACCCCGACGAGATTTATTTCGAGTACTTCTTTTAGGCAGTATTTATGGCGCCTAATTTTAGATTGGATTTTAAACCTACTTAAGTTGGGTATTGTGCTTATTTTTCTTTTTAGTTCGCCTATTTTTTGGGAGTTTAAAAAAATTAACAGATCTGCAAAACAACTGAAAAAACAAAAAAGCCAAACACTCGGTTTGGCTCTTCCAATGAAATACATAACTCATTTCACTTTTTTTTCTTAAAAAGATATTGCAAAGTAACACTTATGCAAAAACTGGTAATGGCTCCTAAACAGCGAGTAGGATGGTTTTACTTATGTCGTACATGGGAAAATTGGTAAGTATTACCAGTATGGTACCACCTAGTGTACCTCCGGTGGTATTTGCGGTGTTGAACTCTCCGTTAGTCATGCTCTAATGGTTCTTTGTTTACGGTTAGTTGCGCAACTGCTGCCAATGGTCACTAACACTTTTTTCAATAAAAAAAACTGCATAAATGAACACGCATAAATGGGTTGAATTATTCAAGAATAAATGGGGAAATTGCCAATCAACGGTAGGCTGCTGTCATGTCTTCATCCATTCGGTTCTATACCCAACCATTTCACACATTCGCTACTATGCAAACGAAAAGGCATTGCTAACAATGCCCTTTCAAAACCTAATTTTTTATCAGTTTAAAAACACGTTTTTCTCTTTCACCAACTTGCAGCAAATAAATACCGGTTGGCAAATGCTTCATATCAACTGTTGTAGTTGGGCCTATTAGTTTGCCTGTTACTACTTGTATTCCTATTGAGTTAAAGATAACATAAGGCGAAGCTACATTTTCGTTTTTGTTAACAATCCTAATTAAATCATTTGTTGGATTAGGATATACATTAAAGAGATCTTTAGTATCTGTTACAGATTCAATTGAAACAGATCCTGAGGCTCTGAATGTATAAGGAAGCGACCACTGTACCAATGAAAGTGCATTACCCGAAAACAATTTAAAGCCACCTGCCATCACCATATACAATTTAAAGTTATTGATGATGTTGGTATTGTTGTAATTGAATACAAAATCATATTCGGGAGTTGTGTTCAAAGAATTTGCATTTATGATTGCTGGCTGCGCAAAGGCGTAATTCCACCAGCCTGCATTATAAACAGTGGTGTTGATTCCCTGTACACTGTCCCATATAGTTACATAATTGAGGTTATCAAGATTCTCAAAACGTCCTCTAACAAATTCTGCATTTAAGGTGGAAATATTATCTAACCATGGGTAAAACTCAATAATTTCTCCCTGTTCACAAACGTCGTTATTATTACCCCGACTATCCGGATTGCTATCATCGTCGATGGTGGATGCACTAGTGGGCGAATAAACTAAAGGTCTAATAGGAATAGAAATACATGTTGTTATGAAGTCCTGTCCGTTTTCTTGTACAATAAAATCTATGTACACATTTGTTCCGGGAGGTGTATTTGGAGCAATGTCAATCTCAAATTCATCTGCCGACCAGGCTTTATTGTTCCAGCCAATGTTATTTAATGCGGATGAACTATCTGTGATGGTAATGTATGGATTATTGCTTCTTACTTTGCAAATACCACTTACAATAGATTGTCCGTTGCCTTTTTGGTTGGTACACTCCACTTTAAATCGTGCCTTTTTACCAGGGTCAACAAAGTTACGCGGGTTCGTTGAATTTGGAGTGATAGTTGGCGGCAAGTTGTAGGTATAAAAAGCAGCAAAAGCTGGTGAAATAGTTACCTGATCTATGGCTGCAAGGTTAGTGAGGTAAACATTAGCATCAGAAAGGGTTGACACTTCTATTAATACATTTTCTGTTACGGTACAACCATTAACATCTGTAACGGTAACACTGTAGTACCCTTGGCAAAGTGATGAAGCTGTTGCTGTGGTTTGATTGTTTGCATTGGCATCCCATTGGTAGGTATACGGTGCTTGCCCTCCGCTTACATTCGTGATGGTGGCTACTCCACTACATGCTCCACTGCATTTAGAGGTTGGGATTGATGAAATGGTTAGTATAGGTTTAGGGTTTACCTTAATTGTTTTGCTGGCTGTATTAGAACATCCATTTACATCAGTTCCTGTTACTGTATAAGTAGTGGTTCCTAAAGGAGGAACAAATGCTACTCCATTCGTAACTCCAGCTGACCAAGCGTAAGTATTAGCCGTGCCGCCTCCTGTTAAGGTGATGCTTGTGCCTTCGCAAACTGCGCTTGCAGATGCATTGGCGGTAACACTGGGTAATGGATTAACTGTTATAGTTATGGTGGCGGTGTTTTGGCAACCTGCAGTACCTGTAACCGTATAAGTAGTGGTTCCTATGGGAGGAACAAAACTTACTCCATTCGTTACTCCACCTGACCAAGCGTAGGTATTTGCTCCGCCTCCCGTTAAAGTTATACTTGTGCCTGCACATACGGTGGATGCTGTCGCATTAGCCGTTACGACTGGAATAGTAGTAATTACGTTAATAGTTATGCTGTTTGTATTAGAGCATCCGTTTAAATCTGTTCCTGTAACTGTATAAATATTGGTTCCTATAGGTGGAACAAATCCTACTCCATTAGTTACTCCACCCGTCCAAACGTAGGTATTAGCCGTGCCAGCACCTGTTAAAGTTATACTTGTGCCAGCACAAACGGTGGTTGCTGACCCAATTGCAGCAACTATTGGTGGTTCTCCAGCTATTAAATTCCTGAATATTGACACAGTGTTGGAGCTAGTATTCGCAACAGCAAGGTCGGGCTTGCCATCTCCATTAAAATCACCTGTTGCAACGCTAGAAGAAGACACATCCGCTGCAAAATCCACTTTTGTGGCAAAAGAAATTGTGCCACTGCTGAACGTGTTTCCAATTAAAGATAGAGTATTGCCGCCACAAACAGCAAGGTCGAGCTTGCCGTCTCCATTCAAATCACTTGTTGAAATGCTCTTAGCTGTTATTCCCCATTCAGATAACCATGGTGCTGCAAAGGAAATTGTTCCGCTGCTGCCCGTATTTCTGAATACGATAACTCTTTTCGGATCACCATTGCCATTAGCAAGGTCCAGTTTACCGTCTCTATCAAAATCGCCTGTTGAAACGCTAATAGGAAAAGCCCAGGTTGCTAAATCCACTTTCGCAGGAAAGGAAATTGTTCCGCTGCTGCCCATGTTTCTGAATACTGATAAAATATTGGAACCCTCATGCGCAACAGCAAGATCGGGCTTGCCGTCTCCATCCAAATCACCTGTTGCAATGTTCAAAGGATTTACTGCCGTATTAATATCCACTTTCGCTGCAAAGGAAATTGTTCCGCTACTGCCTGTGTTTCTAAATAATGATACCGTGTTGGAATTATAATTCGTAACAGCGAGGTCTGTCTTACCATCTCCATCAAAATCGCCAATTGAAACGAAACGAGGATTTATCCCTGTTGTAAAATCCACTTTCGATGCAAAGGAAATTACACCGCTGCTACCTGTGTTTCTGAATACAGAGACAGTGTTAGAATTAGTATTCGCAACAGCTAGGTCGAGCTTACCGTCTCCATCCAAATCGCCTATTATAACGCTGTAGGGATTTGTTCCCGTTGTAAAATTTATGCTGGTGGCAAAGGAAATTGTTCCACTGTTGCCCGTGTTTCTAAATACAGAAACAGTATTGTTATAATTCGCAACAGCGAGGTCTGTTTTGCCGTCTCCATCCAAATCACCTGTAGAAACGCTCATAGGACTTACTCCAGGATAAATAGTCATTTTCGGAGCAAAGGAAGCTATATTTATTGCACCGCCACAGGCAAAGGTCGTAATAAATGGAACTGCAGAGAAAGCGGTTAAACCAGTGTTTATATTAGTAACAGAAATTGGCTGATAAGTGGCACCGGTTGGCACAGCAACCGTAAGCGATGTTGCGCTGCCGGCAGATACAGTTGCTTTAGTTGCACCAAAAAATACAATGTTGTTGGCGAAGCTTGTATTAAAGTTGGAGCCGGTTATGGTTACGGTTGTTCCAACGTTACCAGATGCTGGGGAAAAGGAAGTGATAGTAGGGACTTGCGCTAAAACACCCTTTGCTGTAAATAGCAATAAAATTAAAACAAGGATATTAACTATGATTCTATTGATTTGATTTTTATGCATACGCAATAGTACAAAAAAATCAATGGTATCGCTTATTTAAATTGGGCACGTAACAATCAGATCAAGGCTTAAAAAAAACAGTATAAAAGAATTTGTAAAATGGGTTGAAGTATTTAAGAATAATTGGGGGAAAATTTGTTTTTAATCTTAGCACGCAGATTAGCGATGGGCGGGCTTTTCAGCATCCCGAAAGCTTTCGGGATTTGTTTGGAGAACTGAACTTTCTGTATACACAAATGTGAATGCGGAGCATGAAAGCAATTGCCCGAGAAGAGTCAGGTTTTGCGATTTTGCGAGGTGGCGGAATCGGATGTACTCTTTTCAAATCCTTCCCTCAACATAATACATATCCAATTCGCCCTTGCCCTTGGCTTGTATTTTACCGCGGTGTGTGAATATGAATTGATCTTTCACCAACTCGTAGGTTGTTCCGCTGATATTTACTTTCCCTGCTTCGCCGCTGCTTTCCATACGGCTGGCAGTGTTTACTGTATCTCCCCAAATATCGTAGGCAAACTTTTTTACGCCTACAATGCCGGCTACCACCGGACCGGTATGCACACCAATTCGGATATCGAAATAAGGTAGGTCCTTAGCAATTTTGAGGGCTTTTCCATCTTCAATAAACTGGAGTATTTCAATGGCTGCGTTTACTGCATCTGTTGCATGTGTTTCGTTGACAGTTGGCAAGCCACCGGATGCCATGTATGCATCGCCAATGGTTTTAATTTTCTCCATGCCGTATTTCTCCATAATGTGGTCGAAAGCCGAAAAACATTCGTGAATATCACGTACTAATTCTTTTGCTGTTAACTGCTCAGACATTGCAGTAAAGCCCTTAAAGTCGGTAAACAAAACCGTTACATTATCAATTAGCTTGGATTCGGCCTCTCCTTTTGATTTTAGTTCTTCCGCTACTTCTTGCGGAAGGATGTTGAGCAGTAATTCATCGCTGCGTTGCCTTTGTTTATTGGCTTCGTTTTTTTCTTTCACCACTTCTACCGTTCTTTCTTCGACCGTCTTTTCCAGCCTCTCCTTTTCTGCCCTCAGGTGGCGTTCACGCCAATTACTAAAAATTCGCAAGGCCAATAAAAACAATACTGCATAAATCAAATAAGCCCACCAAGTGCGGTACAAAGGAGGCAATACTTGAAAAGTGTACGTGATAGGTTCGCACCAAACTCCATTGGCACCCTGTGCTTTGAGTTTAAAGGTGTACGTACCTTCATAGATATTACCATAGTTGGCATTGCTCTTGTTGGTAATAGGGCTCCAGTCTTCATCATATCCTTCCAACATATATTGATACCTCACCAAAAAGGGTCTGTCCGTTTCAATAGCAGCAAACTCAAAGGCTATTTGGTTGTGCTCATAAGGCAAGACTAAGTTTTGAGGCAGCGGATAAAATGGGGTTATGCTGTCAAATTGAATGTTGCCAAAGCGTTTTAAGATAGCATTGTTTTCAGAGGTCGCAAGGGTTTTTCCGTAAGCTAAAAATTCCTGCAACAATGCTGAAGCACTGTCTTCAGCGTTTTTTCTCACACCCTTGGTTTGCAAATTGTACCAGCAAATATTTTCATCCTTCACTTTTATGGATTGTATTACTAATGCCGGTGGTTCTTTACTCTTGTGCAATGCTGCATAATCAAATCGAATCAATGCAGTTTTTTCTGATCCTGTAGCCGCCCAAATAATCCCTTTGCTGTCTAAGTACATCGCATTGTGCCCTCCATTCACATCTTTTACCGGATAGCCGGTATTGGTATTGTATATTTCTAAATCGGTTAATTGGTTGCCATCCTTAGAAATAGTAAAGAGCGTAATGCCTAAGTTAGTACCAATTGCTATTTTACCGTTTGGCATTTGTATTACTTGCGTAACATAATTATCTGGCAAACCGTCTGAAATTTTAAAACTTTTAAATAGTATCGATAAAGTGCTGCCTTGGCCCTTCACTTTATCATTATTTTCTTGCAACTTCTTGGTTTCCTGCACAGGCAAAAAGCTAATTCCTTCTACAGTGCCGAACCAGAGATTTCCGGTTTTATCTTCGGTGATGCGCAAAACAGTATTATTTGCAAGCCCCTGAGCGGTTGTAAAATTAGTAAAGGATTTGCCATCGTAACAACTTACCCCGCCATTAGTGGCGAACCAGAGATTTCCGGTTTTATCTTCGGTGATGCTCCAAACACTATTATTTACAAGCCCCTGAGCGGTTGTAAGATTTGTAAAGGATTTGCCATCGTACCGAATTACGCCGCCGTACCCAGTGCCGAACCAGAGATTTCCGGTTTTATCTTCGATGATGCTATTAACATTAATATTTGCAAACCCTTGAGCGGTTGTAAAATTAGTAAAGGATTTACCATCGTAACGACTTACGCCGCCGCCTTCAGAGCCGAACCAGAGATTTCCGGTTTTATCTTCGGCGATGCTTCTAAGAGTATTATTAGCAAGCCCCTGAGCGGTTGTAAAATTTGTAAAGGATTTACCATTGTAACGACTTAAACCGCTGCTTTCTGTGCCAAACCAAAGATTTCCGGTTTTATCTTCGGTGATGTTCAAAACAATATTACTTGCAAGCCCCTGAGCAGTTGTAAAATTAGTAAAGGATTTGCCATCGTAACGACTTACACCGCTGCCGAGGGTGCCGAACCAGAGATTTCCGGTTTTATCTTCAATCATACTAAAAACATCATTACTTGCAAGTCCTTGAGCGGTTGTAAAATTAGTAAAGGATTTGCCATCGTAACAACTTAAGCCTTCGGCAGTGCCGAACCAGAGATTTCCGGTTTTATCTTCGGTGATACAAATAACATTGTTATTTGGAAGCCCCTGAGCGGTTGTAAAATTAGTAAAGGATTTGCCATTGTAACGACTTACTCCGCAGAGATAAGTGCCGAACCAAAGATTTCCGGTTTTATCTTCGGTGATGCTCAAAACAGTATTACTTGCAAGCCCCTGAGTAGTTGTAAAATTAGTAAAGGATTTGCCATCGTAACGACTTACGCCGCCGAGGGTGCCGAACCAGAGATTTCCGGTTTTATCTACTGTCATGCTATAAACACCATTATTTACCAGCCCCTGTGCGGTTGTAAAATTAGTAAAGGATTTGCCATCGTAACGACTTACGCCGCCGCCATCAGTGCCGAACCAGAGATTTCCGGTTTTATCTTGGGTAATACTTTTAACACTATTATTTGTAAGCCCCTGTGCGGTTGTAAAATTAGTAAAGGATTTTCCATCGTAACGACTTACACCGCCGCCATAAGTGCCGAACCAAAGATTTCCGGATTTATCCATGACAGAACAACTTATACCATCCAAAGCAAGGCCGTCATCGGTGGTAAAGTTGGTAAAATTAGATTTGCCCCCATCACCCATCATAAAAGGTTTGCCTTCAGAGTCTAAAATGGGTTCGCCTTTTTCGTTTTGTAAAACCGCTTGGGGTTTATGTATGGGTGGCTCTAAATTTATAGTACTTACTTCGCCTTCGGCGTTGGTTATGGTATAAGAGCCCCCGGCTTTGTTAGGAACCACTACTGTTAAAGGTTTAGGCATGGTATCCAACGCAATGGTTCTAGGTTGCAGGCTGACTTTTAAGTCGGCTATAACGGTTTTCTGCAATGGGGCAAGAGTGTCTTGGGAGTTGGCCTTATCACTGGCTTTATTTTCCTCCTTGGTGTTGCAAGAGTAAATAATGAGTATTAAAAAGAAGAAGAGTAAATACTTGTTCATAAGATTCAAATCTAACAATAGTTTGGAGTTTACGGGGTGGGGTTAAAGTATATCCGATAAGTTTTATTCCCGAAACTAATTACCATTAGACAACAATATATATCTTGCTTGGAGTAGTATTTCCTTTCGGTTATGCACATTTAATATTAACCATTTTTTATTAAATCGACAAATACCTTTGCTCAATTTCCCTTATGATCAGAATAAATTAATAAAATAACTAGCCAAAAAAAAGGGGCAAACAGAATCTCCGCTTGCCCCTAACAAATACTAAATTTAAAATTTATTTTTTCATTATTTTATTAAATGAATTTACCCTTTGTTGCTTTTTTTAACGTGTAAAAACCAGTGGGCAATTTGTTTTTTTGAGTTTCCATACATCAAACTGGAAGCTATCCATAGCGCTAATATTCAATAGGCTCGCCAAGCTCTCTACCCTTCCAACACCTTCAGCAACTCCCTTGCTACTCCCTCAGAAGATGCAGGATTTTGTCCGGTAATAAGCATCCCATCTTTTACCACATACGAAGCCCAATCTTCTTTTTTTAGAATAGATTCCGCCCTTGTTCTTTAATTCAGTTTCTAATAAAAAGGGAACGATCTCCGTAAGCCCCACGGCTGCTTCTTCAGTGTTCGTAAAACCGGTTACACTTTTTCCCTTTAGTAGGAAGTTTCCTTCCTCCTCTTTTACATTCAATAGAACAGACGGTGCATGGCAAACAGCCGCTACCGGTTTTTTACTCTTCCAAAAGGCACTAATTAAGTTTATCGAATCCTCGTCTTTAGTTAAATCCCATTAAGGCCCATGCCCACCTGGGTAAAAGATGGCATCGTACTCATCAGATTTTAGAGTGGATAACAAATATGTTTCGGATAAGCTCTTTTGTAAACTTTTATCTGCTTTAAACCGAACCACAGCCGGTGTTTGATTTTCGGCTGTATCGCTCGATGGATCTATTGGAGGATGACCGCCTTTTGGAGAAGCAATAGTGATGGAAGCCCCCGCATCCAAGAATACATAATACGGTGCTGCAAACTCTTCTATCCAAAATCCTGTTTTTTTTCGGGTGTTTCCCAAGTCGCTGTGCGAAGTTAATACCATTAGTATTTTCATGTTTTTTTTGATTACATTTTTATAGCAGTTTTTTTGTTGGTGCTATACTAGTAGCGGAATTGCTACGCTGTAAATTGCAATTGTTTTGGAAGGTGGGTATTACGCAATTAGTGATAAGAGTTACATGAATCACAGAATTCCGAAGCAATATTGCTCTAATGACTTCTTAAACTTCATTTCTAATGCTTTTCGTAAGTATTCATTTCTTACAGCAAAAGTTTAATAAAAAGAATACCCTCATTTGATCAAAGTATTATACCTATTTTCTAAACTACTTATATCGGGTTCTTTTTTCATCCATTCCATTCTTTTAGTTGAATCCGACATCCATCTATAAAACCAAGAAATCCCCCATTTTTTATAGTAATTATTATTTTGCTTATATGCTGGATCTTTTAAGGCTTCGGCAATGCTAACGAATTCATAATTTTCTGATTCTAGTAAGGCTATAATTTTTTTAAGGTATTTAGCATTAATGGAATTATCATGGCATAAGTAAATCTGATTAATAGTTCTTCCGTATATTGATTGAGAGAGCGAGTCGAAAAAATGAATGTACTCTATGGTTTTAGAAACATACAATTCAGCAACTTTATCAGCTTCTTCAAATTCTGAATTTGAAATGTAGTGCTCATAAACCGCATTAAACATCCAATCAGAACTTTCAACAGTGAACGGTGCTATTTTATAAGCCCTAGAGGTCAAAAAACTATCCATTTTTGCATGATGAATAGAATCAATGCCTAAATCATTATAGGGGAATCGGAAGATTTCAAGTGGTTTATTGAATTTAAGGGCCAACTGACGTGATATAATCTCTCCTTTTTCAACGTCCTTTTTAAATTCATCGAATGTAATATCGGAATAGCGTAAATGAGAAAAGGTATGATTTCCAATCGTTATAAACTTTCTTTTTGTCCATTCTTCTAAAAGCATTAAATTCTTAACAGTATCGATGGTTCTGTAAATTAATCCATCATTGATAAAAATCGCAACTGGAATAGTAAAAGAGTCTAAGGTTTCTAACAAGAAAGAACGATAATGATCCTCTCTAAATTTTTTCGTATTCGGTACATCATCAATAGTAATTGCAATTTTAGTTCGTTCATTTTTCTGGGTAGCTTTTAAATGGGTGTTAAACCGATTTAGATTATTGGATACAATGCTAGCACTTTGAGCGAAAGTAAAGGAAGCCCAAGCTAGTAAAGTAAATAAAATTATAAATTGTTTCATTCGCAACTATAGTTGGATATAGGTTGATTGTAAGGATTTGAATTTAGGGTTTTTTTTATG
>CALRTZ010000016.1:0-55351 GCA_943371235.1 Sphingobacterium thalpophilum | reverse complement strand
ATTATTAGTAATACCTAATACTTGTCTTTGCGAAAAATTGCCAGCCGGCATCACTAATGTATCCCATGTAACACCATCCGCAGATTTATATATTTTATCGCTTGGCATTAAATAAGCATTATATATATACAAGTTGTTTGTGCTTGCTTTTATAGCCGTACCAGTTCTTTCATTACTAATAGTTACTGCCGAAAAACTCATTGCATTATCCGCAGAAACATATAAGCCACTCTCTGGGCTGCTCACGTAAATTTTAGAATTAAAAGAAACCATGTCTCCTAAACTTGCTGCATACAATCCGTTGTTTTTCTCCATTCTATTAAAATTAGAATCGAGTTCAAAAACTCCTGCTCTACTACATGCCAAGAATTTAGAATTCGTTGTTGTTCTTATAGATGCATAATAGCCATATAATTTAGTGGTGTTTACGCTTGTCCAGTTAATACCATCTTTAGATCTTAATACTTTTGCCGAATTAAAAAATGGATGAAAGCAAAAGCCGCCAACAGAATATAACTTAGAGTAATTTTCGGTAAAGTCAGTTCCTTTTACCCAACTTGTGCCATTATAACCATACAAATTTGTTTCTATTATGGTGTTATTTTGGTTATAGGTCGGCAACATTAATACTAAATTGCTTCCTGCCGCTCCCATTCCTCTAATGTCTGTATTTGCTGGTATGCCAGCTGTATTTACCGTAACCATTTTATTTTCGGCATCTAATTTTTTTAAGAATGCATTTTTAGCCGACCATAAACTTCCGGTATATCCCCATAAATACAATTCGTTGTTCAACGTAAAAATATTTATAGTAGCCGTTACTGTATCGGCAATGGTCCAATTTGCTCCAGCATCTTTAGAAATATAAAGGATACTAAGTCTTGTATTGAAATCGGATTTTGTTAAATACAATTTTGAATTTTTTATCCCGAAGGTGGTTTCATATGCCGGTCTTACTGTAGAGGTATTAATCAAACTCCAGTTTACTCCTTCATTGGTTGATCTGTAAAGTTTAGATCTGAAATAGGCATAAACCGTATCGTTGCTTAGGTGTAAAGCTTGTGGTTCAACATCGTTAATATAGTTACTTAAGTCGGCATCCATATCTGATGAAATCTTCGCCCAATTTTCGGCATTGTCTGTACTCGCATACACTCCATCGGTACTAAGGGTAATAATTTTGCCAGAGCTTAAGGTAATTAAATCGGAGCAAACAGCCCCTTTAATTTGGTTTTTACGTTGCCAAGTTTGGGCATCAACAATAAACGGAAGGGTAAGTAATAAAATCGCGTAAAAATATTTCATTTAAGATAAATTTTGATGTAGCTCAAAACTATCTACAATTGAATGAAATATATATACCTTGTAAGTTGTATTTAATACTAAGTGGTGGTGGGTATTAGTTGGCTTTCCCGTATCTAAATTCCTCGAAATTATCAGCACCGTCTACAGTTCCCTCTATTCTGGCAAATAAAGAATCGCTTGCCATTTTTTTGTAGATGATACGTTGTGGGTAATCGTGGTTAATGTTTTCAAAAACCGCTTGCTCTTCTATATCAACCAAGGTAAAATCTGTAGTTTCTTCGTTGTTTACTGTAACCGAATAAATTATTTGACCATTGCGTAAAATCACTTTTGCGTTTTCAGAAAAAGTAGTGTCGCCATCTGTAGATATAGCAAATGCGTGACCATTATACGTCGAGTCGTCAACTTTATCCCAATTCTCAAAAAGAGTACCTTCTTCTGTTTTACTCTCCCAATTTCCGAGCATCCATTTTAAACTAGAAAGTTCAACAGATTTGTCGCTGCTGCACGATTGGAATAAGAAAATTGAACTGCAAATAAAGGAAGCTCTTAAAAGTTGGGTTTTCATGGCGTATAGTATACAGCAAAAGTAATCACTTAATTTACAAAATGTTAATTTTTATTTAAACATTTCTTAATTATTATCCTCTTTTGAATTCGAAAATGGTAATCTCTGGTAAAATTCCAATTCTGCCTGGGTAACCTAAGAAACCATAGCCAACGTTAACATATAATTTTTGAGCATTGCTTTCATATAATCCCGACCATTCTGGATATACATATTGTACGGGGCTCCATTTAAAATCGCCAAACTCAACCCCAAACTGCATTCCGTGCGTATGACCAGCAAACATCATATCAATATCTTTATGATCTTTTAATATTTGTGCTCGCCAATGACTAGGGTCGTGCGAGAGTAAAAGTTTTACAGGCGATTCATCGGTGCCTTGTTTTGCTTTCTCAATATCTCCTTTGCGTGGGAACCTTAAAGAGGAACCCCAATTTTCTACTCCTATAATAGAAATTTCCTCGCCACCTAATTTTAATTTCCTGTTCTCATTCAATAACAAATCCCAGCCCAAGTTTTTATGTACTTCGTACAAATCTTCTAAATTCTTCTGTTTTGCTTTTGCACTTGGCCATTGCACATAATCGCCATAATCATGATTACCCAAAATAGAATACACTCCCAAGGGTGCTTTTATTTTCTCGAAGATGTTCGTATACTCTCGCATTTCCGAGGTTTTATCGTTTACTAAATCGCCTGTAAAAAATACTAAATCACACTTTTCGGCATTTAACAAATCAACTCCACCTTGCACCGCAACCTTATCATAGAAACTACCAGAATGCACGTCGGATATTTGCCCCATTTTCATACCATCAAAGCTCTTTGGTAAATTAGGCAAGTAAATAGTTTTACGTTTTATTTGGTAATCGTAAACATTGTTAGATATTAAGCCATAGTTCATGGTTACAAATGGTAAGCCTGCCATCACTAACCCCGTCTTGCTTAAAAATTCCGAACGAGTCATTCCCGATTTTACTTCTGAAACCAAGAGCTCCCCACTATTTTCTATTTCCTTTTTTTCTTTTTTCTTAATTCCTATTTTCTTAAGCAGCCAAGTCAATCCCCTACGCATATCATCAATCAACAAAAACGGAATGGCAAATAGTTTAGAGAAATAATGAATGAAAAACCAAACTAGAATTACCGTTCGCAACACTCTACCAATGGATAGAAAAATACCCATAAACAAGCCAGCTAAGGTAATGGTTACAATAAACCAATACCCTCGCAATATCCAACGACGTTTGTTTTCTGAAGTATATTGAAGCGATACTTTTACCGCTTGAAAAACATAATAATCAACAATTAGCAATATGCCCGAAACGAGCAATAAATTTAAAATCCTACTTTCCATTTTTTAACTAGCGGAATCTATAATCGTTATCAAAACCTAAATCATCGTCTTCTTCAGAAAAGTTATTTCCAAATAAGGTGTTCAACATGTCTTTAAACTCGAATCCTTTTTCAATATAATTTTTGCTAATTAACGAATATTCTGCCAATGCATGCAAGGTTAATTCCATCATGAATAAAATAGTATCGTCGTCGTGCTTTTTAAATTGTTGTTTCACCAATTTTTCTAAGCCCGGCACTAATAATAAATTTTCTTTATATCCAGATTGACTTAATTTGTCTGTGACATTTAACTGATTGCCTTCTCCAAACCAATTGATAATTTCTTGATATGGATTTTTCTCTTTTAATTTTTTAGATTTTTCTGGATCAGGCATTTGTTGTACAAATAAAGTTTTAATTGCCTTACCCAACAACAACTGTGCAACTTTTGCAGGCCCTTCTAACTCTCCCTCATAAACCAACTCTATTTTACCAGTTATAGATGGCAGCACTCCAATAAAATCGGTAATGCGGATGTTCGTCGATTTTTCTTTGTTCAAAATCATTCTGCGTTCGGCAGTACTTATTAAATTCTCATAAGCACTAATGGTTAATCTTGCAGAAACACCACTCTTTTTATCTATGTATTCACTTCCTCTTGCTTCAAAAGCTAATTGCTCAATTAAATCTTTAGCTAATTCAAAAACCTTAATCGATTTTTTCTGATCAGCATTTATAGCCGCTTCTTGTTGAGTAATCGATTTCGAAATTTCAATAGTTTTTGGATAATGTGTTAAAATCTGACTTTCTATTCTGTCTTTTAAAGGCGTAACAATACTTCCTCTGTTTGTATAATCCTCTGGGTTTGCTGTAAATACAAATTGTATATCCAGCGGAAGTCTTAATTTAAACCCTCTAATCTGAATGTCTTTTTCTTGTAAGATGTTAAACAAGGCCACTTGTATACGCGCTTGCAAATCGGGCAATTCATTTATCACAAATATTTGTCGGTGCGAACGCGGAATTAATCCGTAATGTATTACTCGTTCATCTGCATAGGATAATTTTTGTGAAGCTGCTTTTATAGGATCTACATCGCCAATTAAATCGGCAACGGTTACATCTGGTGTCGCTAATTTTTCGGTGTAGCGTTCATCTCTGTGTAGCCAAGCGATAGGTGTTTTGTCTCCTAATTTTTCTAGAGTTTGTATGCCATACCAAGAGATGGGTTGAAATGGATCTTCGAATAATTCTGAGCCTTCAATATAAGGCACGTATTCGTCGAGCAATATACCTAAAGTTCTTGCTATTCTTGTTTTAGCTTGCCCACGCAATCCTAATAAAAGTATATTGTGTTTTGATAAAATGGCTGTTTGTATTTCAGGAATTACTGTATCATCAAATCCTATTATGCCCTCAAAAGAGGTTTGGTCATTTTTTAAGCGAAGCAATAAATTCTCGCGCATCTCTTCTTTAATGCTGCGGCTTTTATAACCTGATTTTTTTAATTCAGCAAAAGTTTTGATCGATTGTAGATCTTTCATATTTCTATTTTATATTTTTTCTTCTGTTTCTAACGTAATCTTCAAACACATACTCACCCAATCCATTTAATGAACTGTAAAAGGCTTTACCTCCATTAGTAAGTGTAAACTCCCTTACAAACTGTTGTAAATAGGGGTCTTTCGCAATCATGAAAGTGGTGATGGGTATTTTTAATTTTTTACATTGTGCAGCCATGTTTAATGTTTTGTTCACAATTTTTCGATCTAAGCCCACACTGTTTTTATAATACTTGGCGCCTTCTTTTAGGCATGATGGCTTCCCATCGGTTATCATAAATATTTGTTTGTTACTCGTTTTTCTTCTCCTTAAAATGTCGGTAGCCAACTCTAAGCCTGCATAGG
The DNA here is from genome assembly GCA_943371235.1 of Sphingobacterium thalpophilum. Taxonomy (GTDB): domain Bacteria; phylum Bacteroidota; class Bacteroidia; order Sphingobacteriales; family Sphingobacteriaceae; genus CAJBVG01. The sequence continues at coordinate 50,233 of CALRTZ010000016.1, read as the reverse complement.
TATTGGTATGGTATGGGCCCACTTGTAAGTAGGGTAAATCTTTTACTTCAATAGGCCATGCATCGTTTCCAAAAACAATAATGTCTAGCGTATCTTTTGGGTATTTTATTTTTATTAATTCTGATAAAGCCATGGCCACTTTCTTGGCAGGCGTAATGCGGTCTTCACCGTATAAAATCATGGAGTGAGAAATGTCAATCATCAACACGGTCGACGATTGTGTTTTATAATCCATTTCTTCCACTTCTAAATCGCGTTCCGTTAAATGGAAATCATTAATACCATGGTTTACTTGAGCGTTTTGTATAGATTGGGTCATGTCTATTCGATCCAATGCATCCCCAAATTCAAATTGCCTGCGTTCTGCATTTTTTTCGTCGCCAACACCAGAGTGCGGAGTTTTATGTTGACCACGTCCTGCTTTTTTTAATTTCCCAAAAATTTCTTCGAGAGCAGATTGACGAATCGTTTGTTCGGATTTTGCGGTAATGTTAAATCCGCCGTTTTGGTCATCGTCTTTTAAGTATCCGTTTTTCTTTAAATCCTCAATAAAATCACCCATTCCGTATTCTTCGTTGGTGATTTTATATTTTTTATCGAGCTCGTTCATCCATTGCAATGCTTCGTTTGCATCGCCGGCTGTGTAATTAAGCAATTCCATAAATAGCTTTAAGAGCTCTTCAAAAGAGCCTTTTGGCAAATCATCAGGAATAAATGAGCTAAATTGGTGTCCACGCATAAATAAACTAACGTATTTTAGAGGCTGAAAGTTTTTATTATTTTTCGAAATAGAAAGTTCAATATGAGTAAAATAATTTTATCAATAGTAATGTCGCTTTGTTTTTACACAAACCTAGTGGCACAGAGCAATGAGCAAAGAGCAGTAGCTCAATTGTTAGAGTCGCAACGACTTGCTTGGAACAAAGGTGATTTGGTAGAATACATGAATGGTTATTGGCATTCGGACTCGCTTGTGTTCGTGGGCAAAAATGGTCCACAGTATGGTTGGCAAAAAACACTCGATAATTATAAACGCTCTTATCCCGACAAATCTGCCATGGGTGAGTTGTTTTTTAATTTACTAAAAATTGAAATGATAGATGCAAACAATGCTTTTGTTTTAGGGCAATGGCGTTTAAAAAGAGTTAATGACGAGCCAAAGGGCTACTTTACCTTACGTATTCGTAAAATTAATGGAGAGTGGAAAGTGGTGTACGACCATAGTAGTTAAACAATATTTCTAAATTTTTGTAGTTATTGCATCATGCAAAAAACATATTTGCTCCTTTTATTTTTACTTATTTCGAGTGCATTAAAAGCTCAAGAAACAGAATCTTTGGATGCCATAAATGCATTAGAGAACAATGCGAAAGTGTATTTACGCTGGACTATGAAATCCGGAAATACCTGTAACGGCATCAGAATTTACAGATCTTTAGATTCTACAAATTTCAATACTATAGGGCAAATAAATGGAATATGCGGAAGTAGTACCGAAAGTATTTCATATGATTTTATTGATGAGAGCCCTGCATTAAATGCTGTAAATTATTATACCATTGAATTAGGTAGCTTGGGCTTTTCTAAAATTATTTCGGTAGAAGTATTAGATTTTAAAAATGGAATTTTAGTAAGACCTCAACCATCTCAAACAGAAGTAGAATTGGTTTTTAAAAATGAGTTAAGCGATGTTTACTTTATACAAATTTATAATTTACAAGGCAAGGTTTTGCTCGAAAAATCAAGCAATTCCGACCGTTTTAACATAGATCTTAGTTACCATCCGAACGGAATTTATATCTACAAAATTTATAATAATGAAAAGGCTGAATTAAGCGCTGGTAAAATTATTAAGCAATAAATTTACTGTCTTATCTTTTTAACAATTTAAAAAACACCCCCTCTTTTTCTAATTCGTAAATTATTTTTTTGCTTGATAAAGTATCTTGTAAGTTGTCTGGGTAATTAAAAACATTCGACCATAAAATGTATTCTGTATTATGTAAGTGGTACGATTGAAATTTTGAAGTATCTCCATTTAATTCTAAATATTCGCGCGTATCTAAACTAGGGAAACCGGCTGCAACATTATTGATTGCAATGTTGTTATTCTCCAAATATTTAATCATACCATTACGCAAAGAGTAGTAAGGCCTATGAGCCGGAGTGGCATCCCAACCCATTGCAATTTTACTTGGGTAAATATAGTACGAGCCAATTATAAAACTAATGGCAATGCTGGTGCTTATTAAATCTTTGTATTTAGCAACATACATATGTATCCATTGCAATGCCAGCAATAAAACTACCATGTATATGGGCAAATAATAGCGATGGCCTACCAGTCCGTCTGCAAACAAGGTGTTTGCAGAATATACAACGAATAAATACGAAACTAATAAGAGTAAAAAAACCTGGTTAGGTAATAGTTTATCTTTTCTTTTAAATTGATAAAAGGCAAATCCAATACAAATTAGCCATACAGTAATTCTTCCAAAATCTGCGAATCGCCAAATCATCAGAAATAAATTTTTAAAAATTTGGATGAAGCCAACAGTTTGGAATGAACTAGCCCAAGGCGAATCGTTATGGAAGCCTATCCATCCGGTTAATTGATAATGCCTGAAGAGCCAGTAAAAACAAATGGCTACGGCGGGTATAAATAAATGTGTAAATGCTAAGAAATTCTTAAAACTTATTTTCTTCGTTAAATAATATTGATGAGAGATAACCGCTAAATAGAAGGCAAAGAGCAACATCATTCCTCTAAGCGAAACAAAAGACATAGGAATAAGTACGAGCATTAAACCAAGGTTTTTTTGTTCTTGGTAACATATTAAAGCCCAAAGAAAAAAAGCAATTAATACAATGTCGGGTGAGGTTAAACTTGCTTGTGCTCTTAAAGTAGGTTCGAAAAAAAACAATAAACTGATGAATGTGATAGAGCTACTTGCGATGTTATTTTTTACCAATCGCGGAATGGCAAATGCAATTAGTATTAAAAACGGGAACATTGCCCAATGGCTAACGGCTAAACTTTTGCCAAACATTTTCCAACACAAAGCAATGTACATTCCGAAAATTGGCGGATGTCCGCTATCCAAAGAGTTCGGCAACCAGAAGCTTTCAAAATTATAATTGTAGAAATAATGAGAATGGCGAGATCCAAATTGAACCATGTCGCCAAAAAACACAAATTCCTGAGAAACATAAGTCAGTATAAAATAAAATATGGTGAGTATATATTCGGGCTTTTTGAGTTGGTTCATTTTATAAAGGTAAATTATTTTTAAAAATATGAAATCCAAGCTTGATTTTTTCTCGTTAGTGCTATCAAATGAAAATAACGATGAAAACTTTAATTACAAAATTCACATTGGCAGTAGCAGCTATTGCCTTTGTATCAACATCTGTAATGGCTGGCCCAAACAAATCAGAGAAAACTAAAATGGTAGGTGGCGCAGCTATGTACCCAAGCAAAGACATTGTAGATAATGCAGTAAACTCTAAAGATCACACTACATTGGTTGCAGCTGTAAAAGCAGCAGGCTTAGTAGAAACATTAAAATCTGCAGGACCTTTCACTGTATTTGCTCCAACAAATGATGCATTTGCAAAATTACCAGCAGGAACAGTAGAAACCTTGTTGAAACCAGAAAACAAAGGAGCGCTTACAAAAGTATTGACCTACCATGTGGTTGCAGGCAGAATGGATGCAGAAGCTTTATCAAAAGCTATTAAAGCTGGCAAAGGAAAAGCAACACTGAAAACAGTTTCAGGTGGCACATTGGTTGCTAGTATGAAAGGAAAAGACATTGTAGTAACAGACGAAAACGGTGGAATGGCAACAGTTACCATCGCGGATGTTTACCAAAAAAACGGGGTTATTCACGTAATCAACTCAGTAGCTTTGCCTAAATAATTATTAAATGCGTAAATCCCGAAAAATCGGGACAAGTTGTGCAAATGTGCAAATGGGTGCCACTCATTTGCACATTTGCATATTTACACATTTACGCATTTAAACAAAATTGGTTTACTTGGGCTGGCGTCGGTTTTAAGAGAGGCAATTTGTAAGTTTAAAAAATAGTGCCCATCGCTAATAGAATCTGGGATGTACACAAGTTCAGTAATCGTCATATCTCTGCGCATTTCTTGATCGAAATTCCAGAATGCTTTATGTGCAGCTAAGGCTCCAGCATCTTCTTCTCTATCTACGGAAGGCAAATCTAAAAGTAAATGTTTATACCCCATCTCTCTTAATTTTTTACAAAAATCGGCGCTTAAATAAGTAGGGTTAGTGCCAGAATAATTTTTTGTTAATTTTTCTGAAGTATTAGGATTTGTTCTAATAATAATTGCTTCGCAATCGTTTATTTTTTTTAATGAATCCAATTCATCTACATGTATAATAAAATCATTTTGTTGTTTTGTAGGATTCACTGTGTGCAATTGAGCAAAAAAGAAAAACTCCTTTAAACAATCATCAACACAAATTCTTTCGGCGCTTATATGCCCCACGCATTCGGTATGTGTGCCGTTACCATGCGCATTAATGTATAAGTTTTCGCAATTTGCCGAACCCCCTTCTTTTACCGAGCCCACAAAGCTCCCCACTCTAATGGGTTCGAATTTAGCTTGCTCAATATAAAACGCATTTACACCTTTGCCAGGTTCAATAGCGATTGATAAATCGATGCCTTTTTTTAAATCAATACTAATTTCTTTTTCGTTAAATGTGGTATGAATAATCATCTTTCAAAATTTTCTAATGTAAATAATTCCGATGCAATTTTATCTGCCATAAGTTTACCATCCTTAGTTGTTTTATAGAAGCCATTTTCTAATACCAGCCATTTTTTAGATATATACTCTTGCACATTTTTTTCAAAATTGCTTAGCATAGCAGAACCAAATTCATCTTCCAAATAAGTGGAGTTTACACCCTTAGAAGTTCTAAAACTAACCATTAAATACTCGTTAAAACGATCGTTTAGTTTTAATTGTTCTATTTGCGATGGAAGCACATCAGAATAAATATCGTGTAAATATTTCTGATTATTAGCAACATTCCACTCTCTACTGGTTTTGTTAAATGAATGTGCAGAGGGCCCAATGCCCAAGTATTTAGAACCTTCCCAATAAGAAGAGTTGTGTTTAGAATAATAACCAGGCTTTGCGAAATTCGAAATCTCATAATGATCAAAACCATTAGCACCTAACTCTTCCATTAAGATTTCAAACTGCGAAGCTGCCTGTTCTTCGTCCATTGGTTTCTGTTTTTTCTTCTCCACCCAGTTTCCTAATGCAGTGCCTTTTTCAACCGTTAAGGCATACGATGAAATATGAGGCACCTCTAATTCTAAGGCTTGCTGAATATTATCTAACCATTCTCGATCGCTTAAATTGGGTGTGCCGTAAATTAAATCGATGCTGATGTTTTCAATACCAATATCTTGTGCACGTTTTATGGAAGTTAAAGCTTCATCTTTATGATGTGCGCGATTCATCCAACTTAAATCTCTATCAATAAACGACTGCACTCCAATACTCAACCTGTTGATCCCGATTTGGTGTAAAGCAGATAAATGCTCTTTGCTTAAATCATCGGGGTTCGCTTCCAATGTAATTTCAGGCATTGCACTAAGTTGGAATCGATTGTATATTGTTTGTAATATCTTTTCAATGTCGCGAGCAGGTACTATAGAAGGTGTTCCGCCACCAAAATAGATAGTTTTAACCTCTTCATCTAGCAAATAATGCTTACGCATTTCTATTTCGCGTACTAAAGCTTCAATCATTTCGTCTTTATACTTTAAAGAAGTGCTGAAATGAAAATCGCAATAATGACACGCTTGTTTACAAAAAGGAATGTGTATATAAATACCAGCCATAAGACGAATTTCAACAAATTTCAATTAATTTAGCCCTAATGAAGAGCCCTTTTTTCATCCTATTGTTTATTCTGCTGTCTGTAAGCTCTTTAATTGCTCAAGATAACACCTATATTTTGAGCATACAGCCAAATTTGTCAAGTGTAATTAAAACTGTTAAAACAGAATTTAAAGATACTGTTAAATTAAACAACGAGGTGTTGTATTTCGAAAATAAACTACGTGCCGCAGGTTACATAAATTTCAAAAAAATACAAGATACTACCATAATGAATGAACGAAAGTTGTTATATAATTATGGTGATGTGTGGACTTGGGGAGAAGTGAAATTAGGGGAGAATTTAGAAGAACTACTTCCAAAATCTGAATTGAAAAATAATATAAAAACAGATCGAATTATACAAATAGATTTACTTACAGAGGCTATAGAACAAATGCTTACTTATGCTGAAGAGCATGGATATCCTTTTGCAGAAATTAAATTTGATAGCATTCAAATTATTAATAACAAAGTAAATGCACAACTCAATTTAACTCTTAATCCTTTAATAAAATTCGACACTTTAACCATCATCGATAAGAATATAATTAAACCTTCTTTTTTAAGTTCGTACATAGGTATTAAATACGGTGATGTTTATAATGAGAAAAAAATTCAAGCAATACAAAACAGAATAGATGAACTCGGATTTATACGATTGAAATACCCACCGAAGGTATATTTTACTAATAATACAGCCAATGTAGTTTTAAATCCTGAAAAAAGAAATGCTAATAAATTCGATGGATTAATTGGTGTACAACCAAACGCCAACAATCAAAAAACTGCTATTGTAGGTCAAGCACAATTATACTTGGTAAATTTATTGGGACGTGGTGAAAAAGCTTCTATAGATTTTAAAAGCCAAGCGAATGAAACGCGCGATTTAAAAATAATGCTTAATTATCCATTCGTTTTTTCAACATCATTTGGCTTAACTGCCAACCTCGATATTCGTAGACAAGATACAAGCTTCTCGAATTTAGGAAGAGCCATTGCAATACAATATTTATTGAAAGGGAATAACCAACTTAGTTTGATATACAGAGTTAATGAAAGCAATTTATTGTCGGTAAAAAAATACGCGAACACAAATGTACTTCCAGATAATCTAGATGTCGGTAAAAAATCGTACGGAATTACTACCCTATTCGAAGAATTAGATTACAGAATTAATCCCAAAAAAGGTTACAGTATTACAAGTTCTGCCTTATTTGGTACCCGAAAAATAACTAAAAATGCAGGCATTACCGATACTTTATATGATGGAATAAGCTTAAGCAGTACACAAATACAACTATTGCTTGGAGTTAAAAAATATTTCAATTTAACAGGCAAACATGTTGTACTATTGTCGTACAAAACAGAATGGATTGAGAGTGATAAATTATTTAATAATGAATTGTTGAGAATTGGTGGGATTAATGATTTGCGTGGATTTGACGAAGAAAGTATTTTTACCTCTTATTATTGGATTTCTACTTTTGAGTACCGTTTCCTATTGGATCGAAATTCGTTTTTTAGATTGTTTTACGATCAAGCATATTATGTAAATAAAGCATTAAATACCGAAGATTACCCATATGGAATTGGGGCAGGAGTGCAAATACAAACGGTTGCAGGCATGTTACAATTAAATTATGCTTTGGGAGCACAAGCTAATTCAGGAATTAATTTCCAAACAGGTAAGATTCATTTTGGAATCATCAATTATTTTTAAACTTTTGCAAAATGCATAACGTCCGACTTTTTTTACTACTTGTTTTTCTTCACTTAGCAATGCACTCTGCGCATGCTCAAGAGCTAAATAGAGAGGTCGATACAGCTAATTACATCAACTTAAATTATTTTGAACCTGTAGATACAGATAATAGATTTTACGTACTTATTGATTCAAGTATACTTACACCAAGTGATACCTTTAGAAAAATTGTACTTAATAAATATTCGGGTAATACATTTAATTACACCGATAGTACGATAAAATTAGATACTCGGAAATATGTAAATAGAAATGCAATTAAAACACGTAATAGCCCAGACCAATGGATTGTATTTGTGTTTCTATTTATTGTTTTATTGTATGTATTGATTAAAAATATATACAGCAAAACCTTATCGATCGTATTTCAGGCGTATTGGAATGATAGAGCGATAAGTCAGTTTACCCGCGATGATAATTTTTTCAAATTACGAAATACACTTTTATACTTTGTGTTGTTTGCAATGGTATATGGTTTACTCATTAAATACATGTTAGATACTTTCGGTATAGAAATAAAAACGAAAGACTCTGATGAATATTTGTTTATAACGGCAGCAGCGGTTCTGTTTTACATTGCAAAGTTTATATTGATGAAATTTGCTGGGTATATTTTTTCTATACAGAAATTAATGTCTGGCTATTTGTCAATTATATCTATATCTAATTTTATTTACTCTATTTTCATCATTCCATTCCTAATCCTGTACTATTATCTGCCTAATGAATATCAGGGTTTGGTGTTTTACTTAATATTGATTTTATTTTGTTTTAACACTATATATAAGTATTTGAGAACAGGGTCATTTATATTAAATAATTTTCAGTTTCCTAAGTTTTATTTATTTCTCTATCTTTGCAGCCTTGAAATAATGCCATTATTAATTATCTACAAAGTGTTTCTAGCATAATTATTGCTTGGAGTGCATTAACAAGAGAAGTATGGATAAGAAATTGAAAGTTAAAAGCATTTTGGTCACACAGCCAAAACCCGAATCAGATAAGTCGCCATTCTTTGAATTAGCCAAAAGATATAATTTAAAGATTGATTTTAGGCCATTTATCCACGTTGAGGGCATTCCAGCCAAAGAATTCAGAAAAGAAAAAATTAATCCTACGGACTTTACTGCGGTAATATTTACGAGCAGAAATTCAATTGATCATTATTTTAGAGTGTGTGAAGAGCTAAGAATAGAGGTTTCTTCAGAGATGAAATATTACTGCATTACAGAAGCTGTAGCCCTATATATGCAGAAATATGTACAATATCGCAAACGAAAAGTATTCATTGGTAAACAAACTACTGCTGATCTTATCGAACTATTAAAAAAACACAAAGACGAAAAATATTTTTATCCATGCACAGATGTTCATACAGATGAAATTCCTGTATTTATGAGAAGTAGCGGTTTTAACTTCTCTGAAGCGGTAATTTACAGAACTGTATGCAGTGATTTATCTGATTTAGCAGAGGTTAATTATGATATGATCGCATTTTTTAGTCCTTCGGGCATAAAATCCTTGTTTAAAAACTTCCCAGATTTCAAACAAAAAAACACCAGAATTGCCACATTTGGGCCAACTACAGCGAGGGCTGTAATAGATGCAGGCTTAAATATTGATGTGCAAGCTCCTAGTCCTCAGGCACCTTCCATGACAATGGCCATAGAGGAGTATGTGAAAACCGCAAATAAATAAAGATCATTCTTGGTATCAAATTTGTTGCAAAAGTATTTCTAGCTAAAAAATTGAGGAAATGAGTTCAAAATTTGCATATAGATAATATTATGCTAATTTTGGAATCCTTGGTTTTATGGTTGTTATTATAGGAATAAATGAAGAACAAATTTAGATTGCTGCTAATAGCATTACTATTAGTAGGTTTTAAAACATTTGCACAGCAAGATCCGCAGTATTCACACTATATGTTTAATGGGTTTGTATTTAACCCTGCATTGGCTGGAAGCAAAGAATCCTTAAGTGCTTTAGGTTTATTCCGTACACAGTATGTAGGGGTTGATGGTGGTCCACAAACTCAAACGATAAGTGCACATATGCCTTTACCAAGCATAACAAGTGGAGTAGGTATTCATATTATTAATGACCAAATCGGTGCCGGAAATGCAAGTTTAAGTTTTATGGCATCTTATGCATACAAATATCAATTAGCCAATGGAACATTATCTGGCGGTATTGGCTTAGGTTTTATACAGAGAACACTTGATGGAACAAAATTAATCACTGGCGTACCAGGTGACCCTGTTGTGCCTACAGGCAAGTTGAATGCTTTAAAATTAGATGTAAACGCTGGAGCGTTTTATAATACAGAACTTTATTATGTTGGATTATCGGCAACTCACTTAACAAGACCAAATATGGGTTTTGATGGTGTTGAGGCAACAGAATACCGAAATGTAATTCACACCAATTTAGTTGCAGGATATAATTGGAACATTTCTCCAACATTAGACGTAAAACCATCAGTATTGTTAAAATATTCGAAAGCAGTTTCTTTCGATGTAAATGCAATGGCATTTATTAATCAAAGATTTTGGGGAGGATTATCATATCGTTTAAACGAGTCGTTAATTGGTATTGTAGGGCTAAATATTACCCCAGCAATCAAATTTAGCTACGCATATGACTATACTTTGAACAATTTAAATGTTGCAAGTTCGGGATCACATGAGGTTATTTTAGGCTATGACGTGATTATCAAAAAGAAAATAAAAACAGATGTTATTATAAAAACACCTCGTTTCTTGTAGTTTAAGCGCATTTTTTATACTATAAACCGAAATCATCCGTTTAATTGCCCGACTCAAATAATAATATTTTTTGAAAAACAAAAACTGAATACAAATAAAATTATTCACATTCGTTCTTTATTATTTAGTATAATATGCTAAATTTGTACTTACGGCTTATTTAATTAATTATATAAAAGCAAATTTTTAGTAATGCTTGCTATGAAAAAAATCGCATTGTTCTGTTTAGCGGGACTAACAACTGTTGTTAGCAGTTGTGGTTTAAACTCTGGTAATGGAGAATTGGTTGGGTCGAATGATCGCCCTAGCTTTAAGCCTTTTATTCCTTTTGGAATGGTTTACGTACCATCAGGTACGTATCATATAGGTCAGTCTGATCAAGACATTGCCTATTCTCAAGTGGCGCATAATCGCCAAGTGAGTATTAGTGCATTCTATATGGATGAAACTGAAATTACAAACAACGAATACCGTCAGTTTACGGAATACGTTCGCGACTCAATTGTAAAGAAGACATTGGGTGGTGAGCATATTTTGCAAGATGCAGACGGTAAAGAGTACTTAAACTGGAAAACAAAGTTGAATTACAACGACCCAACAGTTGTTGAAGCTTTAGCGGAATTGTATTATCCAGAGGAAGAAAGAATTTTCGGTAGAAAAGAAATTGATAACCGTAAATTGATTTATCACTTAGAGTGGTTCGATTTAACATCGGCCGCAAGTAAATCTAACAGAGATAAACCTCGTACTCAATTTATCGTTAAAGAAGATATTCAAGTTTATCCTGATACATTATGTTTCATTTCGGATTTTGCGTATGCTTTAAATGATCCGATGGTGGAAAAATATTTCTGGCATCCAGCATATGACGAATATCCAGTTGTAGGTATTAGCTGGAAACAAGCTCGTGCATTTACTATTTGGAGATCTAGAATGTTAGACGATTTCAAGCGTGCACAAGGTGAAGCAGTAATGAATCAATATCGTTTGCCAACAGAAGCAGAGTGGGAGTACGCATCACGTGGTGGTCGTATTAACGCAGATTACCCATGGGGTGGTCCGTATGCTAGAAACAGCAGAGGATGTTTATTAGCTAACTTCAAACCAGGTCGTGGTAATTATGGCGACGATGGTGGTATGCACACTGTAAAAGTTACTTCTTATTTCCCGAATGATTTCGGTTTATACAACATGTCTGGTAATGCTGCTGAATGGACAAGTACATCTTACGATGAGTCTGCGGTAGTATTTATTCACGATATGAACCCTAACTACTCTTATGAAGCTAAACCAGACGATCCAGAAGTATTGAAGCGTAAAGTAATACGTGGAGGTTCTTGGAAAGATATTGGCTTCTTCATGCAAAACGGTACACGTTCTTATGAGTTCCAAGATACTGCGAAATCATACATCGGTTTCCGTTGCGTAATGTCGTACATGGGTCGTTCAATCTCTGATGAATAATAACATCAACTAAAACGTAAACAATAAAACAATCAATAAATTAATTTACACAAACATTCAAATTATCTATTAAAATGGGCAACTACAAAAAACTAATGGCCAAAGTTTATGGTATTGGCGCGGCTATCGTAATTATCGGTGCATTATTTAAAATCTTACACTTAAAATTTGCAAACGAATTATTGATTGTTGGTCTGACGACAGAAGCGTTAATATTTTTCCTTTCTGCTTTTGAAAAACCACATGAAGAATACGATTGGACTTTAGTTTATCCTGAATTAGCTGGAATGGACGCTCATAGCAAACCTGCTAAATCTGCTAACAATGGTACTGTTTCACAACAGTTAGACCAAATGTTAGAAGACGCTAAAATTGGCCCAGAGTTAATTGAAAGTTTAGGAACAGGCTTACGCGCTTTTGGCGATAAAGTTAGTACGATTTCTAACGTAACGGATGCTGCAACTTCTTCAAATGAATTTGCTAGCAAATTAAAACAAGCAACTAAATCTGTAGACGAGTTAACTTCGGCTTACTCACAAGCATCTTCTTCTTTATCAGAAATTGCTGCTTCATCTTCAGATTCTAAAATGTACCACGAACAAGTTCAAACATTAGCGAAAAATCTTTCTTCGTTAAATGCTATGTACGAGTTAGAGTTACAAGATTCAAACAATCACTTAAAAACATTAAATAAATTCTACGGTAACGTAAATGAAACGATGCAAAACTTTAGCGATTCATTAAACGACGCTAGAGCATTTAAAGATGAAGTAGGTAAATTATCTAAAAACTTAGCTTCATTAAATGCAGTGTATGGTAATATGTTATCGGCAATGACCGTTAAAGCAAACTAATTAAAGGTTTTATATCTACTAAAAGATTAAATTAATTAAAGAAGATGGCAGGTAAAGAAACCCCAAGGCAGAAGATGATCGGGATGATGTACTTAGTGTTAACAGCAATGTTGGCATTAAACGTCTCTGAGGAATTTATGAATGCCTTTAAATTAGTAAACGATGGTTTAGAAACAACTGCGGAGAATTTTGCAGCGGCTAATAAAATGACTTATGATGCATTTGAACAGTCGATGAAAAATGATCCAAAGAAAACTGGACCATACCGTGACAAAGCATTACAAGCTCAAAAATATTCTCAAGAATTAGACAAATACATTATTGAGTTGAAAAAAGAGCTTACTGCTGAAGCAGGTGGTATTGATGAAGAAACTGGTGATATCGCTAAAAGAAGTGATATGGAAATCGGTGTTCAATTAATGATCACTAATAAAAAAGGTACTGACTTAAAAGCAAAAATTTTAGATACAAGAGGTAAATATCTTGCATTGGTAGATCAATCAGATCGTTCAAATTTCGATTTCAGCTTAAATGCTGTTGAACCAGGTGCAGATAAAGAAGGTATTAAAAAATCTTGGGAAGGTAAAAATTTCGAAGGTGTACCTGTTACCGCAATTGTTACTATTTTATCTAAAATACAAAACGATAACAAAAACGCAGAAGCAGAGGTTACTAAATATTTATTAAGTAAAATTAATGCTTCCGATTTTAAATTCGACCAATTAGAGGCAACTGTGGTTGCTCCTACAAGTTATGTATTAGTAGGGCAGACGTATGAAGCAGATGTATTTATTTCTGCATCAAGTTCTACTCAAAACCCAAGCATTGTAGTGGGCGGACAAACGTTAAAAGTAGAGAACGGAAAAGGTAAATACATGGTAACACCTAACAAAGAAGGTTTAGTGAAATGGGGTGGTGTTATTAATGTAAAAGGACCAGATGGTGCTATTAAGCCTTACAAATTTGAAGCAGAATACCAAGCAGCAAAACCAACTGCAGTAGTTTCGGCAGATAAGATGAACGTATTTTACGTAGGTGTTGATAACCCAGTTTCTATTTCTGCACCGGGTGTTCCAAAAGATAAAATTAGAGCAACCATTAATGGTGAAGGTTCTAGTATTTCTGGATCAAACGGAGTGTACACAGTACGTGTTGCAAAACCTGGAACGAAAGTAATGGTTACTGTTTCGGCAGAATTAACTAAAGGTCAAGTAAAGAATTTAGGTGGTATGGAGTATCGTGTAAAACGTATTCCTGATCCAGTTGCTAAAGTTGCAGGCTTAACAAGTGGTAGTATTTCTGCTTCTTCGTTAAAAGCGCAAAGAGGTGTATTTGCAGTATTAGATAACTTTGATTTCGATTTGAAATTCAACGTAAAATCTTTCTCAGCAATTATTATCAGAGCACGCCAAGACTTAATACGTTTACAATCTAACTCTGCAGCGATTACGCCAGAGATGTTAGGTGCGATGAACGGTTTAGGACCAAAAGACAAAGTGATATTTGATGATATCGTTGCTTCTGGACCAGACGGAACAAACAGAAAATTGAATTCAGTAGTGATTTCAATTCAGTAATTGAATTAACTCTATAGTATTATAGACATGAAAAATAAATTTATCTTATCACTGATTACTTTGCTCTTTGCAGCAAGCATCAGTTTCGCGCAAACGGAACCACCTTTAGATGGGGTGTACCAAAAAATTAACGTGAAAACAGCAAGCGTAACGCCTTATGCTCCTTTAAGAGAAGCAGATGCGATGTGGGCTAAACGTGTTTGGAGGGTTATTGATTTGAAAGAAAAACAAAACCTTGTAATGACGTACCCAAGAGCGAAGCTTATCGACGTAATTATGGACGCAGTGTTGGCAGGTGAATTAACTGCTTACAACCCAAATCCAAGTGGTCCGAAAGATTTCGGTGATGAATTTAAAGTGCCAATGACACCTGAAGAGGTTGCTCAAATTGGTGCAGGTACAGACACTACAGATGTTGAACAATTAGATGGAACTTTCCAAACAGTTATTACTGTTCGTGAATTAAACCGCGACGATGTGGTAGCGTATCGTGTAAAAGAAGATTGGGTATTCGATAAACAACGTTCTATTTACGAGCCACGTATTATTGGTATTGCTCCAATTTTAATTTACAGAAATTCATCTGGAGAAGAAGTAGGTAAAGGACCATTGTTCTGGATATATTTCCCTGAAGCACGTAAAGTATTTTCTAATGCTGAAGTGTTTAACCGCCAAAATGATGCTGCTCGTTTTAGCTATGATGATTTATTTACTCAACGTATGTTTAGTAGCTACATCACTAAATGGTCTAACGAAAAGGATTTCCGTATCGAAGATTATGCAACTGGCATGGACGGTTTAATTGAAGCAAACAGAATTAAACAAGCATTGTTCGAATTCGAACATGATTTGTGGGAATACTAGAAACTAGTCTTTAGATATTAGTCATTAGATATTAGAAAGAGAGCTGCGGATAACGCGGCTCTTTTTTTTGCATCAATATTTTTTTGTTATTGAAAAAACTCTTTGAGCGCTTGGAGTTGTTTTTTATTGAGCACTTCGCTTAATTCTACTTCGGTTGCTTCTCTAATTCTTTTCACCGATTTAAATTTTATCAGCAATTTTTCGATGGTAGTTTTACCTACTCCTGGAATTTCTTCTAACTCAGATTTGAGCGTTCCTTTGTCGCGTTTGCTTCTATGAAAGGTTATACCGAAACGATGAGCCTCGTCTCTTAAATGCTGAATAATTTTTAAACTTTCCGATTTTTTATCAATATATAATGGCAAAGAATCTCCAGGATAGTAAATTTCTTCCAACCTTTTTGCGATTCCTATAACCGTCACTTTTTTATCAATGCCTAGCTTCGCTAAACTTGCCACTGCCGATGATAATTGGCCTTTACCGCCATCTATAACTATTAACTGAGGCAAATCCTGCTCTTCTTCTAATAGTCGCTTATAGCGCCTAAAAACGGCTTCCTCCATGGTGGCAAAATCATTCGGACCTTCAACGGTTTTTACATTAAAATGCCTGTAATCTTTTTTAGATGGTTTCGCATCTCTAAACACCACAATGGCCGAAACAGGATACTTGCCCTGAAAATTTGAATTATCAAAACACTCAATGTGTTTTGGTAATTGATTCATCCGTAAATCTTTTTGCAATTGCAATAATACGCGCTCCGTTCTGGCTTCGGGGTTTACTTTTTCGTACTGCTCTAATTTTGATTTCTTAAAGAACAACACATTTTTCATCGATAAATCTAAAAGACTTTTTTTGTCGCCTAATTTCGGAACGATAAACTTTATGTTTTCTTCTGTATCAATATTTATTTCAAAGGGCACTATTATTTCTCTCGCCGTACTGTTAAATTTATTTCTAAAATCAGAAATGGCTAAGCTTAATAATTCCTCATCACTCTCATCTAATTTTTTTCTTATTTCAATTGTTTGAGTTTGCGAGATGGTTCCCTTGTTTACTTTTAAATAATTTACAAATGCAATTTTTTCATCAGAGCTAATGGCAAACACATCTATATTATCTATAATAGTACTTACCACCGTTGATTTACTTTGGTAATTCTCTAAAGTATCTATTTTGTCTTTCACCAAATTTGCCAACTCAAAATTCATATTTGCTGCAGCATCTTTCATTTCTGAATTTAAATGTTGAAGCACCGGTGTAATGTTTCCTCTTAAAATTTCTTTAATCTCTTTTATGTTTTCTTCATAGCTTTCAAAAGATTGAAATGCTTGGCAGGGTCCTTTACAATTCCCGATTTGATATTCTAAGCAGACTTTAAATTTGCCTGCATTTATATTCGCTTCTGTTAGTGCTAAACTGCAAGTTCTAATTGGGTATAAGGTTTTAATCAATTCAAGAATAGTACTCATCATCCGTACAGATGCGTACGGACCTAAATAAGTAGAACCATCTTTAATGATATTTCGCGTTGGAAATATTCTCGGAAATCTTTCTTTTTTAATACAAATAGACGGATAGGTTTTATCGTCTTTTAATAATACGTTGTAACGTGGCTGATGTTTTTTTATTAATGAATTCTCTAATAGCCAAGCATCAATTTCTGTATCAACAATCGTAAATTTTATATCTCGAATTTTTTTTACGAGAATTTTAGTTTTAGAATTTACATTGTCATTATTAAAATAAGAGGAAACTCTGTTGCGTAAATCTTTTGCTTTGCCAATATAAATTAAGGTGCCATCTTCATCAAAGTACTGATACACCCCAGGCTTGTGTGGAATGTTAGCTAAGGCTGCACGATAATCAAATGCCATGTTAAAAATTCAATTTAAAATTCTAATCCAGGGTTACTTGTACCTTGATTGTTCTTTTTATATTGATCGCAATCTACCACAATACTTAAGCCGCCTGGTGGCGCTTCAAAATCTCGCATAGAAATAGAAAGACTTGCGTCACCATACACTTTTTTCATGTATAATGCCCAAATTGGCAAGGCAGTATTAGCACCTTCTCCTAAATTGGTAGATCTGAAATGTACTATTCTATCTTCTGCACCTGTCCAAGTTCCAGAAACTAAATCAGGAGTTATTCCAATAAACCAACCGTCGGAATTTTCTTGTGTAGTACCTGTTTTGCCTGCAATAGGATTTGTAAATCTATAACGTGGTCCGCGTAAACGCAACCCTGTACCTTTATCAATTACACCCTTCATCATGTAGATCATTAAATAAGCAGTTTGCTCACTTAGTGCATCTACTTTGCGCGGAACTTTTTCAAAAAGCACATTTCCGTTTTTATCTTCTATTCGTGTAATGTAAACAGGCTCTGTCCACACTCCTTTATTTGCATAGGTTGAATAAGCACCTACCATTTCATATAAACTTACATCGGGTGTACCTAAACAAATAGATGGATATGGTGGAATTTCACTGGTGATGCCCATTTTCTTCGCCACATTTACAACTGCTTGTGGCCCCACTTGCTTCATCATGTAAGCCGTAATTAAATTCACAGAATTTGCTAAGCCCATTCTCAAAGTCATCATGCCGCCATCTTTTCCATCAGAATTTTTAGGCGACCAATTATCGAAATCTTCAAATACAATTGGCAAATTGGGCGCTTCAAAACATGGCGACCAACCATTGTCCATGGCTACTGTATATACTAAAGGTTTAAATGTGGAACCTACTTGGCGCTTACCTGTTTTTACTTGATCGTATTTAAAGAATCTATAATCTGGCCCGCCTACCCAAGCTTTTATATGGCCTGTGTGTGGGTCCATCGACATAAAGCTAGAACGCAAGTACCATTTATAATATTTAATAGAATCCAAAGGCGTCATGGTTGTATCTCTATCACCTGCCCATGTAAAAACAGTCATGGAAGTTGGAGTATCAAATGCTTTTCTAATTTCTTCATCACTTGCCCCTTCCTCTTTCATCAACATATATCGCTCACTTCTTTTCATAGAAAGGCTTATAATATCTGTGTTTTTACCCCAAGGTGTTCTGCCTTTCCAATGGTTGTTAAATTCTTTTTGTAAATATGTTAAATGCTCTTTAATGGCTTCTTCGGCATATCGTTGCATACGCGAATCGAGTGTAGTGTAAATTTTTAATCCATCTCTATATAAATCATAAGGCTCGCCGTCTGACTTCGTATTTTCTTTACACCAAGCTTGCAATTCAATTCGCAAGTATTCTCTAAAGTAAGTTGCTAATCCTTGGTTATGTGTAGGGCTTGTAAATTTTAAATTTAATTCTGATGAAATCGCTTCTTCGTATTCTGCTTCTGTGATGTAACCGTATTTTTCCATTTGTGCGAGCACAACATTTCTTCTGCGCAACGAGCGATCGGGGTTACGTATTGGAGAGTAAACTGTGGTTCCTTTTAAGATGCCCACTAACAATGCTGCTTCATCAATTTTTAATTCGGAAGGAAGTTTATTGAAATAAGTTTTTGCTGCTGTTTTTATTCCGAATGAATTATTTCCAAATTCAACCGTATTAAAATACATGGTAATAATTTCTTCCTTGGTATAGTTGCGTTCAATTTTTATAGCCGTTAACCATTCTTTAAGTTTGATGATTCCGATGTTGAAAATTGTTTGCTTTTTACGAGGGAATAAATTTTTGGCTAATTGTTGTGTGATGGTACTAGAACCTCTTTTTTTACCAATTGCAGAGTAAAAAATAATCGCAAAAGTTCCTTTCAAATCGATTCCCGAATGTTCGTAAAACCGAATATCCTCCGTAGCAATTAATGCATTAATTAAATTAGGCGAGAGATCTTTGAATTTAGTGTTAGATCTATTTTGTATATAATAGGCACCTAATACTTGCCCGTCTGTAGAAATAACTTCAGAAGCTAAACTGCTTTTCGGATTTTCTAAATCTCTAAAAGTTGGCAATTCACCAAATAAGCCAAAGCCAACAGAGCTAATTAATAATACAACAAATAAAAATCCTCCAACAATTATTTGCCAGAACCTTTTTATGTAGATGTTGCCAGTGGAAGATTTATTACTCATTACCTATTAAATAATTGCCATTGTAAAATTGAATGTATTTTTTTATTGCTTTGCTTTCTCTTAATGTTTTTAAATTTCGTTCAGAAATAAAAGAAATTACGTATGTGTTTGCTTTTAGCTTTACTACTTCGTTAATCTTTTTATTTAATGCATTAATGTATTCACGTGCACTTGCCACATCTTCAAAGTTTTCAATTAGTAATAATTGTTCTTTTTCTCCCATTAATTCAGAGTTTATGCGTAAGCTTTTTAAAGAAAACTCGGTGATGTTAAAACGAACCAAATTGTTTTTTGTATCACGTAACACAGACAAGTCGGTAGAAATCATTACAATGTATTTCGCTCTATTTTCTAATTCAAAGTTTATCGGATCTTCTTCTCTTGCGGCTTTTAATGCGGGATTTTTTTGTTCTTCAATTTTCTTTAAATGCTCACGTGCCATACTTGCTGCATCTGATGATGGGAAATCGTTTAACAATTTTTGTAATGAAGCCTCAAATGCAGTTTGCCCGTTTACTTTGTTTTGTGTTAAGGCATATAAGTAATAGTATTTAGGTGCGATACTGGTTTTGGAGTATTGAGTATCTATTCTTGATTTTGAACTAAACACTGCTTCATAACTTCCATTTTTATATGCATCATAAATATTATCGTAAAAATGTTGAGCAGCCAAATCGTTTGCCTTTGACTCCGACACGTATGATGGGTCTAAGATTACTTTTGCAATTAATGAATTTGGAAAATCATTTAAAATTTTATTTTTATAATATTCGCTTTGTGTTTTGTTGTTTATTTCAGCATACAATCTATATAAATTAAAATATATTTCAGCACGAAGCTTGTTGTCTGGAAATTGAGACACACATGTTTCATATGCTTTTATAGATTCTTTTAAATTAATGATTTCTTCTCTATAAAATTGTCCAATGTTATAATATGCTTTTACCATTTTATCGGTTGAAGCAGCTAAGGCAGCAGGAGTTGTTGGGATGTTTGCTAAGTATCTTTTCTTTATGGCAGCGTCGTCATTTTTATTTGCAGCACTTCCTTTTTCTTCTGTAAGTGTTTCTCCACTATTCGCATTACTTATTGTTGCGTATGATTCTTTGTTAGACCTTCTCCAATTATCTTCTAATGTTCTGCGGCCATATTTTTTAACAAAATCTGCATTTCCTATG
Organism: Sphingobacterium thalpophilum; assembly: GCA_943371235.1. GTDB lineage: Bacteria > Bacteroidota > Bacteroidia > Sphingobacteriales > Sphingobacteriaceae > CAJBVG01. The sequence continues at coordinate 29,739 of CALRTZ010000016.1, read as the reverse complement.
CCTATAGAATTTTGATTATAAAAATACCAAGTACTGCCGGTGCCTACATTTGTTGCATTTGTTGAAGCACCATCACCCGGTCTGGAAATATTATTGAGGGCTTGCTCAGCCAATCTTTTCTCTTCCTCTTGTTGACGAATTTTTTCTTCTTTTTCTTTTTTAATAACTTTCTCTACATACGCTATTCGGTCTGATTCTGGCATTCGAGCAAGTCTCATTAAGCTATCTTCACGTTGAATGATAATTAAATTTTCTACTAGTTTTGTTAAACTGTTTTTGCGTTTGTTAACAAATTCGAAATCGGGATTAGATTTTGGCAAAAATGTACTCGCACTGTCATAATACATTTGCGAAATCTGGTAACGCTCCCTATCGTAATAAATATTTGCTAATTTAAAATAGGCTAATCCTTTTTGACTTAAATTATTTACACTGCTAGCCGCAGAAGACTTAAATGCATCTACCATTTTTTCCTCTTCCTCATCCTTTTCGTAAATCAACCCAAGCGAATAATAAATTTGATCTCTAAATTCTTTGTTCTTCGAATCGTTCAGCATTTTTATTAATTCTTTCTCTAGATTTTTTTTAGAACCAGCAGAGCTTCTTTGCACTAATCTTGCAGAATTTATTTTTGCATTAAACAACAAATCGTAGGCTGGATTCATTTTTACTACCTGTTGGTATTTAACACCCGCCTTACCATCTTCGTTTATTTTTTCTAATAGTTGAGCAGTAATGTAAGTATACCTAGCACGTTTATTTTTTTTCTTTTGAATAACAGTAGCTTTTTCTAAATATTCAACAGCCTTTGCATAATTTTTTTTATCAATATAATACCAAGCTACAGTTGCGAATAATTCTGATATGTGTTTTTTGGGAAAAGTTTCACTAGCAAGCGCAATATTTATTACAGATTCTGCTTGAGGATACTTTTTTAATAAGATGTAACATTTTATTAGCCAGATGTACGACTTGTCGCCTACTTCTTTGTCTTTATACCTGCCTGCTGCAAACTGAAATGTTTCTGCAGCCGTGAAATAATCTTTTTTATAAAAATAAGCCCTGCCAATTTCAAAATAGCAATCATCTATCCATTTACTAGGTTCATGCCTTTGTACCACAAGAGAAGCTTTTTTAATAGCCTCATCCATGGCTTGGTTGCCGCCGCCTTTCCCAGATTTTGCTGCCGACTCATCTTTTACAATTTTAAAAACAGGCAAAATATCATCATATCTATCCTGAAACGATTTTTCGTTTTGATTCTCGGTATTGTCTATTTTAAGTTTTGCATTGAAATAGCCATTATAATGAGCGGTTATATCATGATAAATTTTCCCGATTGCAGATTTTTTGCTCGATTTACATGAGCTTAAAATCAAAATCATTATAATATATATAGATATTTTGAGGGAATTCGTTTTCAATTTTAATTGTTTACAGTATTAACTAAAGGATTACAAATTTATTTTATTTAATGATATTCTTTTAAAACTTATTACGATTAAGTACAATTCGATAAAAATGGTTTAATTTGTAAGCATCGCGTATGACCAAAAAGAAGCAAAAATTTCTAGATCGTTTAAAGAATAAGTACAAATTAGTTATTCTGAACGACGAAACCTTCGAAGAAAAGGCCTCGTTTACCCTAAATAGGTTAAATGTGTTCATTCTTGGAAGTATGCTATTGGTGCTATTGATAGGTATTGTAACCTCAATTTTAATATTCACACCATTAAAAGAGTACATTCCTGGTTATGCGGATGTTTCATTGCGTAGAGATATCTCTGAAATGGCTTTAAGAGTGGATTCTATGCAAATGATCATAGATGCGAACGATCAATACATATTGAACGTGAAAGGCGTAATTAACGGAACAGTAGGACTGAACGATACCATCAATAAAAACAGTAAGCCAACTTTAAAAGACACTACTTTTAGAATTGGTTCTAAACCAGAAGAAGATTCATTGTTAAGGCTGATGATTGAAGATCAAAATCAATACGGATTTGCGATTAAAGAAAGCAATGTGAAGCCCACAGGCATAGCTGGTTACACTTTTTTTACGCCGGTTAAAGGCATTATTTCAGAGAAATACAACCCCCGAAAAGGGCATTATGGAATTGATGTGGCGGCAACAAAAGGAATGCCTGTAAAAGCAACGTTGGAGGGGAGTGTAATATTTGCCAGTTGGACTTCTGATGGAGGGTATGTAATAGCTATACAGCATGGAAACGACTTAATATCAATATATAAGCACTGTTCTGTGCTTTTCAAAAAAGTTGGTAACTTTGTACGTTCCGGAGAACCGATAGCAATTGTAGGAGATTCTGGTGAAATGCAAACAGGACCGCATGTGCACTTTGAACTATGGTTTAAAGGCAACGCAGTGAACCCAAAGGAATACATAAATTTTTAAAATTATGTTTGAGAAGAAAGAACACAAAACAACTAAAGAGAACGAGTTAAACGGCTCGATTAATTTAATTGGACAAGGAACAACCATTACGGGAGATATGTCTTGTAAAGGGGATATACGTATTGATGGAGAGATTATAGGTAATGTGATATCAAAAGCGAAAGTTGTAATTGGAGCAACAGGCAAAGTGGTTGGCGACATTATTGGCTCTAATGCAGATATAAGTGGGCAGTTAACTGGCGACCTAACGGTTTCGGACACCATATTTTTAAAATCTTCTGCAAGAATAGAAGGCGATATGGTTACCAATAAGTTAATTGTAGAGTCGGGGGCAATTTTCAGTGGAAATTGCAATATGGGAATATCATCAGAGAAAGGATATTCGTCAAAAATAAAGACTGAAAAATCTCTTCAAGAAATAGAGGGCAATTGAACAGTTATTTAAAATACGCTGGTTTAGGCTTCCAAATGTTAGTAACCATAGGCGGATTAAGTTATTTAGGGCACTATCTCGACAATAAATGGGAATTATCGACGCCTTGGATGACCATTAGTTTAGCACTCTTTGGCGTAATCGCTTCGATGTATCAAGTAATTAAATCACTCAATAAATAAAATGAGCTTAATAAAGTATTCAATATACACCCTATTTATCGGCGTGTTAATGTATGGAATTGGAGAAGTTATGAATAATTTGATGGTGCGCGACTACTTTTTAAGTGCCTACCCAAGCTTTATTTTGTTTTTTTATGTGATCGGAATGGTAGCGTATGGAATTTGTGAATGGGGATTAAAAAAATCTGCAGATAGTTCAGTATTTATTGTATTGGCTGCAGTGGTTGCAAAACTGCTTTTAAGCATGGTATTCGCACTTATTTTTATTTATGGAAATAGAATTGACAAGATTGGATTTCTAATAAGTTTTTTCCTGCCATATTTTATTTATTCAACCTTTGAAATTTATACGTTATTGTATAACTTGCGCGCTCTTAAAAAATAACAAAATCTTAAAATAGATGCGCAGAAGAGGCTTTTTCACTAAAAAAATGAAATCAATTTTATTGTTTTCTGCTATTTTTTGTATTTCGATAGCTACGACTTATGCAAATGAGTCGGAAAAACACGAAAATCATACAACTGAAGTTGCTGATTCTACTAGCCACGTTGTTGACACTGCACATGCGGCTCAACACGGTGAAGAAGAGGCATTTAATGCTGGTGAAATGATATTACATCATATTGCCGACGGACATGAGTGGCATTTATGGGGGCACACCTCTATTGGCTTGCCAGTTATTTTATATACTGATAAAGGAATTGAAACATTTTTGTCGAGTAATTTCCACCACGGAGATTCTGCTTACAAAGGCAAGTATTACACTTATAAAATAGAACACAGCCATATTAAAGTGGTAAACGAAGCAGGTTTAATTGATGAAGAGGCTTCTAAGAAAGTAACGGACTTTTCGATTACCAAAAACGTAGCTTCTATGTTTTTATCCATGATTCTATTATTCTTAATATTTACTTCGGTTGCTAAATCATACAAAAAGAGAGAAGGAAAAGCTCCAAAAGGATTCCAATCTGTAATTGAACCAATTATTGTGTTTGTTAGAGACGAGATAGCAAAACCGAATTTAGGATACAAATACGCTCGATTTATGCCATTTTTATTAACTATATTCTTTTTTATATGGATTAATAACATGATGGGCTTAATACCATTTTTCCCAGGAGGAGCAAATTTAACAGGGAACATTGCATTTACGTTGGTAATGGGAGTAATAACTTTTATTGTTACAAACGTTAACGGTAATAAAGCTTACTGGCAACACGTATATGCACCGCATGTACCGAAGGCATTGTGGCCGATAATGATACCGGTAGAAATTATTGGTTTATTAGCGAAGCCATTTGCGTTAATTGTCCGTTTATTTGCGAACATAACTGCGGGCCACATTATCGTGTTGAGTTTAATTTCATTGATTTTTATCTTTAAAAGTTTAGCCATTGCACCAGTTTCTGTTGCATTCGTAATTTTTATGGATGTATTGGAATTATTAGTAGCATTTTTACAGGCCTTCATTTTTACAATGTTAACGGCATTGTTTATAGGAACAGCTGTTTCTGAAGAACATGGTGAACATGAGCATTCTGAAGAACATCACTAAGATTAAATGAATAAATAGAATTAATTTTTAACTTAAAATAAAATAAAATGACAGGAAGTATCGCAGCAATTGGTGCCGGTTTAGCAGTAATCGGTGCTGGTTTAGGTATCGGAAGAATTGGTGGTTCTGCAATGGAAGGTATTGCACGCCAACCAGAAGCAGCTTCAAAAATCCAAACAGCAATGATCATCGCAGCAGCCCTTGTAGAAGGTGTTGCATTATTCGGTGTGGTAGTTGCTTTGTTAGGAAATGGTTGATCCGACAAAAAGCCTGTAGCGATTGGCTACGGGCTTTTTTTAACATTTGATTTTAATTATTAAAAATATATACTTAAAAATATGGAATTAGTAACCCCAAGTATTGGTTTAGTTTTTTGGACTACTATCTCTTTCCTTTTATTACTTTTCATTTTAGGCAAGTTTGCATGGAAGCCAATTATGAAGGCTCTTGACGATCGTGAGCGTTCTATTGAAGATGCGTTAAGTGCTGCTGAAAAAGCTAAAGAAGAGTTATCAAGATTGAATAACGAAAGCGAGCAATTGTTGAAACAAGCAAGAGCAGAACGCGATACAATTTTAAAAGAAGCGAAAGATTTGAGAGATGGAATGGTTGCAGATGCAAAAGGTTTAGCTCAAACGGAAGCAAATAAATTAATTGATAAAGCGAAAGTGGAAATTGATAACCAAAAGAATGCAGCCTTGGCAGAAGTAAAATCACAAGTGGCAACTTTATCAATTGAAATTGCAGAAAAAGTATTACGCAATCAATTAGACGATAAATCTAAACAAGAAAGCTTGGTAGCTGATTTATTGAAAGAAGTAAAATTAGGCTAAGATTAATTCGAAATAAAATTATGTCAGAAATTAGAGTTGCAACACGATACGCAAAAGCACTCATCGACCTAGCGATAGAACGTAATGAGCTAGAGCAAGTGAAAGGTGATATTGATTTGTTTTTGGCGGCTACAAAAGCTAGTTCTGAATTAGTTGCTGTACTTAAAAATCCAATTGTTCCTATTGATAAAAAAGGAAAAATATTAAAAGGACTTTTTGGTTCAAAAGTAACTAAAAGCACTCAATCATTCTTCGAAATTGTTGTTAATAAAACCAGAGCAGCAGTGTTACACGCAACTGCAAAAGAATTTATTGAACAATACAACGAAAAGAAAAATATTTTAAAAGCAAAAGTAGTTTCAGCAACTCAATTAACAGAGCAAGCTGCAAACGAAATTATAAACATAGTTGCTAATGCTACAGGTAAACAAATTGTACTAGAGCAATTAGTTGACGAAAAACTTATCGGTGGTTTCATACTAACGGTAGGCGATAAACAATTTGATACAAGTATTGCGAAGAGCTTACAGAAATTACAAAAGAGCTTTAGCAATTAACATAATTTAAAAAATAACATAATCAATAAACACAAAATACTATGGTAGAAGTAAGACCAGATGAAGTATCGGCGATATTAAGACAGCAATTGTCGGGCTTCAAGTCAGAATCTGAATTAGAAGAAGTCGGTACCGTATTACAAGTAGGAGATGGTATTGCGAGAGTGTACGGTTTAACAAAAGTACAATCGGGTGAGCTTGTAGAATTCGATAACGGTTTACAAGGTATTGTATTGAACTTAGAAGAAGACAACGTGGGTGTTGTATTATTAGGAAGTTCAGACAATGTAAAAGAAGGAGATACTATTAAACGTACAAAACGTATTGCATCTATTAAAGTAGGTGATGGTATGTTAGGTCGTGTAGTAAATACATTAGGACAGCCAATAGATGGTAAAGGACCTATTGCTGGAACATTATACGAAATGCCTATTGAGCGTAAAGCACCAGGGGTAATTTATCGTCAGCCAGTTAATGAGCCATTACAAACTGGTTTGAAAGCAATTGATGCAATGATTCCAATTGGTCGTGGACAACGTGAGTTAATCATCGGTGACCGTCAGACTGGTAAAACTACTGTGGCAATTGATACGATTATCAATCAAAAAGAATTTTACGATAAAGGGGAACCTGTTATCTGTATATATGTTGCAATTGGACAAAAGAATTCTACTGTAGCGAACATTGTTCGTACGTTAGAAGAAAAAGGTGCAATGGCTTATTCGATTATTGTGGCAGCATCAGCTGCAGATCCAGCTCCAATGCAATTCTTCGCTCCATTTGCGGGTGCTGCAATTGGTGAATTCTTTAGAGATACTGGTCGCCCTGCATTAATTGTTTACGATGATTTATCTAAACAAGCAGTTGCTTACCGTGAGGTATCTTTATTATTGCGTCGCCCACCAGGTCGTGAGGCTTATCCAGGTGACGTATTTTACTTACACTCGAGATTGTTAGAGAGAGCTGCAAAAATTAACGCAACAGATTCGGTAGCACAAGCAATGAATGACTTACCAGATTCTATTAAAGGAATTGTAAAAGGTGGTGGTTCATTAACAGCCTTGCCAATTATCGAAACTCAAGCAGGTGACGTTTCTGCATATATTCCTACAAACGTAATTTCTATTACCGACGGACAAATTTTCTTGGAGTCGAATTTATTCAACGCAGGTATTCGTCCGGCTATTAACGTAGGTATTTCGGTATCACGTGTAGGTGGTAATGCTCAAATTAAATCGATGAAGAAAGTTGCGGGTACTTTAAAAGGTGACCAAGCACAATACAGAGAACTTGAAGCGTTCTCAAAATTCGGATCTGATTTAGATGCAACTACAAAATTCGTATTAGATAAAGGTGCTCGTAACGTAGAGATCTTAAAGCAAGGTCAGTACTCACCAGTATCAGTAGAAAAACAAGTAGCAATGATTTATTGCGGTACAAAAGGTTTATTAAGAAGTGTACCTGTAAATAAAGTAAAAGAATTCGAAGCTGAATATTTAAATCAGTTAGAGCTTCGTCACAGACCTACATTAGATGCAATTCGTGCAGGTAAAATCGACGAATCTATTACTACAGTTTTAGAAACTGTTGCGAAAGAAATTTCTTCAAAATATTAATTAATTAAATCTCGCTTTTAAAAAGGGCGAGATTGCTTATATTTTTTCAAAAGAAAAATGGCAAATTTAAAAGAAGTACGTTTAAGAATAGCATCTGTAAATTCGACTCAACAGATCACAAAAGCCATGAAAATGGTTTCTGCTGCGAAGTTGAAAAGAGCAACAGACGCAGTTGTTCAAATGCGACCTTATGCAAATAAGTTGAAAGATATTTTAGCAAATCTTACAGCCAGTTTAGAAGGAAACGAAAGTGAGTACACTGTACAACGTGAGTTGAAAAATGTATTAGTAGTAGTGGTTACTTCTAACAGAGGGTTAGCAGGAGCATTTAACGCGAACGCAATTAAAACTGCAAATAATCTTATTAACGAAAAATACGCAGGCTTTAAAAAAGCTGGTAATTTACACATCGTTGCAATAGGTAAAAAAGCGCAAGATTATTTTACTAAAAACAAGTTTAATGTTGTGGGTAATAATAATGATGTGTTTAATAATTTGAATTTCGGAACCTCTACAAAAATTGCCAACGAAATTATGGCAGGTTTTGTGGCTGGAGAATGGGATAGAGTAGAAGTAGTGTACAATCAGTTTAAAAATGCAGCGATGCAAATTTTAACTACCGAACAATTATTACCAGTTCAAGCAACAGTTGCAAGTGCCACTGCTAAATCAAACGTAGATTATTTATTAGAGCCTTCACAAGAAGAAATTGTAAGCGGGTTAATACCAATATCAATTAAAACTCAATTATACAAAGCATTGTTAGATTCTCATGCATCAGAACATGGAGCAAGAATGACAGCAATGGATAAAGCAACAGATAACGCAGGTGAATTATTGAGAGCATTACGTTTATCATATAACCAAGCCCGTCAAGCTGCTATTACAAATGAAATATTAGAAATTGTGAGTGGTGCAAATGCACTGTCCGCAAGTTAATAGTAAAACAAGATTTTGAAATTTTAAATGGCCGCATTATTAATGTGGCCATTTTTATTTATCTTGGATTAAGATGAAATCTAAATTAGTTGCATTTGTATTATTAGCCTTATTAAATACTAGCATTAGTGTTGCCCAACATTTAGTTTCAGTTACAGGTAACGTTTCCTTTAGCAATGTCAATCATGTTTCAATGCATTCATTGTCTTTAGAATTAAAATCCCTATCGGTAATATCGCTAAGACCAGGTCTAGAGTATGAACGCAGGGTGTTCTTCGACAACTATTGGAATCAGAAATTTTATATGACAGATGTGTTGTACCTACCTATAACTTATGGTGTTAGACCAATACCAAAACTTTCTATTAACTCAACCCTTGGAATTCCATTAACTAATAATATTACAGCTAATACTGATGTTTATTTTAAAATGGGGGTTGATTATTTACTGAACAAGCATCTACAGTTGGGTGGAAATTTTAAGTATAGTCCAGAATTTGATTTTTATCCTCGTTATTCATTATCGGCAAGTTATATAATAAACGATTATTATAAATCAAGTCAGAGGTATGCTAATAAAATAAGAAAAAGGTATAATAATAAAAAAGGATCCGGAGCATTTGAAAGAGAATTGGAAGCAAGTTTAGATAAAAAAGACTATCATGTTGCATTAGGAATCTCAACAAACATCAGTTCATTTATTTTCATAAATTCTTTAAACATGGCAGCCACACTTACCATTCAAAAGGCTGGGGCAAGAGGTGCTTTATATCAATTTAAAATAATAAAATCCGACTTTTTGGTTTTTGATTTCATCAATTTTAATCGTTACAGATATGTTGGTCCTGGAGTATTTATTGGCGAACATAGAACCAATGAGAAAATTCAGTTTTATCATGGTGCTGATTTTGCAATGCTATTCAGTACAAATAGGATTGCATCTATAACGCAAAGATACCCAGTTATTGGTTACAAGCTAGGTCTGGCATCTGGTAATTGGGGGATAAAAAATCGATTACGAATCGATGGAAATTTAAGCATTAACACATTAGGTGTAGGTGCTGGTTTTGAGTTAGCTTACCTTCTTAAATAAATACTAACTTAATACATCTCTAAGTTCTTCTTTTTTATCAAACATTGATTTCGCAAATGGGCAAAGTGGAATAATTTTGATAGTATTTTCTCTTGCATATTGTACCAATGCTGAGAGTAGTTGCGCTCCTGCTCCTTTGCCTTTTAATTCTTCACCAACTTCTGTATGGTCAATAATAAATAAGACTGGGCTAGCAACTGAATATGTCATTTCTCCTACTACTTTTCCATCTAACTCAATGTAAAATGAGCCATTAGTTTCTGATTGTTTGTGTTTGATTTCCATAATACATTAAATAAAAATACGAGAAACAATATATAAATAAATATTTATGGTTCCTCGTATCTAATCAATTCTTATATAACTTGTACTCCAAGCTCCCCGCTCCAATCTCTTCGCTTCCTGCTCCTCGCTCAATGCTCCCCGCTATTACGCTTGCTTTGCAAACTGCACGTTAATGTTTAGCTTCACTTCATCACTCACTACTACACCACCTGCTTCAGTAACTGCACTCCACATTAAACCGTAATCTTTTCTATTAATTTTTCCAACTACTTCAAATCCTGCCTTCGTATTTCCGTAAGGGTCAACCATTATCCCACCAAGTTCTGCATCTAATTCTACCGTTTTTGTAACATCTCTTATTGTTAAATCACCAACAAGTTTGTACTCATTTCCCGATACTTTTTTGAATGATGAAGAAACAAAGTTCATTGTAGGATATTTTTCTGTTGAGAAAAAATCATCAGATTTTAAATGTCCATTACGATCTTGTTGGTTCGTGTCTATACTATTGGTATCGATGCTGAAATTGATACTTGCATTTTCAAAATCATCATTGTCTGTGGTAATTTCACCGCCAAAAACGTTGAAAGTTCCAGTAACTGTAGAAATTACTAAGTGTTTAACTTTAAATTGTACTTCAGAATGTGCGGGATCTAAAACCCATTTAGTTGTTGTAAGTGTAGTCTCCATTTTTAAATTTTTTGTTAGTTTATTCAATAAAAACACACACAAACTGAATTTGTTTGTTTAAACATGCAAAAATAGTTAACTAATTGGTAAATAATGTATTAAATAAAATTGGTGGCACGACTTAAGTCGTGCCACCACTAACGAGAATACTTCAGTAAAATGGGTTAAATAACTAAATTATTCTTATTTTTTATGAATTTCGTAGTTAAAATTCCAAAAAACGAAACTCCAGATATCAGCTACTTCTTCAATAATTTTTGAAGTTGGTTTGCCCGCTCCGTGGCCTGCTTTAGAATCGATGCGAATTAAAATTGGATTTTCGCCTTTGTGCTTTTCTTGCAATGTTGCTGCAAATTTAAACGAATGTGCCGGTACCACTCTATCGTCATGGTCTGCGGTAGTTATTAAAGTTGCTGGGTAACTTACAGAGTCTTTTACATTATGTAATGGGGAGTATTTTAGTAAGTAATTAAATTGATCTTGTTTATCACTCGATCCGTACTCAACCGCCCAACCCCAACCAATGGTGAACTTGTGGTATCTCAACATATCTAATACGCCAACACCAGGTAGCGCTACCTTAAATAAATCTGGGCGCTGTGTCATACATGCTCCAACCAATAATCCTCCGTTTGATCTGCCACTAATTGCTAAGCGAGAAGAGTTTGTGTATTTTTCGGCAATTAAGTATTCTGCAGCACCAATAAAATCGTCGAATACATTTTGTTTTTTATCCAGCATTCCTGCTTTGTGCCATTCCTCTCCATATTCTCCTCCACCTCTAAGTGTAACTTGAGCATATATTCCTCCTTGTTCCATAAAATACATGTTAGACACACTAAATGCTGGAGTTAAACTAATGTTAAAACCTCCGTAACCATATAGTAAAGTTGGGTTAGTGCCATCTAACTTTATGCCCTTTTTATGTACTACGAACATCGGGATTTTAGTGCCGTCTTTAGAGGTAAACCAAACTTGCTTCGTTTCAAAATTATCAGTGTTTATTTTGAAATTTGGTTTTGTGTATAGTATTGACTTTCCTGAATTTATATCGAGTTTATAAATTGTTCCAGGAGTGGTGAAATTGCTGAAACTGTAAAACATAAACGAATCTTTTTTACTTGCAGACGCAAACGAAAGTGTGCCAATGCCAGGTAATTCAAGGTTCTTAGACTGCTTGCCATCGAGACTATATTCTACTACAGTGCTACTTGCATCTTTTAAATAATTCGCATAAATTTTATTTCCAACAAGTTTTACGCCTTCTAATAATTCTTTTTGCTCGGCAATAATTGTTTTCCAATTTTCTTTGCTTTTGTTTTTAGGATTAATAGAAACTACTTTGTAGTTAGATGCACCATTATCAGTAAGAACTAAAACATTTTCTTCAATATTATCAACTACCGAATAATTAAATTCAAAACCTGGCAACAATACTTCTATTTTAGAATTTATGTTTGTTAAATCTTTAATCAATATTTCAGATCCTGATGTTCCTTCAGATGCATAGATATATAAATATCTTTCGTCTTCAGATACATCGGCTCCAAAATAGCGTAATGGATGAGTTTTGTCTTCGTATATTAATTGATCTTTAGTTTGTTCATCGCCTAATTTATGATAATATACTTTTTGATATTGATTTTGATTTGATAATTCTGAAACACCTTTAGGTTCGTCATATCTACTGTAATAAAAGCCGTCGCCACGCCACGCTGCTCCCGAAAATTTCACCCATTTTATTACATCTTTGGTTAAACTTCCCTTCTCAATATCGATCACATAAATCTCATTCCAATCAGAACCAGATCTTGAAATAGTGTACGCTGCAAATTTATAGTCATTAGAAAAATACAATCCACCTAACGAAACCGTTCCATCTTCTGATAATTTATTTGGATCTAAAAATACCTTCTCTACTCCATCTAACCCTTTTTTAGAATAAAGAACAGCTTGATTTTGTAAGCCATCGTTTTTAGAATAGTAATAATACTCCCCTTTTCTATAAGGCGCAGATATTTTTTCGTAGTTCCAAATTTCAGTTAAGCTATTTTTTATTTGCTCTCTGTATGGAATCTGACTTAAATAATTTTGGGTGACCTCGTTCTGAGCTTTAACCCAGTTAGCTGTTTCGGCGGTAGTGTCATTTTCTAGCCACCTATATGGATCTGAAATAGTAGTCCCAAAATAATTATCTACTGTGTCAACTTTTTTTGTGTCGGGGTATGGTAACATTGTTATTTTTTTTACTTCGTTTGATTTGCATGCCAACAGAAATGCAAATGAACTAATGATTAATATTCTTCTCATATGTGTAATTTATGTTATGGTTTATATTTTGATGAACTTAATATTTTCTGACTATCTTTTTCCTTCATTAAATCTTCAAGTGTGTAATCAGGATTATTTTTCATGAAGTTTCTAATGATTTGCCAACCACAAAACCAAGCAATACGTGGTGCAGAATCGTTAGTTAAATTTATGGTGAACGGTGCTTCTTCGGTGTATTTTCTAAACTTTAAAAAATCACTACTAAACAATCCGTCTTGAATTAATAACTGATAGATGTTTGCTTCATTCGCTTTGCACCATTCAAATTGCTCAATTGTATATCCTATTTTTAAGGTATCGTTTACTTCCGGTAATAATTGGTCCATAAAATACAACATCTTGCCTTCGTTAATCATCACATCTATTAACAAAGGTTTTTCTTCATTAAAAGGGTATTTATATGTTGCCATTCCTTTTACGAACATAGGGAGTAAATGATTTGGTGTATATCTTCTTGTTAAATATTCGGGCAAATCTAAACTAGGGTAAAATCGATAATCTGAACCTAAAAACAAGTCTAATCCTATTCCAATAAAACCATCGGTTGTAACAATAGCATTGCCGAAACCAGAGATAAACGTACATACTTTTGGCAGGGTATCTTTTGGATATATGGCTTGGTATTTTTGAAAAACTCCTGAAATCTCGTTTTGCAAGGACTCAATTTTAGCTTTGTTATAAATCGAATCACAATCAGACACTAACATTTTAAAGTCTTTATTTTGAACAAAATCGGCTATAATGTAGGAGAAACCTGGGGTTTCAATATTTCCAAAGTTCATAATCTGTAAAAAGTACACATCAAAAAAGGCATTATAATCCAATTTTAATCGTTTTAAAGTAGAGTCCATTTGACTAGGCTCCGATTTAAATAAATCTTGCTCGAATCGTTTAAGTGTTACTATTTGTTCATTACCGCCATCTGTGCCACTTTTTTTTAATGATACTTGTTGACAAGAGTTAAGTAATAATGAGATTAACAGTAGTGAAAAAATCGATTTTATTATGTTACTTTGAGATGAAGAATTAAGCATATATTTAAAAATGAACAAGCCTAAAATTAAACATTTCTGTGTAATTATTATTACCATAGTTTCATCATTGATTGCGAATACTGCAAAATCTCAAGATTTCAGACTAGGTTTTAAAGCGAATCCATTGTTTTCAAATTTAAAGCCATCGAGTGATAATCATGATAATGTATCTACTCGACTTGGTTTTTCATATGGTTTGATTTTTGATTATTACTTAAAAGAGCATTATGCAATTGAGACAGAATTTGGGATTAGTAGCATGGGTGGAAAAGTTGAATACTCAAAAGGAGATACTAGCATTACCTCATCTATACAAATGAATTATGTTGAAATTCCTATTAGTGTTAAATTATTAACTGCAGAAATAAAACCGAATTTAAAAGTTTATGGAAAGTTTGGGGTAAACCTTGGTTTCTCAACCAAAACTTCAGCAGAGGTTGTATATAAAAAAGGTGCTACTGAGTTTGCAAATGATGATATAAAAAATGCAAGCAAATACATACAACCATTTAATGTTTCATTATTGATGGGAGCGGGTGTTGAATACAACATTGCTAAAAATTTAGATTTAATACTTGGTGTTTCTTATGCAAATGGATTTTTTAACACTATGAAAAGCACTTCCATTTATAGATCTCCAACTGTTGCGAGTAGTACAAATATTAAGCCTTTTGATGCAGATTTAAATTATTTATGTATTAACATTGGCCTGTTGTTTTAATATGAAAATTAGTATTGCGCAAGTAAATGTTCATGTAGGAAATTTTGAAACAAATCTTCAAAAATTTCAATCAGAAATTATTCATGCAAAAGAAAAGGGTTCAGAATTAATTGTTTTTCCTGAACTTGCTATTTGTGGATACCCACCAAGAGATTTTTTAGAGTATCAACATTTTATTGAGGAGTGTGAAAAAGCGATTTCAGTACTTGCAAAATCTTGTATAGGCATTGCTGCCATTATAGGTTCACCAACTTTTAATACTTCTGCAGAAGGCAAACGTTTACATAACTCTGCATATGTTTTAGTTGATGGTGCTATTCAGAACATCATACATAAAACACTTTTACCTACGTATGATATTTTTGATGAATACAGGTATTTTGAACCTAATACAATTTTTGATTGCGTACATATTAAGGGGCAAAAAATAGCGCTTACAATTTGCGAGGATTTATGGAATGTTGATCATCAAAAATTATATAAAGTTTCACCGATGGATGAGCTGATGAAACAGTCGCCAGACCTCATGATTAATATTGCCGCATCACCATTTGATTATGATCAAGCTCAAGAAAGATTGAATGTACTTAAATGGAATGTGAACAAATACAAGTTGCCCTTAGTATATGTAAACCATGTAGGAGCACAAACAGAATTGATTTTTGATGGAGGCTCTTTGTTTTTAAATGAGCAAGCAGAAATCATACATCAATTGCCCTTTTTTAGCGAACAAACTAGTACGATTGATACCGAAGTAAGAGCAAATTTATTTGCCGATACATCTCACTCTAAAATTGCATTAATACATGATGCTTTAGTGCTTGGTATAAAAGATTATTTTACAAAATCAGGTTTTTCTAAAGCAGTATTGGGCCTGTCGGGCGGTATTGATTCTGCGGTTGTAGCAGCATTAGCTGCGCAAGCATTGGGTCCAGAGAATGTACTAGCTGTAATGTTACCCTCACAATATTCATCCGATCATTCTATAAAAGATGCAAAGGATTTAATAAACAACTTTGGACTTATAGAACAACTATTACCTATAAAAAAAATATACGATTCTTTTGAAAAAGAACTCGCCGAACTATTTGCTGAAAAAAATGCTGATTTAACAGAAGAGAATATGCAAGCGAGAATTAGAGGTGTTTTATTGATGGCGGTTTCTAATAAGTTCGGAAATATTTTGTTAAATACCTCTAATAAAAGTGAGGCGGCAGTAGGTTACGGAACTTTATACGGCGATATGTGTGGTGGCTTATCAGTAATTGGTGATGTTTACAAAACCCAAGTATACGAATTGGCTAATTATATAAACAGAGAGAAGGAATTAGTCCCAGTTAATACAATTGAAAAAGCACCATCAGCAGAATTAAGACCTGGGCAAAAAGATTCGGACTCGTTGCCAGCATATGACTTGTTGGATAAGGTGTTGTATAACTACATTGAATTATCTAAAGGGAAATCTGAATTGCTTAAACTTGGATTTGAAATTACATTAGTTGAGAGAGTTACAGGCTTGGTAAATAGAAACGAATATAAACGTTACCAAACACCTCCTATTTTACGTATATCGCCTAAAGCCTTTGGAATGGGCAGAAGGATGCCAATTGTAGCAAAATATTAAAGTGTAACTAATTTTTTCTTAATCAAACTATACACTAATAATAACAACGCAAGTAAGCTAGCAGAAAAAGCAAACCAATCGCCGTGTTTTACATAAAAAGTAATTTCGTCGTTTAGGTTTATGTTTCCATTTTTTGCATCGCTCAGCCAATAGTTCGTAGCATCCATTACATCACCACGTTGGTTTATAAAACTAGATATACCTGTATTTGCAGAACGTGCAATGCTTCTGCGTGTTTCAATTGCTCTCAGTTTTGCATAAGCAGCATGCTGTTTATATCCTGATGTATTTCCCCACCAACCATCATTAGTTACAATGGCAATAAACTGTGCACCATTTTTTACATACTCTGCCACGTATTCGCCAAATACAGATTCATAACAAATTACAGGTGCAGCGCCTATTCCACTTTTTGTATAAAATACAGTTCGTTCGCTTTGTTTGCCTAAGCTGCCAAAAGTTCCACCTAAATTTATGGTTAAGGGTTTTAATATGTTTAACACAGAAGGATAAGGTATTTGCTCCACACCTGCGACTAATTTTGATTTGTGATAAATTTGTATTCCTGGTGTATTTTCAATTAAAAATGCAGTGTTGAATGCATCGTAACAGCACTCGCCAGTTCTAAATTTTCGAGCAGTTTCTGTTTCTTCTTTTTGGTAGGTTTTATAAGTATCGGCACCGGTAATAATATTTCCGTTTTTATATTTTGATAAAAACAATCTTGATCTAATAATTAATGGATTCGATTCTAAGGTTTCTTCCGCTAAATTATTTTGTAATGCTGTTTCGGGCCAAAGAAAAAACTCGGTATTTTTTTGTGCCACAGAATCGGATAGTTTAATTAATCGTTCTAATTGTTCTTCGTTAGAAAGTCCGTTAAATTTTTCATGATAAGGGTCAATGTTCGGCTGAACAACTACGATGTTACTAGGGTTTATTTTTTCTGTATAATTTGAATAAATAACAGTTGAAAAAATAATGGGAATAAAAATTAGTAAAATCGGATTTAGTAAAACTCTCCATCTTGCCCATGTTAGTCCTTTTGTAGTTGATATTTTTAAGTAAGCATTAAAAAATAAAACATTACATAGTAAGACCCAAAAACTTCCTCCAAAAACACCAGTATATTCATACCATTGAACCCAAGCATTATGATCTGCAAATGCATTCCCAAGCGTTAACCAAGGCCATGCAAAATCCCAGTGATGATGTAATAATTCCATTGCCATCCAAAAGCAAATGAAAAACAATGAGCCCACAAAAAAATTATTTCTTTTCTTAACGAAATGATAGGCTACAAAAACGGTACTCATCATGGTAGAGTTTAGCAACACTGCCACAATCATTCCAAATGCAGAGGCATTCCAAATCCAATAACTACTTAAAATATTCCAAATTAAAAATGAAAGAAAGGTATATCTAAAAACAGCGCCGTTGCTTCTTGTTTCTCTATTGCTACTTATCTCATGTTCAATTATTAACAATGGGATGAATGCAACAAAAAGTAAAATGCTAAAACTAATGCTTGGCCATGAAAGCCAGAAGGCTAAAGCACTCATATAGCCTAATGCTAAATACTTTTTATTCTTCATCATTATTGTGGTATTTATTTTCTTTTTTCTTTACAATAACATTTCCAGCTAAACATACCACAAACTCTCCTTTTATTGGGTTTTCTGTGAAGTGAATAAGTAATTCTGAGGCCGTTCCTCTGAGTGTTTCTTCAAACATTTTGCTTAACTCTCTTGATATGCTTACATAATGATTTTCGCCAAAATGAAAAATCACTTCTTCCAATAATTTGAGTAAACGATGTGGCGACTCATACAAAATGATGGTGTCTTCAATTTTAGTTAGAAACTCTAATCTTGTTTTTCTTCCTTTTTTTTGAGGCAGAAACCCTTCAAAATAAAACTTATCTGAGGGCAATCCAGAATTTACTAATGCTGGCACAAATGCAGTGGCACCTGGCAAGGTTTCAATTTGAATATTTTCTTTAACACATTCTCTTACGAGTAAAAACCCCGGGTCAGATATTGCCGGTGTACCGGCATCACTTACTAGCGCAAGGATTTTTCCCTCTTTCAGCATTTTGATCACTTCTTTTAAGGCATGATGTTCGTTATGTTGATGGTGAGAGAGGATGCGCTTATCAATGTCGAAATGTTTTAATAATTGGCCAGCGGTCCGGGTATCTTCGGCGAGCACTAAATCCACCTCTTTCAATATACGTAAGGCTCTAAAAGTGATGTCTTCTAAATTGCCTATTGGTGTTGGTACTACATAAAGTTTGCCGCTCATATAGCGAAAATATGCTAAATATAAGGGTTCAACAAATCTAATCTATAATTAATTACATTTAAAGTCAGATTAAATCAATCTGTATTTTATTATCTTTGGACAAAATTAAATATATGTTATTAGTACCGTTTATAAGAGAGAACAGAGAGCACGTAATTGAGCGTTTGCAACGAAAGAATTTTAAGAACATCGACTTGGTAGATGTAATTATTAGTTTAGATGAGAAAAGAAGGTCTTTGCAAAACCAATCGGATACTGTAGCATCAGAGGCCAATCAAATTGCCAAACAAGTAGGTGATTTAATGCGTGCGGGCAAAAAAGAAGAAGCAGAATTAACTAAGCTGAAGTCATCAGAATATAAAGAACAACAAAAAACCTTATTAGAACAATTAGCTGAAGCCGAACAACAACTGCATCAAGCTTTGGTTCAATTACCAAATTTGCCACATAGCTCAGTTCCTGCAGGCATTACTCCAGAAGAGAACGAAGTTGTGCACGAATGGGGTGTTATTCCTACTTTATATGATGGGGCTAAACCTCATTGGGAATTAACCTCTCAATATGATATAATTGATTTTGAGTTAGGTGTTAAAATTACTGGCGCCGGATTCCCTGTTTATAAAGGGAAAGGAGCTAGGTTGCAAAGAGCATTAATAAATTTCTTTTTGGACGAGGCTATAAAAGCAGGTTATGCAGAAATTATGCCGCCGCTTATGGTGAATGCTGAGTCTGGTTTTGGAACTGGTCAGTTGCCCGATAAAGAAGGCCAAATGTACCACATGCAAGTTGATGATTTATATATGATACCAACGGCAGAAGTGCCGGTTACAAATTTATACAGAGATGTAATTTTGAAAGAAGAAGAGTTGCCTATAAAAAATGTTGCATATACTCCATGTTTCAGAAGAGAAGCAGGCTCTTATGGTGCACACGTTAGAGGCTTAAACAGATTGCATCAATTTGATAAAATTGAAATTGTACAAATTGCACATCCAGATACATCATATCAAATTTTAGAGACAATGATTGCGCATGTAAAATCATTACTTGAAAAATTAGAAATACCTTATAGAATCTTACGCTTATGCGGAGGCGACATGGGCTTTACGTCTGCCTTAACCTATGATTTTGAAACGTATTCTACCGCACAGGGTCGTTGGTTAGAAGTAAGCTCAACTTCTAACTTCGAATCATTTCAGTCTAATAGAATGAAGTGCAGATTTAAAGGCAAAGACGGAAAAAATCAATTAGTGCATACACTTAATGGCAGCGCTTTAGCCTTGCCAAGGATTGTGGCTACATTACTTGAAAACAATCAAACACCTGATGGTATAATGATTCCGAAAGTATTGGTTCCATATACCGGATTTGACAAAATTTAATTACTAGTCTTTAGAAATTAGTCTTTAGTCTTTAGAAAATGCAACATAAGTGCTTTCTAAAGACAAAAGACTAAATGCTAGCGTCTAAAAATAACGCTTTCCTTACTTTCTGGTTTGAGTTTAATTCGCCAAGTGAATCCTTTTAGCTTGAGGTCTTCTTCGGTTACTTTATCAAGTGGAGAAAAAACGGCATCGGGCTTAACTAAGAAATTTACTTTCTGAACTTTATTTTCTTTAAAGCGGATGCTCATGTTGCTACATTCTGCTTTGTTTACACCAAGGTATTCTCCCGGTTTATCTTCTTCTTTTGCAAAATAAATACTTTGTCCGTTGCCCTCTACATTTAATACTTGCAGCTCATTGTTCACAAAAAAACCAAACATGTTTTTCCCTTTTATTTGATCAAACTTTAAGGTGTCTAATGAATCTACCATCACAAGAAAAGCATTGTTGTATAAATTCATTTTATGCAGATCTCCGTTTTTTAGTTCTAATGTCACGAAATCGGCTGTCATCTGAGCATTTTGCGACCAAATGGTTGGGTTTGTATAACATTTCATCGTAGAATCTATATAGGTATACACCATAGAATCACAGCGAGCTTGTAAATCTTTTTTATAGGCACGTACATCATGGTAAGCAACAAGAGTTCTATAGGTCATACTTTTATCCATAAAACTTTTTAATGTATCTGCTGATAAAAATAAAGAATCGTTATCAACCAAAACAATAACATAAGCATTATTTGTAACTACAGATGATTCAGTTTTTTTATTGTAGTTTGCTTTATCGCCTCTTAAAATTATTTTTTGAGCTGTGTCTATAAAACTTATATTTTTGAGGGCTCTGCCGAGTCCTTTCACTCTATCATAATATAAAAAATCGCCAGCTAATGTTTGCGAACCATTTCTGTAATAAGGGTTTTTTGTAAACTGAGCAATGTCTGTAACGGTATTATAGGTGCCCGCTTCAGAGTATAAAAAATCTTCATCGGAGGTAATGGTAGTTGGTCCGTAAAAAGTAGCAATACGAGTTTTGGAATTGTATTTTAGCGTATCTGATTTAAGAATGTACTTAGGGTTGGTAAGCACTACATTTTTCTTGAAATACGCATCGGAAGTATTTGCGAAATAATATCCATAAGTACTCGTGAGAATATTGTCAACGTTTACAATTTTGCCTCCATTAGGGTAGGTTGCAATTCTGTTTTTTGTATCGTAAGTTAATACTTGAGTGGTAAGCAACATGTCGTTGTGTATTACTCTAACGTTTTTATTAAACTTTGCAATTTTAGTATTCCCGTCGTAATTTAAAAAATCGCCAAATAGTTGAAGAGAATCCCCTTGTACGATTCTTACTTTCCCGTACGCGTCGACGGTATTTTTTGTGTCGTATAACAGCGCTGAATCGCAATAAAAGAAGGTATTATCTTGTTTAAATTGACAGTTCCCTTTTAATTTCTTGATTTGTTCGTTTCCAGATTTTAGAAACTCGAATACATCTGCATTCAATACTTCAACCTTACTTGCTTTTTGGGCAATGCTAAGAGAGGGAATTAAAATGAATAGAAATAAGGACCTGAAAATTTTCATGCAGCGCAAAAATACTCGATTTAATTTACCAAAAGAATGCAATTCAACGAAATTAAATACTTTTGTATTGTAATGTTAGAAAAACTAAAGGAATATATTGCTGATAAAGGTTTATTTGAACCTACAGATCGCTTATTGCTGGCGGTTAGTGGGGGTATAGATTCTATCGTAATGTTACATTTATTCCAACAATTACCCTATAAATTGGCGGTAGCACACGTTAATTTCAAATTGAGAGGAGAAGAATCAGATGCAGATGAGCAATTTGTTAGGGATTATTGCCAAAGACAGTCAATAGAGCTTTTTGTGAAACATGCCGACACTATTAGCTATGCAGAGAATAATAAAGTTTCTATACAAATGGCTGCCAGAGAAATTAGGTACGCTTGGTTTAAGGAGTTAAAACAAAGTAAAGGGTTTAAAAAAGTGCTAGTTGCACAGCATGCCGACGACTCTATTGAAACAACATTTATTAATATTATTAGAGGTACTGGAATAGCAGGCTTAAAGGGCATTATTAGTAATGAACAAGCAAGCAGGCCTCTCATGTGCTTTAGCAGGACTGAAATAGATGAGTTCGCAAAACAAAATAATATTAATTGGAGAGAAGATTCTTCGAATGCAAAAAACGATTACCTAAGAAATAATTTGCGCAATAAAATCCTGCCCTTATTAGATGAAATTTCTGACAGTTGGAGAAATAACATAGTTCAATTAAATAATGATGTAGAAGAAACGGAACTAATCTTATCAAAATATTATTCAGAACACGTCGATAAAATATTTCGAAATAATTTAATAAATATGGAGGGTGTGCAAAAGTTAGCATCGGGCAAATGGTTGTTCCGAAAACTATTGATTTCACTCGGCTTTACACACGATACGATTACCGACATACTAGAAAACTTAAACCTGCAAATTGGGAGAACGTTTGAATCCGAAAATGTAATATTGAGGAAACAACGGGATGGCTTTTCTGTTGAAGAAAGAGGCACAGTTTCGAAATATATGGAAGCAATAATTCACATGGACGATCATGAAATTAAAATTAACGATTGTACAATTTTAATTCAAAAGTTGAATGGGTTTAGTCCTGACTTTAAATTTGAAAAATTGAGCCAATATTTAGATTTAGAAAAGCTTGAATTCCCATTAAAAATAAGAACTTGGCAAGCCGGCGATTGGTTTATTCCTTTGGGCATGAAAGGCAAGAAAAAGTTAAGTGATTACTTTGTCGATAAAAAATTTACATTTCAACAAAAAGAAAATACCTTTGTTATAGTAAGTGAAGGTAATATTGTTTGTATATTGGGGCATCAAACAGATGAGCGGTATAAACTTTCTGAAAACACGAAGCGAATATTACACCTTAGAATATTAAATGGCTAGGCATATACTATATCAAGAACGACAGACTTTAGGAAATGTAAAGTTCTGGACTACTCGCAGATTTGTGTTGGCCATATTTTGCTTTCTAGCCTATTTTATTTCAGAAGATAGAAATCGAGAACAAGAAGCGGGATTGTTTTTAGTAGTAGGTTCAGGAATTTTGTTCATTTCCATTTTATTTATTTTTCTTACACATTACAGGACTATAATTGAAAATGGCAGTGTAATACTAAGTGCTATTTACAATACCAAAAAAGTAAAAATAGATTTAAACAGTATAGTTTCATCAGAGATTACACAATACAGCCCATTTATGATAAACAACCCGGTTTATAATTTGCATAAAAAAGGCACCATCAGATTTTATTCTTATGGTAAGTATGCTGTAAAGTTAACAGATAAAGATGGTTTAGTATATTTGATAGGATCGCAAGACCCCATAGAATTTGATTCGATGGTAAAATCAATCATCAATAAAAAATAAAAGGCATTCAGTTTTTACACTCAATGCCTTTTATTTTTTAATCAACATTTTTATTTTTTCAAACCTATTTCTCTTAATCTTTCATCTAAATATTGCCCGGCAGTATAATCGTCGTATGCCTTAGGGTTTTCATTATTAATGCAAGAATCTAAACACGCTAAACTCATTTCTGAGCGAGGATGCAAGAAAAATGGAACTGAATACCTAGAAGTACCCATTAATTCACGTGGAGGATTAACAACTCGATGTGTGGTAGATTTCAGTTTGTTATTTGTTAAACGCTGCAACATGTCGCCAACATTTACAACAATATCATCTGCTTGAGCTTTTATTGGATACCAATCGCCATCACGGGTTAATACTTCTAAGCCATCTGCGCTGGCTCCAATTAACAAAGTAATTAAATTGATGTCTTCGTGTGCACCGGCTCTAACAGCATCGGGAGCAAGGCTATCTGGATCTGAAATAGGGAAATAGTGAATACCCCTCAGAATGCTATTGCCATTTTTAATTTTTGCATCAAAATAAAACTCATCGAGGCCTAAGTAAACGGCTATTGCTCTTAAAATATGAGTTCCTGAGTACTCTAATTTTTTAAATATCTCTTTAGTAATTTCATTAAATCGAGGAAGTTCATCTACCAAAATATTGTCGGGATATTCTTCTTTCGACATTACTTCGCCTTCAACAAATTGCCCAACTTGCCAAAATTCTTTCAAATCTGGCGTGGTAGAATCTTTAGCCTTTTCGCGGCCTTTACTAGTGTATCCTCTTTGTCCCGCCAATTCAACTATCTCGTATTTCTTCTTGGTTTGCTCTTCAAGGTCGAATAGCTTTTTCACCTCTACATAAAGCTCGGCCATAAGTTCTTTACTCATGCCATGATTTGTGATGGTTACAAAACCGGTTTCGTTAAATGCTTTGCCAATACCGTCTGAGAATGATTTACGTTGTGATTCGTTTCCCTTGATGTAATCGTTTAAATCAAGACGAGGAATGTTTACAGTTGCCATATTGTTGTGTTTTATAAGATATGCAAATTACTAATTTGTATATAATTTTATATAAAGCGTTGAAAAGTTTTTATGCTCGCAAAAACTAATGAAAACATAAATATGAATAAATGAATGTAGCAAATTATATTCAGCCATTTATTATCAAATACCCATTCTACATGATGGCTGCCTTTAGTTAATAAAATTAATTGTTGAGAGTAGTTTGTTGTAACGATGTCTACGGGCAGCCCATCTATGGTTGCAGCCCAACCTGGGAATGGGTTTTGAGCAAGTATTAAACAAGTACTAGTATCAGCAAAGTAATTAAAATGGATGCCATTTGCAGAAAATGCTATGGAATCGATTTGTGGCTTTTGGGCATAATTTACAATGTATTTTTCATCGGATTTTACCCATGTTGCGTTAGAATTTAGAATATCTATGTTATTTGTATAAATAATAGTTGTGGGAGAATACAACCATGAGTTCTGCCAAACACTGTCTTTTATACTAGAAGCTTCTAGTTTATTAAATGTATTTAGTACAAAAGGATTGTAACCATCTATAGCAATTTCATTAAAGTAACAATTCATATTCCAATTTAATGGCCATCTGTATTCGTATTGTTGATCTATAGAATTTACTAAGGGTTGAAATTTTGGAACATGAAATTTTTTATCAGCATTTTTAATTAATTCATCTACATCTTTTGATTTAGTGTTTAAAACCATTGTAGCCATTGCATTTAAGCGGACACTCAAAAACAAATCTGCACAAATCAGTATGAGAAGAAAAAACTTTGCAACTCTTTTGTACAAGAAAACACAAAATAATAAAAGCAATATCGATTGAAATGCCAACTGATAAATTATATGCTGATAGAAAGTAGATGTTTCAAATTGTATTGCAAGAGTATTTAAAGATTGAATGGAAAATGGTTTCCATGCGGAAATATTATATATAATAATAACTCCAAAAGTTAGTACAACAGCAAGTAAGATCTTAATAATTTTATGTCTATATTTTTCAATATAAATTTTTAAACTATCATAATAAGAAGCGCTGAACAATAAAATGCATATGATGAAAAACAGACGAAATAGTGATGGAAACCTAAATAAATCAAAGCCTGGAAGGTAATTGTATAGCAATGTTCTGATAGGAGTTTGTTCTCCAACTGCAATAACTAAAAATAGAATTGAAAGCGTTAACCAAAAGGTGCTTCTTTTATTTTTCTTTGAAAACAGGTAAACTAATAGTAGCATAACGGGTAATAAACCAACATATGCATTAGCCATAGAAATATCTGTTTTAAAAAGTTCAACGTTTTTGAATGAGCTAAAAGGAGCAATTAAAGAGAGTAAGCTTTGCCATGAGAAGGGGTGTTGTAAGGCTTTCTCTAAAGTTATACCTGCGCCTCTGCTAAAATAATTTGCGCTTGTAAATGTTGAATAAATGATTGGGAAAATTGCTAAAGTGCAAAGTAATGTAAGTACAATTTTATCTCTAATAAAAATACTTTTTGTAGACGAATAGTACAGCAGTATTAATTGGTCAATAAAAATAATATATACACATGTAATTAAAAAGGCAGGGTAAGAACTTGTAACAAATAAATACAATACAATTAGAAACCAAAATAGATGAATATTATATTGAGATTTTCGGATGTGTAGATATTGATAAAATAGCCAAGGAATCCAAGCTGCTGCTGCAATCCATGTTAGGTGCTGAGCATTACCTACGAAGAATCCGTTGGCGATATAACAAAGTGATACAATAAAAGAGGAGTTCGTACTATTTCCTACTTTTTTACTAAATGCGAATAAGCCTAATCCGCCTAACAAAATAAATAGTAGAATTTCGAGTTCAATAATCTTCATTGAATAACCAAATGTGCTTCCAATAAGCCAAGCAGGGTAGTACCATGCTGAACTTTGCGGGTCTGCGAAGCTTGGGTAGCCACCAAGTTGGAAAGGATTCCAAAAAGGCAAGGTTTCATTCGATAATGCTTTTCCTGTGAAATGTCTCCAAGGCAAGTATTGCTCTGCTAAGTCCCATTTCATACTATATGGCTCATACCATAAAAAATGATAGCAAGTAAATGCGAATGCAATTAGAAGTAAATAATGATAATTTAATTTTAAAAAATTATTCATTTTCAGGATCTGGTTTTTCTTTCAACTTTTCTTTTAGCTTTTGCAATTTGGTTTTTTTGCTAGTGCTATCGGTTATATTAGTTGAAGATACAGATTTATTTTTAAGCGTAGGTTGTGGAATGTCTTTTTCCCATTCTTCACTTTGTTCAGAAATTGATTCTTTGAACTCTTTTTCTTTTTTAAACCATGAGCCGAATTCGTCTTTAAGTATTTTTTTTACCTCTACACGTTCTTTTTTAAAATCGTCGGCAAGTTTCTTGCGAATCATTTTTTTATCCAAAGAAAAGCTAGGATTATAAGCATCTCCATACATACGTATAAAAAGTTTAGTATTACCTGTGCCATCTTGTTCAATCTCTCCAAAACGTTCATCGCCTAATTTTTTCGACTTCTTTTTAATAAAATCAGAAAGCAGAAGTTGTAAATGGTAATCAATTTTATTTTCAAAAGTATGCGATCCCGACAATCGCATGCTTAATGCATTCGATTTAATTTCCATGTCGGGAATACTAATCGATTTATTTTTAATTTCAATAGTATTCTCTAAGTTAGAGAATCGAAGATTTTTTAATTCATTTACATCTATGTATTTACCCAAAGCAAGCATAGGCTCGAAATCCAATAATTGTCCGTTTTCAATTAGTACATTTCCTTTTGCATAAAAATCTTCCAGTTTAGAATTCAAATTTTCGTCCCAAACCATATTTATCTTCATATTAGAACTAATCTGTCCACGTATGTTTTTGTCAGTAATAATATCAACACCAAAATTGTTGAATTCTCTAAATAAATTACTTGCATCAACCTTATTTAAATTCAGATCGATGTTCATTGGCATGTTATTATTTTTATGAGTATTAAAATCTATTTTAGCAAAAACTAAACCCTTCTGTGAACGAAAGGCTAAATAATCAGTACTTATAATTTGGTTTTCGATTTTCATACCACCTTCCATATCAAATGCTTGAAAGGGTAAAAAGTCAAGTTGTTTTATTTGTAATTTTACATTTGCATTTATGCGCTTATTTACTTTTAATTTATAGGGTTCATCATCTGTACTGGTTGCGCCAGAACCCAACAGTTCTTTGAGGTCTATGTTTTGACTAACCAAGCTAGCATCAATTTCTAAATCTTCGTTTTCAACTAAAATGAAAGAAAAAAGGTTTCTAAAAAAGCCATTTATTTTAAAGTCAGATTTGCCTATACTAAATGTCATTTGATTTATCCTTAAATCAGATTTCAGAAATTTATAATCCCCATTAATATCATCAATACTTAATCCATATTTACCTGGAATTAATTTTGTATTATGAATTTTGATAACACCTTCGGAACTAATATCTTTTATATTATTATCTTTTCTTAAGTCCGAATACTTAGCTTTAAGTTTAATGTCTAAGTACAATTCGCCAGCTTTAAAGTCAATATCCTTTACTTTCCAAATCTTCTGTATTTCTACTAACGACTGTTTGGTTTCAATTGCTAAGTCCAGATATGGGTCATCTAAATTATTAATTTTTACGTTACCCTTAATTGCATTGTTATTATATAATCCATAGAACTCATTAATAGTTAGTACATCATCTGTAAATACTTCAGTGCTATTATTTTTGTATTCAAATTTAAACTTGATGTTTTTTATTTCTTGATTTTTGATTCGATCATTATTTACTATTATATTAACATTGTTCAAACCCGCAGTAACATTAATTGAAGGAGATTTATCAGGCATTAAACTTCCGTCGATTATAGTGTTAAAATAAAATTCACCTTTACTGGTATACTCTTTGAAATAGTTTGCATACGATAGAGGGAGTATACTCACAAACGACTGAATGTTTAAATCGTTTCCCGCTATTTTTAATTTAATGTTTTTAGTATTTGTTGAATACTGAATTTTCCCGTCAAGCAGCAGTCTCATTTTTTCAATTAGGATTTCAGTCTTATCAAACGCATACACACTGTTTTTAAAATCTACAAATACAGAAGTATTTAAATTGATTTTCTTATTTCGTATGTAGGAGATTTTATCAATGTTTAGATTTAGAATTTGAGCATTAGATACTAGTTTCAATTTGAAATCATCGGCATTGAAATCACCTTTTGCTTTTAAATCATTAAATAATACATTTATGATGTAATAATTTTGGAGGTCTACATGCTTAATAGAAGAGTTTATCAAAATAATTTCTTCAATTGTTAACTCAAAGGTTGAGGACTTCTGCAAACTGCTTGTATCAGGTTTTAGAATATCGAAATTATTAACCCCACGTTTGTCAATTGATGAAGTCCATGTTCCATTCTCTACGTATAATTTTTTTACTTTATAGTTGCCTTTGTATATATCCCAAATATTGAAAAGCAAAGAGACTTCTGAAGCTGATAACAAAACACCTGAATGATCGGGTTTCGAATCGTAAATTATGACATCTGGGAATTTTAATGATACAAAAGGGAAGTGTTTAAAATAGGATAATTCAATTTTGCCTACTTTAATAGGAGTATTTAGTTGAGTGTTTAGTTTTTCAATTGCAGATTGCTTTATTTCATCTTCATAGATATAAATTAACACAAACCCTTGTATTACAACAAGAATAACAATAGCAACAACCCATAAAGCAATCTTTTTAAAGAGTTTCATCAGATGATTTAACGCTAAAAATACATTCAAATGCATTTAAAATACATTTTTTTGAAAATATTTTTTGGAATAAATAAAAGAGTTCTATATTTGCAGTCCTCAATAGAGGCTTTGTTCTTTAGTTCAGAGCATCCCGATTACATCGGGAGT
The DNA here is from genome assembly GCA_943371235.1 of Sphingobacterium thalpophilum. Lineage (GTDB taxonomy): Bacteria > Bacteroidota > Bacteroidia > Sphingobacteriales > Sphingobacteriaceae > CAJBVG01. The sequence continues at coordinate 333 of CALRTZ010000016.1, read as the reverse complement.
GGTAACTGGACAAATAGATAAAAAAGGAGGCTTAGCTCAGCTGGTTCAGAGCATCTGCCTTACAAGCAGAGGGTCACTGGTTCGAATCCAGTAGCCTCCACATAAACCTCGACAGACGTCGGGGTTTTTTTATGAAAGGGAGGAATGTGATGACGGTATACATATTATTTTCAGAGGAGCTCTATCGATATTACATAGGTGTAACATCAAATCTAGAGGAGCGAATAAAAAAGCATAACAGCAAACACAAAGGATTTACGGGTAGATTGAACGATTGAATTTATTTTCATTGGGCTATTTTTGGTGGCACGACTTAATTCATGCCACCACTTA
>CALRTZ010000015.1:0-59376 GCA_943371235.1 Sphingobacterium thalpophilum | reverse complement strand
TTACGAAACTCGATAGTATGTATAGTCACCATATCGAAAAACAACAAGCAGATTCACTTACGAACACGTTTTTGGCGGATGCCATCGTATTAACTCCGAGTGAAGCAGAAGTAAAAGGCATAAATGCGATAAAAGACTGGTATGCTAATGCATTTGAGTATGGATTAAAATCTGTAAAATACAATTCAAGCAATGTTACAGGTGATGAAAATCATTTAATAGAAATTGGGCAATCTACAGTTGGCTTATTAGTGGGAGATGCCGATACTTTAAGTTATGAAAATTATAAGTATATACATGTTTGGACTAAACAACCAAACGGGCAATATAAGTTAAGCAGAGATATGTGGAATCAAGATCAAGCACGATGAAGAATAAATTAACCCTTTACATTTTTATTGCCCTAATACTTGGAATTATTTCAGGTTGGCTTTGTAATATATACGCAAGTAGTCCTTTTGTTATTGGTTTTGTAGACTATGTACCATTAATGAGCGATATCTTTTTGAACTTAGTAAAAATGATTATTGCTCCGCTAGTATTTTCAACTTTAGTGGTTGGAGTAGCTAAATTAGGTGATATAAGCGCAGTAGGTAGAATTGGTGGAAAAACGTTGTTATGGTTTTTATCGGCCACTTTTGTTTCCTTGTTTTTAGGAATGATTTTAGTGAATTTGTTTCAACCAGGCAAAATGATGGATCTAACATTACCACCAGAAAATGCTACAACAGGACTAGAACATACCGCACTCTCTGTAAAAGAATTTGTTAAACATGTGTTTCCGAAGTCAATTATAGATGCCATGGCGAAAAATGAAATTCTACAAATCATTGTATTTGCTTTGTTCTTCGGTATTGGTGCAGCAGCTGTTGGGCCTAAAGCCGATGGAGTTATTAAAGCAATAGATTCTCTTTCTTACATCATGCTTAAGGTTACAGGGTTTGTAATGAACTTTGCTCCTTTTGCTGTATATGGAGCTTTAACAGCTGTAATTGCTAAGCAAGGAGCAGGTGTTCTCGTAAATTATGGCATTTTTATATTCGAATTTTATGCCTCCTTACTTATACTTTGGGCCATTATTTTATTAGCTGGTTTTGCTGTAATTCGACAAAAAATTGTTTCGCTTGTAAAACACATCATCGACCCTGTAATATTAGCCTATACTACCTCTAGCTCAGAAGCAGCATTGCCTCAAACCATCCATCAACTCGAAAAGTTCGGTTGCAGTAATAAAATTGTAAGTTTTGTGCTGCCACTAGGGTATTCATTTAATTTAGATGGATCGATGATGTACATGACCTTTGCTTCATTATTCATTGCACAATCTTATGGAATTGATTTAAGTATAGAGCAACAAATAACTATGTTACTGGTACTTATGTTAACAAGTAAAGGCATTGCAGGAGTTCCGAGAGCATCATTAGTAGTAATAGCAGGAACCTTGTCTATGTTTAACATACCAGAAGCAGGTTTATTGCTTTTAATGGGCATAGACCCTATATTGGATATGGGCAGATCGGCAACTAACGTGGTAGGTAACAGTGTGGCTACTGCGGTGGTGAGTAAATGGGAAGGGGAGCTCAATTAGCTAATTAGCTAATGTTTTAATTAGCTAATTAATGGAAATACATAGTAAATAGTTAATATATATGATCTTGGTTAGACCGGTGTTAATTGTAGTTTGTGTTACATTCGCGATTTTAATGAACTCGTGTTTTGGGTATTATGATGAATGTGGAACGGGGTCGGCTTATTGTGAAGATTCTACTGTTGCTACCTTTAACATTACACCAGAAGCAAGTAGTTGGTGGATAAATGATAGCGTAAATATAGGTTATGTAGAGTTTAAAAATGAATTAGGAGCTACATTATCTTTATACAAAACAAAGGTGAATACAAGGATAATGAGCACTCCGTTTGATACGTATAAATATGATAGACAGAACAACTGTAAAGACTTAATCGATTGTGATATTAGATTTAGGTTTATGGGCTATAGTTTCGACTATTTTCAATCAGAATACAATTTTAAAATATCCATTAAATTAGACAGGGCTATACCAACTAATACCAATAATTTGGACAGTAGCTTATGGACAGAACATCTTGTATTTACTAATAGAAGCAAAACAATTAAGTTAATTCCTAATCAACCTAATCCAGCGTATAGTACTTTCGAAACCATACCAAGCATCAATATTAATAATAAAACATATACCAACGCCATACATGTATATGATTCATCGCTTATGAATTTAAATACACTTGAAATAGTTGGTTATTACTACACTCCTACTGATGGATTAATTAGGTATTATTTAAACAATAACGATGTTTGGTCTATTCAATAAATTAATACTCTTTGGAATTATATTCTCTTTATCCTCTTGTTTGTTATTTGAGGAAGAAGAAGAAATAAAAGATGTGTATCTTACTATTCCTGTTGAATACTCTCATGTTATAAAACCTATAAGAGCTCTAAATGCAAATGATATTATTCAAGTTAAAAGTAACAATGGTTTATTAGATCAACTCATTTGTAAATATAATACGAGTGAAATCAATTATAAACTATTAAAAAAAATAATTAAAGAAGACGATAGATTTTATTCTGTATACACTCAAGATTTCGATCAATATTTGCAACCCGATTTGTACAATTTTTACAATATCAGGTACTCCATTAATTATAATAGATTAAGCACATTTGTAGAATATAATCCACTAGATTTTTGCTTAAGTGTTCAATTAAATCAAGATGAACTATTTAAAATAAATTTAATAGATAGTACTATTTTTACTTCAGTCCTGCATACAGACTTAGGTAATGAAATGCTAGATTCTGTTCAATATTCTCATTTATATAAATTTGAACTCCCTTTTATTCAATTTAAAAATGAAGACATTAAAACAGTTTATTTCGATATGCAGAAAGGAATTGTAAGGTTTGATAAGTATACCGGTGAGATATTTTATCTTAACAAATAATAGATTTTTATAGATGAATGTTAAGCGATTTATAATTTTATTCCTCTTTCTTCCAGTTCTCATAATAGCTTCATGTAAGCAAGAGAACATTCAAAGTATTTATAAGAGTATACCAGCTAAATACAATTATGTTTATAGTAATTTAAGAGCGTTAAATGATACCGCATTTATTGATGTGAAAAGCAATACAGGCCTAATAGATCAGCTCAGTTTTGCTACCCCTAATGAAATAAAAAAATATACTGAATTATTTAGAAGTTATAAAATTCCTGGTGCAGAAGACCAACATTTCTATTTAGAAGTATACAGACAAAACCTATTTCCTAGTGTTTATAATTTTTATAATCTAAGTTATAAAATAGATTTTGAAGAAAATGAAAATTTGGAGGAAGGCCCTCAAGAAGTAGATAATTATTTTGCCATTCTAAATATAGCAAACTACGAGATCATTAATATTAAGTTGTCTACAGGGCTTATTACGTGTGATTATCCATATGAGGTACTAAACAACTATAATTTAAATACTATTGTATACCCACTAGTGTATAAAATAAATATTACCAGAACAAATGGGATAAGCAGTATAAAAACAGTGTATTATACCTTAACACATGGTGTAATTAGATTTGAAACTATTTCGAATGAAATTTTTGATATTACTATATGAGTAGAATTAGGTATTACATACTTTTATTGATGGTAGCTTGCAATTTATTTGTTATACAGGTTTTCGCGAATAAAACGAGAGAAAAAGATATTATAATTAGAGCCGGTATCTCTGGATTATATCATTTTAATCCAGCATTTAATAAAGTATTACCTAACGAAATAACTTTAAATAGATTTGGACTAGGTAGTACGTTACAAATCGGTTTTAATACCAGAAAATCTGATTTAACAGAGTACAGACATTATTTAGAATTTAACCATATTAACTATACTGCAGATGTAAAATACTTAGGTTCTTTTACCGCCAATAAACTATATATTTCATTCTCCCCTTATCAATATTATATTAAAATAAATCCAGAAGCTAAGAATGTAGTTGCCATAGAGGCCGGACTAACATTTGGGTTTAATATGTATTCTGTTTATAACTATGATTTTTTAGAGGTAAAGCAAAGAAGGGTAAAGAGTGCAGAAGAAAGTACTATAGCAGGTATTAATTTGGGCTTCAATTTAAGCAGAATACATTTTAATAAAGAAGTAGAAATGGGTGTAAAATGCCGAATATCGCCTATTTTGGGTGTTTTTGTGGTAGATCAGAACTATTTAGCTACCGAATTCTTCTACGGAATTAAGTTTTAAATAAAAACTTGCATTTAATCATTGCTTTTCTTACTTTTGCAATCCAAAATAACATTAAAAAACAAAATAATTAACCATGTACGCAATAGTAGATATAGCTGGACAACAGTTTAAAGTTGCAAAAGACCAACAAATCTTTGTACACAGATTACAAGGAGATGAGGGCGCTAGTATTGAATTTGACAAGGTATTATTAGTTGATAACGGTGGTAAAGTTTCAGTAGGTGCTCCTACTTTAACTGGTTCTAAGGTTACGGCTACTATCCTGTCTCATTTAAAAGGTGACAAAGTAATCGTTTTCAAGAAAAAACGTAGAAAAGGATACAAAAAGAAAAACGGACACCGTCAGTTCTTCACTAAAATCCAAATCAACAGCATCGTTGCTTAATTAATTAACAGAAGGTTCAACACATTTTAAAGATATTCAGAAATGGCACATAAAAAAGGGGCCGGTAGTTCGAAGAACGGTCGTGAGTCGCATAGTAAACGTTTAGGTATCAAAATTTACGGTGGTCAAGCTGCAATTGCAGGTAACATCATCGTTCGTCAACGTGGTACTAAACATCATCCAGCTAAAAACGTAGGTATTGGTAAAGACCATACTTTGTTCGCTTTAGTAGATGGTACAGTTCAATTCAGAAAGAAAGCTGATAACAAATCATACGTTTCAGTAGTACCTTTCGATTTCAGCACTGAAACCGCTAACGCGTAACTAGTCACTAGTCATTAGTCATTAGATATTAGAAAAGTCCTCTTGTGCAAACAGGAGGACTTTTTTTGTTGATTCATTTGCTCGTTTATCATTTGCTCATAAAAAAAGGGAGCCAATTTCTAACTGGCTCCCTTTTTGTCAAACGACTAATGACTAACTACTAAAGACTATTTAGAGCGAGCATTAATCCACTTCGCCACTGCCGGACCTAACTCCTTTTGTGACTTGCCACCCACAAACACACCAATGTGCCCACCTGGGAAAGCATAAATCTCATGATCTTTAGACCCAATAGCATCGTTTAAAGGAACCGTTGCCGATTTTGGTATAATGTTATCTTCTGTAGCATAAATGTTCATTACAGGCATTGTAATGTTCTTTAAATCTACCTTCTTATCTCCTACTACTAATTCACCTTTAATCAATTTGTTATCTTGGAATAAATCTTTAATGTATTGGCGGTAACACTCTCCTGGAAAATCAGGGCAATCTGCTTTCCAAGCTTCCATGCGTAAGAAATTCATTAATTTTTCTTCATCATCTAAAGAATCCATAATGCCAGAGTATTTGCTAATGCTCATGGTTGGTTTTAACATCCCGAACGCTTGGTTCAACATATCAGCCGACATGTTTCCAACGCTATCCACAATTGTATCTACATCTATATCTTTCGCCCAACGGAACAATACACTTTCGTTACCCGAAAATTCGAACGGTGCTACAAATACAGTTAAGGTTTTAATTTTTTCAGGATAAATAGCCGAATAAATGGTGCTAAATGTACCCCCTTGGCAAATACCTAATTTGTGAATTTTATCGTTTCCAGTACTTTTACGAACAAAATCAACCGCATCATTCATGTAACCATTAATGTAATCATCCATGGTTAAAAACTTATCAGCCTTAGTTGGGTAACCCCAATCCATAATGTAAATATCCAAACCTTCATCCATTAATTTCTTTACTAATGAACGATCTGGTTGAATGTCTAATACATCATGACGGTTGATGATAGCGAAACTAATTAATACTGGAATTTTAGATTTAGCAGGTGTTTCACGTTTGTAGTGATACATCTTAATTTTATCAGACTGCCATACTAATTCTTTTGGGGATGTTGCAACATCTACGTTTTCTATTTTACGTAATGTTTCATAGCCTTTAGCCAACTTTGAGCTCATCTTACCGAATTGCTCCATCATCTCTGCTGCTTGGTTACTCATAGTATAATTTAGTTTTTTTTGTTTTTTTAAATGTTAGAAAATAAATTGAGATAAAAAAGTTTTATAAAAAAAAGCGGGTAAAAATAAATTCACCCGCTTTAACCCAACTAAATCTCAAACTTTATGATTGATTATTTTTTAGCAGTTTTAGCTGCCTTCACTTCTGTAGTAGTTTCTGTTTCGTAAGCTGCGATTTTCTTCTCTAAAGCTTTGATGTGTTTGTTCATCTCGTAAACAGTTTTGTATAGATCATCCATTTCTGTACGTGTAATAACTGGTACATTAGCCATCATCTTTTCCATTTGCTTCTCTACACTTTTCTTAACCGTCATGGTTACTGTTGTAAAATCTGCTTGGAATTTAGAATACTCATCAGATGTAAATAATTCACCAAATACAGTATCATTCGTGTTAATCCACTCGTTGTAGAATGCATTGAAATCTTTGATTTCTTCACCGTTTTTGATTTTTGTTGATACACTCTCCGCTAATGTTTCCATAGCTTTTAAACCTGTAGTGTATAACATGTAACGGAATTGAGCTTCGCGAATTTGGTATGCAACCATTTTGTTTCCTAATTCATTCAAAGCAACCATTTGCTCACGATCTTTACCTGGCGACATCATTTTTACTAATGGCGACATGGTATCGTTCATTTTAGTACTGAACTCGTTGTATTGAGATAATGCTTTTTCAAATGAATCAGCTCCTAATGTAGGCATGCTTTCCATTTGCTTCTTCATTTGCTCATAAGCATCTTGGCCCATGTTCATGTTTCCTTTTATTGCATTCAAATAAAAGTCTTTCATTTGAGCAGACATTTCAGGGTTTAACTGAAACATACGATCCATCATTTCTTTATATTGCTCTGCATTGAACATTGTTTTAAATGTATCCATATTAAAACTGTTCTCTTGCATTTGCTTCATCATCGGTGCAGAAAACTCATACATTTTCATGTACATGTCTTGTGTATTAAATAAACCCATGAATGCTTCTTTTTGTGTACCGTTTACACCAAAGTTGTTCAACATGTCTTGGTAAGTCTTAGTTAACAAACCATTCCAATTCTGGAACATGCTGTTAGCGTCGTTCATACCAGTGTTAAATTTGTTCATGTTCTGATTCCAAGTCATCCAATTTGTCATTGCATTGTTCATTACTGAAGCCATGTCTTGACCTTTTGTTAAGTTGTTTTGGAACATGTTAGTGAAGTATTCTAAAGGATTGTTGCCAGTTGTTTTTTCATTTTCTTTAGCAGCAGTTCCTTGGTTGAAGAACGACATTTGATTGTCGTACCACTTCTTGAAGTAGTCGTTGTTTACATTACCACTGAAACCGTTTTTCATGTTTTCAGTTGATTGAGTTACGGTATCCACAAATTGCTTTTGTGAATCCATCATACTTTCGAAGAAGTTTTTTGTTGAATTACTTTCCATTTTTAGTGTTTTATTTAGTTGAAAGTAAGAGTTTTAATCTGCATTAATTTATCCCCTTAAATTCGCCGCAAAGGTATGAATAATATTTACATCTGCAAATACTAATTTTAATATTAATTTAGACATAACCTAAAAGGAGTATAAAAGCTCATTTTAAGTCTTAAAAAGCAATTTTTTTACATTTTAATAATAAAATTTATATATTGTAAGTCTGAAAAAAAACTAAAAATTTAAGCTTATGCTACACGAAAAACCTCAAGTTGGAACAGAATTCCATCACAAATTTTCTTATTCTCAAGAGCAAGTAGACTTATTTGCACAAGTAACTGGCGACACCAATCCTTTGCACATAGATGCAGATTATGCCGCTAAATCAATGTTCGGTCGTCGTATCATGCACGGATATCTTGGTGGATCTGTTTTTACCAAAATTTTTGGTACTCTATTCTGTGCAGAAGGTAATGTTTACATGAAACAAGAGATGAAGTTCTTAAAACCAATGTTTGCCGATAAAGAATATGAAGCAATATTAACGGTTAAAGAAATTATGCCCGAAAAAAACCGTGCAGTTATAGAAACTAAAATTATAGATCCTGAAACGGGTGAAACTACTACCACTGGAGAAGCAATGATGTACAATAAACTTTACTTTAATTAAAACAGATGAAAAAAATACAAATCATCTTACTCGCACTATTATTTACTTCTCTCACCAACATTAGTTTTGCGCAAACCTCTACGTATACTACGTATGCAGTAGCATCTCAACAAAAAAAAGGTACAATGAATGTTCAGTACCATCACAATTTTCCTTTCGCATACACAAATGCTGATGGAGAAGTTACAGGTATAGAAATTGATATTATTAAACAGTTTGCTATTTGGTTAAAAATTAAAAAAGGAATTGATGTAAACTTGGAATTCGAACGTCATGATGATTTTGCTAAGTTTTACGAGAAAGTAAAAATAACTAAAATGGTAAGTGTTGGTGCTGGTTCTGTTACAGTAACTCAAGATAGAGCCAGAGAAATTAAATTCTCCTCGCCTTACTTAAAGAACAAACCTGTTTTAGTAAGTTCAATTTTAAAATCAACACTTACCGATCTTCGTAATATTTCTAAAGAGTTTAATGGAATGACGGCTGTAATTGTGAAAGGCTCCGTGCATGAAAAACTCATCAAAAATATAAAAGATAACTATTGGCCCGATTTAAAAATTGAATTGGTAGAAACTCCTGCAGTAGTGCTCGATAAAATATCGAGCTCTAACAAATACTTCGGTTACCTAGATTTAATAACGTACTGGGCAACGATACAAAAAGAATCGAAACCTATAAAAATTCACAGAGCTACACCTTTTGATACCGAATATTTTGCTTTTATTTTTCCAAAAAGTTCAGATTGGTCAGCTGCTTTTAATGAGTTTTTTGACGGTGGTTTAGGTTTTCCTGCTAGTGATATGTATTTTGATATTTTACGAAAACATTTGAGTTCTGAGTTGATTAATTCAGTTGCTTTAACATATTAATCATATACAACTATTCAAGCACTATTTTTGAAAATGTGTTTTTATTAGTCGATGAATCTACTAGATTTATTAGATATACCCCCGGAGGAAAATCTCTTAAATCTAGTTTATTCGTTTCCCATTCTTGCCTCAATAATTGTCCGTACATGTTATATAAACTAATATTTACAAGTTTATTTAAGTATATATAATCTTTTGTAGGATTAGGATAAATACTTATTTCTGCAGACGATATAGCAGAAATACCTGTACTTCCTCCATTTTGAGTTTTAATTATTTTTCCGTTATCACCACAAGCATAACCAGTATTTTCATCCGTAAAATCAATTGAATAAATATTGCTAAACATGCTTGAGTTAGCTCCACCACTTGCATCCACAAATGTTTTACCGCCGTCCATCGTTTTATGCATATATCCCCAACCACCAACATATCCAATGTCTTTAGTAATAAAATCTAAATTAAAATAATCGTAGTTCGTGTTATGGTTCCATTGACTTGCGGCATTATAACTAGCTCCAAAATAAGGTAAATACCAACCGCAAACATAAAGCGTATCGCTATTAGGAAAATATGCAAAGTCTTCCAATATAGAAAACATAATGCCCGATTTAACAGATGTTGTATCAGTAATAAACCAATTTAATCCCCCGTCGAGTGTTTTAAGTACATTCCCTCTAGTTAATGCATAACCAATCGTTTCAGTGGTCATACCAATTTTAAGGATGTCTATATTCCACAAATATGTTTCAACATTTACAACTTGCCATGTATTTCCCCCATCCGTAGATTTGAATAAATATTCGTTCGTAATGGAATTACTTCCACCTACAAAAACTGTATTTTGATTAAGTGCAAAAACAGAATGTAATTCAATCTCTTCGGCATTTGGTAAATGTATGATCGACCAAGTTAAACCTGCATTTGTGGTTTTACATATACTTCCCGAGTCGCCTACTACCCATCCTACATTGTTATCAATAAAATGCAAATCATGTAAATCTTTTTTAATTGGCGGACTAATATTTATCCAATTAGTACCCGCATCTGTGGTTTTTAAAACAGTTCCAGATGTACCCGTTACAAACCCATGGTTAGAATTAAGGAAGGAAATTTCATTTAAATTTTTAGTGGTACCTGAGTTTAAACTTATCCATTGAGCTTGAACAAGCTGCACCATCAATAATAAACTAATGCTTATTATGTACTTCAAATTAGTAGTATTCATAATATTGTTTTTTATAGGTTAGAATTATTAAATGTGATTTACATAAAACAAATTCTGTGCCTAAAAAAATGCATACTTCTAATTGGATTCTGTTTATAATCCAAACAGGATTCGAATACCCTATTTTTCGGTTTTTAAATATTATTCAAGGAAAAAGACTATTGTACTTACTACTCTGGCTTTCTGAATAAATGGTTCTGCAGGTTTCTCTGTTTGTTCCACACCGTCTTCATCATAATAATAGTTTCTTCCGGCTATGGTAATTTGACCTTGTGATGCAGTTTTAATTTTACCAAGCTGAGCTTGTGAGTCGTTTGCAAATTGTTCGCCTGAAATACGTGCATTTTTAGTACTCTCTGCAATTAATTGAGGTTTTATAGAATTCAATTCTGGAAAAACATAGTTCGCATTCAATGTAGAAGTAAGATCTTTACTCACTAAATCTAAGCGTAGTTTTGCCATTAAATCTTCCGTGCCTTTCACATCAATTGATTTAATTTCTATGGTTTGACTAACTGTATAACGGTCTACTTTTACTTCTTCTTCTCTCCCGTTGCGCCAGCGTATTTCATAATAAGTCTGCCTATCGTTAATCCCTATGTTTTTCACTTTAGTATCGTTTTTATTTATGCCTGTGCTTGTCAAGAAATTTAATATCGCATTTCTTTTTAGCTCCGATTTTTTAATGATACCTGGCAACTCATCTCCAGAAATAGAAAAACTAATGCTAATACTTGCAGAATTTGCTATCATATTCATTTCTGCCAGTCCTTTAACTGTTACCACTCGATCTTTGTCGCTGAATGTTTTTAGACCTTTAAATATAAAAACTCCTAATAATAACAAGCCTATTAGAATTGATAGTCCAATATAAATAGCGCTATTTTGTGATTGTTTTTCTGTACTCATATATTTTTTTAAAAAATTAAATATAAATGAAAATTATGGAGAATTTAAGAATAGACAAAATATAAAACATGATTATTTAGCATATTCCAGTATATCTCCAGGTTGGCAATCTAAAGCCTTACATATTGCTTCCAAGGTACTAAAACGTATGGCCTTTGCTTTTCCTGTTTTTAAAATTGATAAATTTGATATCGTTAAATCTACTTTTTCTGAAAGGTCGTTGAGTGATATTTTGCGCTTCGCCATCATCACGTCTAAATTAACAATTATAGCCATTTTTTATATTGTTAAATCGTTTTCTGTTTGCAACTCCACTCCTCTTTTTACAATTTGTGAAATAACTAATAGTACTATTCCCATAAATATCCATACATCTGCCCCTGCAAATTTGAGGTGCTGTAGTTCCGGCATCTCCACTCCATTTTGTACAAACCAATTAGTATATCGAGTTCCCCAATAAGAAAACAAACCAATTGCTAAGGCAAAATAGGCCATATAACTAATAAAGTTTTTTAATGATAAATTAAATGGCTGTTCGATGTTAAAGTTTTTGTTGTGAAATAAATGCAATATCAAATAAAACATAATAGCTTTTAGTATAGCTACAATACTCATTAATACAGTAAGTACAATAAAAAAACCTTTATCATAAGTTAACAGTGAGGATAAATTTACATTGTCCCAGAAATACCTTGCTTCGTTGGGGTTGTATGTAAGCGTGTACAGCAAATTAAATACTATACCTCCAGCTTCAATACATAAACCAATAAATAGAATCCATGAAAGTACTAACAGCACTTTTAGGAGTTGTTTCGTTCCGATTTTAATTATCATACCTAATAAATTTTATAATTATCCTGCAATAATAATAAATATTTATTGATAAACAACAAATTTATGTTGAAAAATAATTAAAAAATGAGGGTTTATTATCTAAACAGCTCTACAAAATATCCTATTTGCAAGAAATCTCTACCTGTTTCATCGTTAATTTTATAATCGAATTGATGTAAATATCCGATTTGAATGGATGTGTTTTTTGACGGTTTATAGTTAAAAGCAAATTGTATCCTGTTTCGTTCGAAGTAAGGTTCTCTATCAGTAAAAAAGAGCTCATTTGAAGCACTTATTTGATAGGGTTTATAATTATCCTTTATTTCACCAAATGGATAGGCTAAGCCAAATCTATAACGGAAACGATTTCTATACCCGTTACTGGTAAACCTTAATTCTGCTCGGTATCGTTGCTCTATTTTAAACACCCCAATACTTTGAGAAAATACAACCTGTGGCCAAATTCTAAATTCATCATTATTTTTAGGCAATACAAAGTCACCTCCTTCTTTATATGTTTGGTAAGTACCAGCAGCTAAACTCAACATCATGTTCTGATGAATTTTGTAATTCACACCTCCCTTAAATTCATAATAATGAAAGTTGTTGTACAGTTTTAACGAGCGCAATTGTGACTCTGCAAAAAAGCTTAACTTCTTATTCTGATTATACTTTAAATTGATAATGTTCCAAGTACCCAGATCGAACGAATAAGTATATGTAGAGCTAAGTATTAGTATTGAAAAAAGAATTGTTTTAAGCTTATAAATCATTGTTTATGTTAAAATAATTATCCTGCTTTATGAAAGCTTAAAAATTGAATTAATTGATAGATATTTTTTACGTTTAACAAATTTAGCAATCTCAAACCAAATTACAGAAACAAATCCAACAGTAATACATAATAATACTTGAATAAAATTCAATTGTTCAAATTCAAAAAATACAGTTAATGGCTTTACAAAAAGCATCAATACAACCAATGTAATCGTTATTAAAATAATAGTTAATACCATGTTATTTTTATACTTCAAGGTTGTGAGTATTGAATAATAAAACGAACGATTAATTAAGGTTAAAAAAATATTTGAAGTTATTAATACTGTAAATGTCATGGTTCTGGTTAATGCTTCGCTATATCCATTATAAATGGCGTACTGATAGATAAATAAGGTGCCAAGCGTAATAATCAAGCCTTGTATAATACTCGTAGAAAGTTCTCTCCAATTAAAAAAAGTAGCACTTAATGCTTTAGGTTTTTGAAACATGGTATTTTTCTCCATGGGTTCGTTTTCATAAATAATAGAACAGGTTGGGCCCATTATTATTTCTAAAAAGATAACATGTACTGGCGAAAAAATATTTGGGTATAACCATCCCAAAGCTAAAGGAATAAATACCGTTAGTATAATTGGGATGTGTATTGAAATAATGTATTGAATGGCTTTTTTTAAGTTTGCATAAATTTTTCTACCCATTGCAATGGCATCTACCATTTTCGAAAGATCGTCTTCTAAGAGTATTAAAGAGGCTGTTTGTTTGGCTATTTCTGTACCTTTCTTACCCATAGCAATTCCAATATGTGCTGCTTTTAAGGCTGGGCCATCGTTTACCCCATCTCCTGTCATGGCTACAATTTGATTATTGGATTTTAGTGCATTTATTATTTTCAATTTTGCCTCTGGAAACATTCTTGTAAAAATATTCGTGTCCATCACACTGCTTTTTAGTTCAGCTTCGTTTAGTTTCATTAACTCATCACCCGTAATGCTTTTTTCAAAACCAAGAAATCCTATTTGTTTCGCAATTGCAACAGTTGTTTCCGTATTATCACCGGTAATTATTTTCACATTAATTCCTGCTTTATAAAAATGTTCCAGCACATGTTGTATATTCTTTTTGGGCGGATCGTAGAATGCAACTATACCTAAAAAAGTAAAGGGTAATTCTTCTTGTGTAGATGGAAATTCTTTGGCATTATAATCAGACATTCCTACTCCTAACACTCTGTAACCATCTTTAGCTAATAGTTCTATTGCATTTTGAATATGTTTAATTTCCTCTTCCCTAAGTTTCGAAACACTCATCATGGCTTCGGGTGCACCTTTGGCGGCTATTACTCTGTTACCATTGGAATTTTCAAATACATGCGTCATCATGGGTGGTTTACCATCCAATGGGTATTCATATATTAATTTATAATTGGGTCGCTTGTCATCACTTATTAAATCATCATATGATTGATGAAGTGCTAATTCCATTGCATCAAATGGGATGGGTTCACTGGCCCACATGGCAATTTCAATTAACTGTTTTTCATCTGCAGTTAATGTTTCATTGGGTTCAATAATTTTATTGGTACTTAGCAAATAAATTTTTGCCAAACTCATTTTGTTCTCGGTAATTGTCCCTGTTTTATCAGTACAAATAACGGTAGCGCTACCCAGTGTTTCCACTGTTTTCATTTGTTTCACCACAATTCCCATTTTCATTAATCGCCATGCACCTAAAGCCATAAAAGTGGTAAAGGCAACTGGTATTTCTTCTGGTAAAATACTCATGGCTAAGGTGAGCGATTGTAATAAACTGCTCAAAATATTTTGCGAATGCCAATAATTAATAATCCATACCACTACAAAAAACACCGCCCCTATAATTGCCATCTTTTTTACAAAATTTGCAATCTGTAATTCTAATGGAGTTTTCTCTTCGTCGATACTCTCTAAACTTGTGCCAATTTTACCTAAACGAGTTTCGTTGCCTATGGCAGTAATTACAGCAATGGCGAGCCCACTTGCAACACTTGTACCACTGTATATAATATTATTTTCTGAAGCTTTGTCTTTGCTAACTGTTAGGGATTCGCCAGTAAGAATAGATTCATTTACGGAGAAATCATTTGAATGTACAATGGTACCATCTGCAGAAATTAGGGTACCCTCCTCCACCATTAAACTATCACCAAGTACTAAATCCTCGCTTTTTATTTCTACCACTTTACCATTACGAATTACTTTGCAAGATGGTTGTGTAAAATCTTTTAATTTCTCTAAAGCATTTTTACTTCTCGAATATTGAAATAAAGAAATAGAGGTTTGAAACAGAATGGCAACTGTTAAGAATATTCCGTCGCCCGTTTTACCACTTATAAAATAAATAGTTGAAGCCACCAATAACAATATCATCATTGGGTCTTGAACGATTCGTTTTAGGGTATTAAAGAATGTACTTTCTTTTTTGTAATCTAATTGGTTGCGACCAAATTTTTCTCTTGCAAGAATTACCTGTTCATTGCTTAGACCCTTAATGTCAAAATTTATTGCAGACATAGACAAAGATACCATTTAAATAAATGATAAAAACAAAAGAGTCGGAGGAAGCATAACACTTTCACCGACTCTTAACCATATCCCTTAAATTATTATGGTAATTCTACAGCCTTCTTCAATAAATCCAATCCTTGTTGATTCGTTTTTTCCATTTCGGCTTTTGCTCCGAAAAGCCACATAAAGAAAGCATCTGGGAGAGCAGATTGTAGTTTAAACTCTTGTTTTACTTCAATTCCATTATTGGTTTCGGTAAAATAATACTCGAACGTAGGTTTAGCAACAAATGGCTTTTGTATATCGCACTTTACACCAATGTATTTAAAAGTATCAATTTTCACAATCTCTTGGTAACCTAAATCCTTACCCTTATTACCAACCCAATGAAATTGAGCACCCACTGTTCCATCTGTTCCTTTTACTTCGTATTTTTGAGTAGGATCTTGTGCTAAAAATGGCGACCATTTATGGAAATTGTTTAAATACCTAACCATATCAAACACCTCGGCTTTAGTACCACTTATGGTTACCGACTTTACTATTCGGATATTTTTAAGACCATTCGCTTTGTATAATCCAAAGCCTATAAATGCAACTGCTGCAATAGCTATTACTGATAGTATCATTTTCTTATTCATTTTTTTAGGTTTTAATAATTTGTTAATTTTTACATTGCATGTATCGTTCTTACTTCTACCCCGCCACCCATTAATAAAATTGGGCAGTTTTTAGCAATTTCTACCGCTTCATCAATAGAGTTGGCAGTTATAATCATGTTTCCTCCGAGTGTTTGTTTATCTGAAACATGGATGCCTTCTGTTACAGATTTGTCGGCAAAAATTTGTTTGCCTTCAAAACTTAGTTGATGCGTACTAACCAGTTTCTCTTGTATAGCAATGCTTCCAATAAAAGCACCCCATTGTTGATGCATCTCATTTAATTCTACTTCTGTAGGTTGATAGTTGATGTTGGGTTCTAATCTGAACACAAGCATGAATTCTTTTTTCTGTACCATTATTTATTTTTTTAATTGTTTATAATGATACAAATGTATAGAGCTAGCACTAAGCAACTCTTGCCATAGGGCAAGAAATGAGTTAAACAGAAATTTGTTTAATTTTTTTGAAGATGGTATAATGTAAGAACAATATAATTGGTGGGGCAAATGCAGGTATTATACTAAATGGAAACATAGCAAGTGTATCTACTCCCATCATACCAGTATCTATTGACAATTTGGTAATAACATTGGCAGCAATTGCTGTGAAAAGTATATCAACGGAACCAAATACATTCCAAATATAGGTTAGTTTTTTTGCATAGCTTTTATTGTTACGTATTGCCTTTACAACAAATACACTACTTATAGCAGTTAATACATCGCCAATACCTGCAATAAATGCAAAAGGTTTTGGCAATGCATCATGCAGAGCAAGAAATACAAAAAAAACTCCAATGAGTCGGAAAACATGAAGTTTAACAATATTCTCTATGGCAGTATTTTCTAAAATTGAATTATACTCTTTTGTTTTTACAACTAACACAAAAAGCGTAAATGCAAATGGAATGGTAGTAAACAATAACACTTTTGGTGGAAATAATACTTGGTTAAACCAGCCCATATAACCTGCCAAGCAAATGTAAACTAAGTACAAAATAAAAAACACAAGTACTATAGTAAATGCTTTTGGAAATTGATGTTTTAGTTCTTTTCGAACAAAGTTTGCTATTAATATAAAAGGGATAGGAATTACCATCAGAAACATAATAGAAATCCATTGTGGCACGAAGTAATGAATTAATTGGCTCATTTCTTATCCGCTATTTCTTTTCTGATTCTACTTAAGGAAGTATCTGTAATTCCTAAATAGGTGGCAATTTGTTTTAGTGGAACATTTTGTATAATACCCGGTTTGGATTTTATAAGATTTAAATATCGCTCTTTTGCAGGGTCTGCAATTATAGAAATGGAATGATTTTTTAATTCAAAATAATTATTTACCAAACGAGTTCGCCCTACTTCTCTAAATGCCTCTATACTGAATAATTTCATGAAATTTTCGAAAGTAATTTTCCAGGCCACACAGGCTGTAATGGCTTGTATGTTCTCGCGACATTTCGTTTTTAAAAAATATGAATGCCAATCGATTACAATATCTTTAGCACTAAAAAATTTAGTACTTATATCGTTTCCATCTAAATCAATAACATATGATCGTGCAAAGCCACTCTCCATAAAATAATAGTAGTTTGCAGTAGTATCTTGTTTAACAAAATACTCATTTTTGGCAAACTCTACTCGTTGATATTGACTTAAAATTATTGCTAAGTCGTCATTTTTAAAATTTTCTTCAACAAAAATATTTTTGAGAAAATGATTTTCGATCATGTTTAAACAAATAATTAATGGAAAATGTTGCTTACTATCAATAATTAAATTAAAACCATATAAAATATATACGCATTCAATAACATATAAAAAGTCGCTGGTATAGTAACCATAAAGCTGTCTTTTACTTTTATTCTCACCGCTACACCAAAAAACATTAACAATGCAAGGCCACCCGATGATATTAATAAGATAGGGGTAAGTTTTAATCCTACTAATAATCCCACAGCCCCTAATAATTCAAGTATAGCAGTTAAAGCTCCAAGTTTTTCTAAGCCAAAGCGTTTGAATTCATCTTTCATTTTTGTAGAGGTAAAATAAGCAATTCCATAACCCAAAAATGAAAGGCTAGAAAATACAATCAAGAAAATTTGTATAGTCATTCTATAGTAAATTTAGAGCTACTGCTGCTATAAACAAACACAAAACTAGTAATACAAACGATGGTAATTTTTTCTGCATTGAGTTCCCAACTTTGAAATGGAAATATTGAGCAGAAAGCATAAAAAAGGCTAATAATAAAGCTGGAATTAGCACTAAATCTGAATACCAAATACCTGCTACTAACAAGGTCGACAACGATAATTTGGATGCACCTACGATATTACGCGTTAAATCACTTAATCCGTATTGTTTAAATTCTTTTTCAACATTGTTGAATCTAAAAACCCAAACAATTACAATCGACAAGGCAACTGCAATTTGAGCTAAAATGGAAATAATTGACATATTTTATTTGGGATTAATTAAATTCTATTGTGGTAAATTAGAAAAGGAAAATCATCGGTAAAAAATTCTCCACTCCTTCTGCAATGAGTACTTTATTTGTATCAGAATACAAAATCATTCGTATTTTTTCTTTTTGTTTCAATTCATATTCAGCAATTACTTGTAAACAAGCTCCACAAGGCTTTATCATTTCTTTGTAGTTGAGCTCTTTGTTATTTGCTGTAATGGCAATTGCTTTAATAATTTGATCTTTGTAATTGGCGCCAAAATGAAAAAGTGCTACTCGTTCTGCGCACAAGCCAGATGGGTATGCTCTGTTTTCTTGATTATTGCCTAATACAAACTCTCCATTGCTTAACAATAAGCTTGCTCCAACACTAAAATTAGAATAAGGCGCATAAGCATTCTCTCTTGCCTTTAGCGATTGCTCTACGCATTTTTTATCTTGTTCGTTTAGTTCTTCGAAGCTGTAATTTTCGTAGGAAATTGTTTTTTCAATCTTATTCATTAGCTCTGTTTTTCCATTCCTCTAATCTACCATTCATTAACCTAAACCACAAGGGCGGAATTAATGTAAGTATTACCATGGCTGGGTAACCATTCGGCAACTGCGGACTATCATCATACGCATCTAACAATTGATAGTTTTTTGTTGCATACATGTGATGATCGGCATGCCTTTGTAATTGAAATAAAAAATAATTACTGTATATAAAATTTGCATTCCAACTGTGTTTAGGGTTCACTTTTTCATAAACACCTGGCGAAAGTTCTTTTCGTACTATCCCATAATGTTCAATATAATCAACCGCTTCTAATAAACTAAATGACAAAAAAGATTGTGTTACAAGAAATAAAACTAAAGTAAGCGTACTTGCAGGATTAATATAGTATGATAAAACTCCTATTAATAAAAATAGAATAATTGAAATAAGTGTTAATCTGTACGTTTCATTTGTCCAAAAATTTGATTTTTGTTTTCGCTGTGCTAATCGCTCATTTTCAATTTTTATACTGTTGATGAAGCCACCAATTACAGCTTGCTTCCAAAATGCGAAATAGCTTTGGTTTTTTTTGGCCGTTGCTGGGTCTATTGGGGTGGCTACGTGTACATGGTGCCCCCTATTATGCTCAACATAGAAATATCCATAACCTACTTGTATTAATAAAAACTTAGCTAAAAACTTTTCTAACTTTTTGGTTTTATGTCCAAGCTCATGTGCAATCGTAATTCCCACACCACCATTCATAATCATCGTATTTATTAATAATAAAATAAATAAGTGGGTATTGATATGTTGAGTAATGAAAATATAGGTCAACCATATCATTACAGATGTTTGAGCGATTACCCATGCATAGAGAATGTATCTGTAATACTTCTCCTCCTTCATTTCTTGAGCCAGGCTTTTGTCGTAGTTTGAATTATCTACTCCTAAAATTGGATCCAAAATGGGCAATATCACAAACATCAAAATAGGTAATAGATAAAATGCCAATATATAGCCAGAATAGTAACTCAGCACAATACTTAATGGAATCGCAAAAACTAGAAGGTATCCGTATTTGTTAATTTTTCGCATGCTAAATGTATGTTGTATAACGTACTTTGTATAATGTACTTTTTACAATGTACAAAGATTTCGTAATTATTTAAAGTATTAAGTTTATAGATTTGATGTATAGTTTTAATCATTGACCATATCATTTATGACGGTTAGTACACGTACAAAGTACAATATACACAGTACGAGGTACTTTGTACAATAAGGGTACTTTATCATTTAATTGTCAAGAAAACAGTACTGCACAACATTTAATAAATTATGTTGTTAAAGTATAATAGCATAAGTATCTCGGCGTTCTGTCGAGTGTTTTGGTTTAGTTGTATAAAAACCCGGTCTTAGGATCGGGTTTTTTAATGAATGGTTTCGGTTAATTCTTTAACCATTTCTTCCATAATAATAGCCTCCGATAAATCCGTCCATTCTTGGTTAAATAAACGAATCATCTTTTCTTTTTGGGCACGTGTCCATTTACTTACAAACCGATAGCGATCTTTTGCTTGGAACACATCTGCGTATTCTTCAAAGTAAACTAGCCTAAATGGTGAAATTTCTTCATGACTAAACAAATTATCGTGCTCATTCCTACAAGATTTAGCAAATCTATAAATATCATCTGTAAGGCCAACAATTATTGCTGATCTGTTCGAATTAGTAATAAAATATAGGTATTTAGAAGGATATACCGGACCTTTACTTAACTCATTCCATTGTGTTTCGATAACCATAGCTAAAAAATTTAGTTTGATATTTAATTATTTTTACTAATTTTATATGCAATAATACTAATAATTTTAGCATTTCAAAATAAAAACATGAAAAAAATTAGCGCAAACATCCGATTTCTTAGAAAAAAGAACAATTTAACCCAACAAGAATTTGCTGATGCTATAGGCATCAAACGCTCAATGATTGGGGCATACGAGGAAGATCGTGCCAGTCCTAAAATGGATAACATGAAATCAATTGCTAATTATTTTGGCATTAGCGTAGATGAGTTAGTTTCTGAACGAATTACAGATAAATGGCTCGCAGAACGAGAAACCCGTTTAGAAAAAGAAAAAGAGATAAAAGCGGGTAATCTTAGAGTTTTAAGTATTACGGTTGATAAAGACGATAATGAAAATATTGAATTGGTGCCTGTTAAAGCTAGTGCAGGTTATATAAATGGATATGCCGACCCAGAATTTGTAAAGGAATTACCAAAATTTCATTTACCAATGTTACAAGGTGGCACATTTAGAGCATTTGAAATAAAAGGTGATTCTATGTTACCAATTCAACCGGGCAGTATCGTAGTAGGCGAATATGTTGACGATTGGAAATCATTAAAATCAAATGAAACCTACGTGGTAGTAAGTAAAAATGATGGAATCGTTTACAAACGAGTGGTAAACAAATTAAAAGATCAAAAATCATTGGTATTAAAATCCGATAATAAATCGTACGAGCCCTATCCTATTTCTGCAGACGATGTAATGGAAATATGGAAAGCGAAAGCATACATCAGCATGTCGTTTCCGGAACCTGAACAAGAAATGAGCATTAGCCAATTAACGAGTATTATGATGGAGATGCAGAAGAAGATAAATAGTATATAGTCGTTAGATATTAGTCATTAGTCTTTAGACCGTCTAAAGACTAACGACTAAAGACTAATATCTATAATAGGAAATAAGAACCGAGTCCGAGTATTAATAAAAAGCCAAGGGTGTCGGTAAAGGCGGTTAAGATAATTGAAGATGCAACGGCTGGGTCGAAGCCTAGTTTTTCTAGTATAATAGGTATAGAAGCACCGGTAATGCCTGCAATTACAAGGTTACCAAACATGGCTAAAAACACTACAACACCGAGTAATGGTGAGTGATTATTAAAAATGGCTACCAATGAAACTACCGCACCAAAAACTAATCCATTTATAATACCAACTAATACTTCTTTTTTAATGGTTTCGAGTACTTTAGAATCTGGCAGCGTATTAAGTGATATACGCCTTATGGTTACCGCTAATGCCTGAACTCCTGCGTTACCACCAAGACCTGCAATAATAGGCATAAAGGTAGCCAATAGCGTTATTTTCTGTATGGTGGGTTGGTAGAAATAAATCACTGAGCTGGCAATAAAAGCCGTAACAGTATTAACCATTAACCAAGGGACTCTACTTTTAACTGCATCTTTCCAATTACCACTCAATTCCTCTTCATCAGAAACGTTTGCAATCTTCAAAATGTCTTCAGTAGTTTCCTCTTCCAACACATCAATAACATCGTCAAAAGAAATTACCCCTAAAAGTTTCATTTCTTTATCAACTACTGGAATGCCCGGTAAATTATATTGCGATAATAGTTGTGCTACTTCTTCTTGGTCGGTATCGGTAAACACATATATTAAATTCTCGTCCAATAATTCAACAATTTGAACATTTGGCTTCGCTTTAATTAAATTCTTAAGTGATACCGTGCCAATTAAGCGTTCATCATCATTAATTACGTAAATGGCATAGAAGTTTTCAATTTCTTCAGATTGGTTTGCAACCTCTTCTAATGCATCACGTTTATTTTGAGCAAAATTAATTTTAATAAACTCTGTCGACATTAACCCGCCGGCAGAATCTTCACTGTATGTTAAGAGCTTTCTTATTTCTGAGGCATCTTCTTCATCAATGTTCTCTAATATTTCCTCTCTTTTTTCTTCAGAAAGTTGAGAAACAATGTCGGTTGCATCATCATAAGAAAGCTCTTCAACAATGTTAGTTACTAAATCGGTATGTAAACTAGCTAATAATTTCTCAGGATGAGATTCTGGATCCATCTCTGATATAGCTTCAGAAGCAACATCTATTGGCAATAACCCAATTACAATCTTTCGTTTTTTATCTTTTAAAAGATCTAAAATTTTGGCAATTTCTGATGGATGTAATTCTTCTAAAAATAAACGCAATTCTTGTTCAGAACCCTCTAAAAGGTCCTCAATTTTTTCCAAATCAAACAAGATGTCATCGCGTTGCTTCATCGTAAATTATTCTTGAACTTTTACATCTATTGTAATTGCTCTTGAAATTGCATCTGTATTGTTAATTGCTCTTACATGGTATGCTCCCAATTTGCCGGTTACAGTTTTAAAGCCTATAACATCCCCCACTTTTAACTTTGTAATTTTTGTAGCCGTAACATTCGAATCTAAGTCATTAACCAATAAAGAATCATTAGTCATGTTCATAAACGCTGCTGCACTTGTATTTAATTTTAAAAACAAGGTATTGTTCTTAACAGTCCATGTTTTTACCGTTTTATGAGGATTTTGATCGTCGGGGTTATTAAATACCGCATCCTTAGGGGAAGCTATTACACTAGAATCGTTGGTTTGTGAACCAAAATAATAGATAAAATCTATTTTAGGTTGATTGATAGTTAAACCAGCACCAGTTGTAAAGTATATCGAGTCTTCTGAAGTAGAATAAAAACTACCCAAAGTACTATTGGTTTGACCACCTAATAACTTTACTTCATAAGAAGCAAGAGTTGTGTATGTTGGACCTGTTGGTGTTTTAACATCCTCTTCTTCAGTACATGCCACAAATGCAGAACTTGATAAAGAGATTAATAATAATGTTTTGAAATATCTTTTCATACTTGTAAGATTAGAATCCGAAGGTAAAAAAAAAGAGCCCTAAAAAGGGCTCTTTTCATATTATTTTTTAAAAAAATATTATTTCTGAACTTTAACGTCGATAGTGATATCTCTATCAGTACCTGTAGTACCACCGATAGCAGAAACGTGGAATAAACCATATTTACCACCTACTGTTTTAAATGCTACGATTTTACCAACTGTTAATTGATTAACTAAAGTAGCAGATACAGTTGCTGTATCAATAGTTTTAACTAATGAATCGTTTAATGAAGCGATGAAATTAGCTGGAGTTAAAGTAGTTGCAACAAATTTAGTTGAATTTTTAACTGTCCAGTTTGGTAATGTAGTAGAACCAGTGTGAGCTGTAGCTACTGTTGCATCACTAGGTGCACCCATAGAAGCTGCATTTGTAGTTCCGTAGAAATAAGCGAAGTCAATTGAAGCTTGTAATGTAGTGCTTGCACCTGCATCAACAGATCCAATTACTGTACCAGTTGAAGTTGAGAAGAAACTACCTGTAGCAACGTTGTTTTGACCACCTAATAACTTAGCTGAGTAAGTATTGATTTGTCCGTAAGTTACTGGAGTTGGTGTAGGAGTTACATCTTCTTCGTCATCAGTACATGAAGTAAATCCAATTGAAACTGCTAAACCTACTAATAACAATAATTTTAAGTTCTTTTTCATAATTTTTTGTTGGTTGATTAATGATTTTTTATTTACTGCAAAAGTAACATATATAGTCTAAAATTCAAAAAAAATGCTTGTTTTTTTAGTATTAACTAATTATTAAGAAACTTCTTGCATTTGGACCAGTGTTGAAAATAAGGTCGATTATTGATAAATTCTCTACAAATGCAATTTTACTGCTAAATACCTGGGTATATTCTTTATTGAAATAGAGTGAGTTGTATGTTTTATCCTCAATTTTACTTTCTCTATCCAAAATTAATGGATCTTGTATTTTCAATACACTTAACACTGATTTAATTAACTCAAAATTGAACTCCCACAAGTACTCAAAACTTGGTTTTTTGTATAATTCTTTAAATTTATCTTCGTAATACTCAAAATAAACAGAACGCCTGTAAGCCGACTCAAAGCTCTTCCAATGTTGTTTTAACCACGATTCTGAATAAGATATGCGAATGTTTTCGAAATTTCTTTCACCTGGCTCTAGTTTTAAAGTAGGGATACTCAACACCATTTTACCATTTGGCCCAACTATTTCAGTCCTATTTCTATAAGTTTGTCGGTGATAAATATCGTTTAAATGAAATACAAACTCCTTGTTATTTAGTAGTTCTTGGAAATATGCAATGTTAGGCAAGTAATTAATATGCATGTATTATTGACATTAAATAGACATTAGTATTAGTAGAAAATCATTTGAAAGCGTAAATTTACATTAGTTTGTTTAATTTTATCATCATGAAAAAAATATTATTGATATGTACATTGGCAATTTTTGTATTACCAATTACATCTGAAGCCAAGAAATTAAAAGCATACCTATCTTATTACACTTTTAATACCCCAGAACAAGAGCCCTATTTGGAAACACATATTTCTGTGAACGGAAATTCTGTAGAATACACTAAAAACAAAAAAAATCTATTCCAAGGTAGTATTGGCATCACCCTTATAATTAAACAAGATGAACGAATTATTTCTGCGGAGAAATTTAATTTATTGAGTCCTGAATTAACGGATACTACAAATA
Source organism: Sphingobacterium thalpophilum (assembly GCA_943371235.1). Lineage (GTDB taxonomy): Bacteria > Bacteroidota > Bacteroidia > Sphingobacteriales > Sphingobacteriaceae > CAJBVG01. Next base: position 33,843 of record CALRTZ010000015.1, on the reverse strand, counting down.
TTGCTTCAAACTTTATTGATCAAAAAAGATACAAACTACCAAATGGTAAATACAACTTTGAGTTAACAATTGTAGATAATGGGAACGAGAAAAACAAAGAAGTTGTAAAGCAAGATTTTGAAATTAATTACGAAAAAAATAAAATTTCTATATCGGATATTATTTTGTTAGAATCGTATGCGAAAGCAAGCGCTAACAAACAATTTAATAGAAACGGTTTAGAAATGATTCCATTTGTAAATAATTTTCTTCCTACGAATGTTGGCAAACTAATTTTCTATTCTGAAATATACAATACACAATTGGTTACAGCTAATGAAACTTATTTACTTAGCTATTATTTACAAAACGCCAATGGGAGTAATAAATTAAGTAATTATACTCAGAACAAAAAAGTTTTAGCAAAGGATGTAATAGTATTATTAAATGAGTTCGATATATCCCTTTTACCAAGTGGAAGCTATTATGTAGTAGTTGAATTAAGAAATAGAAACAATGAAATTATTGCTTCTAAAAGTAATTTTTTCCAACGTAGTAATAAAGCCCTCTCTGGTGATATATCGTCAATTTCTGGTATTGCTTTCGACAATTCATTTGCAGCTAAATATAATAAAGAGGAAATGATTGAAAACATTAAATGCCTCGCTCCTATTTCTATTCAACAAGAGTTAGATTATACAAAAACATTACTTGCAAATGACGATGAAACATTGATGCGTCAATACCTTATATACTTCTGGGAGAAACGTCACCCTGGGGAATCGGCTATTAAATGGGCGGAATATGAAGGACAAGTGAAAATTGTAAATGCAAAATTTAGTTCACCATTTACAAAAGGATATGCATCTGATCGAGGCTTTATATTTTTGAAATACGGTGCACCAAATAACATCCGTTTTAACGATATGGATAACCAAGCTTACCCATATGAAATTTGGCAGTACTTCAAAATAAAAACATTCTCTAATCGTAAATTTGTGTTCTTTAGTCCGGATAACATCAGAAATGAAATGGTTTTATTGCATTCAAACTTAGTTGGCGAACGAAATGATCCACAATGGAAATATAAGATAATGGCAAGAACGATGAAATACGACGATGATAATACTGATGCCGACTATTATGGCAAACGTTTAGATCTTGATTTTAATGAATAGTGTTTTTTCATACATAGGTGTTTTTTTAATACGCCTAGTTTCGTATTTACCATTTAGTATCATCTATTTTTTAAGTGATTTTTTCTACCTTTTAATTTACCATGTAGTTGGATATAGAAGAAAAGTAGTATATCAAAATTTAAAAAATGCGTTTCCAGAATTGAACGAATCGCAACGCAAAACAATTGAAAAAAAATTCTACCATCATTTATGCGATGTATTTTTAGAAACTACTAAACTTGTTTCTTTTACAGAAGCGGAGATAAAAAAACGAGTAAAAATTAAAAATTCTGAACGTTTTTACGAGTTAATAAAAGAAGGCAGAAACATCAGTGTTGTATTTGGTCATTACCACAATTGGGAATGGTTTGCACAAGCCTTACCAATATATACTCCCATTACAACCTATGGAATATACAAACCTCTTCACAATAAAATTTTCGATAAACTATTTTATGATATGCGCACAAGGCATGGTATAGTAGCCTTACCTATGCAAACCTCCATGCGTACACTTATAAAAAATAGCGCTACACAATTTAGCATAGCCATTATAGCTGATCAAACACCGTCTAGCTCAGACAGCAATTATTGGACTAAATTTTTAAATCAAGATACTCCTGTATTTATGGGTACTGAAAAAATATCGAAACATTTTAACAGCGTAGTTGCTTTTATGGATATTGAGCAAGTGAAAAGAGGGTATTTAGCGTTTGAATTTGTTATTTTAGCAGAAAATATAAGTGAATTGAAAGAGTTTGAAATCACTGAACTCCATACACGCTACTTAGAAAATAGAATTAAAGAAAAACCTGAATTTTGGTTATGGTCGCACAGAAGGTGGAAACACAAGCCAACTGAAGCAATTAAGTTAAAATATAATTTATAATGAGCAAATTCCCCAGAGTTGCAGTTGTAGTATTAAATTATAATGGTGAAAAACTATTACCAGAATTCTTGCCTTCTGTATACAATAGTAGCTACCCTAACCTTCGTTTAGTATTGGCCGACAATGCTTCTACAGATGGCTCAGTTGAATGGGTGAAAGCTAATTTACCAACATTCGAAATACTAAAAAATGAGATAAATGGTGGATATGCAGAAGGATATCAAAATGTATTAAACAGAATTGAAGACGTAGATTATTATATTTTATTGAATTCTGATGTAGAAGTAACCGAGAACTGGATAGAACCGGTAATTGAGTTGATGGAAAACAATAAAAACATTGCCATAGCCCAACCAAAAATACTCAGTTATTTAGATAAAAAGAACTTCGAATATGCCGGTGCTGCTGGTGGTTATATTGATAAATTCGGGTATCCTTTTTGCAAAGGCAGAATTTTTGATACTGTTGAAAAGGACGAAAATCAATACAATGGAAACACTGAAATATTTTGGGCGAGTGGTGCTGCAATGTTCATAAAAGCTGATGTGTACCACAAATCTGGAGGCTTAGATGTTGATTTTTTTGCACACATGGAAGAGATTGATTTGTGTTGGAGAATAAAAAACATGGGATACAAAGTATACAGTTGCAACGCATCTGTGGTATTCCATTTAGGAGGTGCAACCTTGCATGAAAGCAATCCTCATAAAACGTATTTAAATTTCAGAAATAGCTTAATTACCTTAAGAAAAAACCTTGCTCTACATAAATCATTTAGCATTATTTTTATAAGACATGTACTTGATTTAATACAATGGTTTAGGTTTGTGTTAGCTGGTAGATTTAAACATGCTTTTGCAATTAATAGAGCTCATTACGATTTTTTAATTACTCAAATTACTTGGCATAACAAACGAAAAAAATTATTAAAGCTCTTCAAATCGCCTAATAATACTGGCATTTATAACAGAAGTATTGTATTTGATTATTTTTTACTAGGTAAAAAAACATTTAATAAACTGGACCCTAAAAAGTTTGATTAGTTAAAATAGTTCAAGGCTAGTTCGTAGGATTGTAATCCAAAACCACTAATGCTCCCTTTACACTTAGCACTAATTAAAGTGTAATGCCTGAAATTCTCTCGAGCATATATATTAGAAATATGCACTTCAATACAATCAATTTGTATGGCTGCTACAGCATCTGCTATAGCTAAGGAAGTATGACCATATGCTCCAGGGTTTATAACAATGCCATCAAAGTTTTCATTCGCTGAGTGAATTTTTTGTATTATTTCCCCTTCATCATTCGATTGAAAATAGTGAATTTCTAGGTTTGTATATTTTAATTTAACAGTATTTAAATATTCTTCGAACGATAATTCTCCGTATATTGTCGTTTCTCGTTTACCTATTAAATTAAGGTTAGGCCCATTAATTATCATTACTTTTTTAGTAGACATGGATTGGATTTCAAGTATTAAAGGTTTTAAATCATATTTAAAGTTAGAACGTTCTCTTTCGAAGAATTCTATTGATGCTTATATTCATGATGTTGACAAACTTCATCAATACTTTGTTTACATCAAACAAAATACCTCTCCAGTAAATGTTGAATCCAAAGATATAAAAGAATTTCTGGTATGGATAAATGAACTTGGAATGACGGCTAGTTCGCAAGCCAGGGTATTATCAGGAATTAAAGCCTACTACAAATATTTAATGTTGGAGGATATTCTAAAAATAGATCCTTCTGCCCTAGTTGATACCCCAAAATTAGGCCGTAAGCTGCCAGATACACTTAGTTTAGACGAGATTAACATTATGCTCGATTCTATTGATGTGAGCACGCCAGAAGGAGTTAGAAACAAAGCAATACTAGAAACCTTATATGCTTGTGGTTTACGTGTTACAGAATTGGTGAATCTTAAAATTTCTGATATTTATTTTGAGATAGATTTTTTGAAAGTTACAGGTAAAGGTAACAAAGAACGTTTTGTACCACTTGGCAGCTCAGCAAAAAAGTATATTAAAATATACCAAAACGACATTCGTGTGCACCTTAAGATAAAAAAAGGAGAAGAGGATTTATTGTTTTTAAATCGAAGAGGTAGCCGCTTATCAAGAGTAATGATTTTTAATATTATTAAACAAACTGCACAAATAGCTAACATTCGCAAGAGTATTAGCCCACATACCTTTCGACATTCCTTTGCTACGCATTTAGTAGAAGGTGGTGCAGATTTACGCGCCGTACAAGAAATGCTTGGTCACGAATCCATTACTACAACCGAAATTTATACTCATTTAGATCGTAATTATTTAAAAGAAACGATTTTTAGTTTTCATCCTCGCTCTAAAAATAAAAGAAAAGTAAAAGTTTAGCTTCGTTTTATTGCCTTTAACATTCTTGCTTTTCCCCTTATATCATTACGTAATTCGGGTGTATTCCATTTGTTTTCTGAAAATAATTTTTGAGTATCGGCTGCGTATGATTCGTTAATTTCAAAATACAAAGTTCCAGCAATATTCAATTGTTGCTCTGCAAGCTTTACGATTCGTTTGTAAAACAAAAGCGGGTCCTCATCGGGTACAAATAATGCTAAACTGGGCTCAAAATCTAATACATTTTTACGCATCTGCATTTTCTCGCTTTCTAAAACATAAGGAGGGTTACTAACTAATACATCAAAATTAGAAGGCAAATCTTCGTTCAAAATGTTTAATTGATGTAAATGAATTTCTTGTTGAGTATGAATTGCATTTTTAGAGGCAATGTCTAATGCCGATTTAGAAACATCAATTGCATGAACAAAGGCTTGAGGTATTAACTTTTTAAGGCTTATGGCAATGCATCCAGAGCCGGTACCAATATCAGCAATTGTTATGTTTTTCTGTTGTTTATAATCTTCCACAATCCATTGTACAAGTTCTTCTGTTTCGGGACGAGGTATTAAAACACTTTCGTTTACATAAAACTGAATGCCCATAAACTCTTCAAACCCTAAAATGTATTGTATGGGTTTGTGTTGGTTTAATAAATATGCAACTTGATCAAGCTGCTCAAACAAAGGTGCAGGCAGTAGTTCATTTTCGTTTAAAATTAGTTTGATGGTATCATATCCCAATATTTCTTTAAATACAATCTGACTAATACTTCTGGCCTCATCGGCTTCGTAAGTAGCTCCAATAAGAAGTTGAAAATGTTGAAATGACTCTCTAACTGTTTTGGTTCTTGAAAACATGTCCAAAACTAAAATAATTAATTTATTTTTACGCTATGAATACAGATGAACTATACATGAGGCGTTGTTTTGAATTGGCCCAACAAGGTTTGGGCAATGTACAACCCAACCCCATGGTAGGAGCTCTAATTGTATACGAGGGCAATATTATTGGCGAAGGCTACCATGAAGCATATGGTAAAGCACATGCAGAAGTAAATGCAATACAGCAAGTATTAACAAATGTTGCGGATGCTGCCAATATATTAGCCAAATCTACACTTTATGTAAATCTCGAACCTTGCGCGCACACAGGTAAAACACCACCTTGTGCAGATCTTATTATAAAAAATCGTATTCCAAAAGTAGTTATTTCTAACATAGATCCGTTTGGTTCTGTAAATGGAAAAGGGATTGATCGTTTAAAAAATGCTGGTGTAGAGGTAACGATCAATGTATTAAAAGAAGAAGGTTACGAACTAAATAAAAGATTTTTCACTTACCATACACTTCAAAGACCATATGTAATTTTAAAATGGGCCGAATCTAAAGATGGGTTTATAAGTATTGCAGAAAATACTCGAAGTAATATTAGCGGAACAGAAGCTCGCAAACTTAACCATAGATGGCGCTCTGAAGAACAAGCTATATTGGTAGGAACTAAAACTGTACAAGTTGATAATCCCATTTTAACGGTGCGCGATTGGGTTGGAAAAAACCCTGTGCGTGTAATTATTGATAGAGATTTAAAATTAGCCAAAGAGTTAAACATATTTAATGCCGACTCTAAAACCATCATTTTTAATAACCATAAAACAGAATTGGATGGTAATATTCAATTTGTACAAATTGATTTTTACGGATTAGTTCCTCAATTCATTCTGTTTCAATTGTATTTAATGGAAATACAATCGTTAATTATTGAAGGTGGTGCATATACCATTAATGAATTTGTACAGTTTGGCTTATGGGATGAGGTACGAATGTTTAAATCGAAAAGTGATTTAGGTCAAGGAATAAAAGCACCCATTTCTGAAGGTAGGCTTTTTTCTAAAATTGATTTAGGAGATGATGAACTATTTATTTATCATCGTGTATGACATTAATATTAATTTCCATTATTCTTTCGGGTTCACTCATTATTTGTTTCAAAGTATTTGAGAAATTTGAAGTAAACAATTCGAATGCCATTAGCATTAATTACCTTTTTGCCTCCGGTTCTGGTATTATTATGGGCTTCGATACGTTTAGTAGCACCAATGTATTACAAGCAGAATGGTTTCCTTATACTTTACTGTTTGGCTTAATGTTTATTAGCACCTTTAATTTAATTGGATATGGTGTAAAAACAAGTGGATTAATGGTTGTATCCATTGCACAAAAAATGTCGCTTATTATACCATTAGCTTTTAGTATTATTTATTATAATGAGAGTTATGGGATTGTAAAAATATCTGGTATAGTATTGGCATTAATAGCCATTTACTTTAGCGCTAAAAAAGGAAAAGATGATACCACTGCATTTTCCTGGAAGATACTCTTAATACCTATTTTTATATTTTTAGGCAGTGGAGTAGTTGACATTAGCATTAAAGTTTCTCAAGAGTATTTTGGAGCACAAGCACCCTTCTCTGTTATACTTGCTTGTATTTTCGGTTCTGCTGGAGTTATAGGCTTAGTACAAAAACTATTTCAACGTAGTAAAATTCAACTTAAAGATTTTATAGGTGGAATGTGCTTGGGATTACTCAATTTCTTTTCTACTTATTTTTTAATGAAAGCCTTAAGTAGCGATGTTTTAGAAAGCTCATTTGTATTTGCAATTAATAACATTGGAATTATTTTATTTAACTCCATGATTGCTGCTACTGTTTTTAGAGAACAAATTACTAAAACAAATACATACGGAATTATATTGGCTTTAGTATCTATATTACTCATATACCTTTCTAATGTTATTTGATTCTGAATATAAAACAATAGGTAAAACTACCGAGGGTATATTTAAAGAAAGGGGCAGTAAATTTATTGCAGTTTGTAAACCAATTTTTTCTGTAGAAGATTTTAAAAATTGGCTTGTTGAAATAAAATCTAATTATCCCGGTGCAGTACATTATTGTTATGCATACAGAATTGGTTACGATAAACAATTGTATAGAATAAACGACGATGGTGAACCTTCTGGTAGTGCAGGCAGGCCCATATACAACGTAATACAATCAAACGAATTAACAAATATTGGAATTGTGGTAGTTCGATATTTTGGTGGAACTTTATTAGGAGTGCCAGGTTTAATTAATGCCTATAAACAATCAAGTATTGAAGCACTGCATCAAAATATAATCATTACAAAATCAATAATAGAAAAACTCAGCATCGAATTCGCATATGAAAAAATGAATGAAGCCATGCGAGTAATAAAGGAACATCAACTTAACATCATAAAACAAGAGAGTTCCGAGCACTATTATATGGAAATAGAAGTGCCCATAAAAAATGCCGAACAAGTTCGTTCAGCATTTCAATTGTATAGTATTACTTATAAATATCTAGAAACGTATTAATAAGGAGTCACAAATTCTGTAGCTCTTTCTTTCGGTCGCACACTTAAAATTGGTACACCAGATTCGTTAATCATTTGTTGAGAATAAGGCCCCGCTAAAAAACCTGAACCACTCTCCTGCTCTGTCATGATAATAATTAAATCCGCTTCTTTCTCTTTGGCATATTCTAAAGTTAGAGTTGCCAAATTTTTACCCGTTTTAAAGCCATAAGTAGTTGCTATGTTATCTTCTTTAATATAGTCCTCCACTTGTTTTGTAACCACACGTAGTCTGTTCAGAATCATTTCATCACTGGATGTAGAAAGACCCACAACATGTATGGTTGAATTAAATCTTTGCGCAATGTACAAAGCATCGTCCACTTTCTCTCGTGTATCCCTAGAGCTATCTAAGGGCAGTATGATATCTTTTATCCCCTTAGAACCTGAATTTGCATGGATAGATAATACTGGGCATTTTGATTGGTTAACTACTCTAAATGTGTTAGAACCCCCAATAAAATTTTCGACACCTTTAGAACCATGGGTTCCCATACAAATTAAACCTGCACCAATTTCCTTGGCATAGTTTAATACTTGAATATAAACTGTTCCTTCTAAAAATTTCACAATTGTTTTGATGCCATATTTAGATTGAAACTCATTGATGTATTCTTGAAAGCGAACTTCTACCACACGTGTATCTTTTTCACCTTCTTTTAAATCTTTTTTAAAAATAGAAGTAATTAAATTATTTACAGTAGCCGTTTCTTTAACATGCAGTAAATGTATTTCAGATTTTAAATCTTTTGCAAGATAAAGAGCATGATCTAATGCTAATATGGATGTGGGTGAAAGATCCATAGGAACCAGAATTTTATCAAATGTTCTATGCATAAATTTATGGGCTTATATTTGATTTAACGTAAGTTAGGTATTATAGCAGTAAAAAAAAAATAAATCGTTAATCTTGTATTCAACAAATTATTAACATGAAAATATTCCCTTCCTCAGAATTAATAGTAAATAAAGACGGCAGTGTTTACCATTTACATTTAACTGCAGATGATGTTGCTGATACTATTATTACTGTTGGCGACCCTGACAGAGTGGATATAATAGCTAAACATCTAACAAATATTCGGGTAAAAAAGAAAAATAGAGAATTTTATACTATTACTGGCAGTTTTAAAGGAAAAGAAATCTCTATCTTATCTACAGGTATTGGTACTGATAACATTGATATAGTGTTTAATGAGTTAAACATTTTGAGTAAAATAGACATCCTTCAACAAAAATATTTAGCACACCCTCGTAAATTTAATATTCTTAGGCTAGGTACAAGTGGTACACTTAGAGAAGATATAAATTTAGGCAGTATGTTAATAACTGAGTATGCAATAGGACTAGAAGGCTTGATGAATTTTTATGAAATTCCATATTCAGACGTAGAAACAAGTTTAAACATTGAAGTGAAAAATAAAATTCAGCTAAACTTTCCATTTTTAAATCCATACACTGTTGGATCTTCAAATTTATTATTGAATTTGTTTAAAGATGAAATGATATTAGGAATTACGGCAACGTGCCAAGGATTTTACTATCCACAAGGAAGGTTTTTATGGTCGGAAAATAATAATTCTATTTTAAATACTTTGCGCGAAGTAAATTACAATGGAATGAAGGTTACAAATTTCGAAATGGAAACGTCAGGAATACTTGGATTAGCAAGGTATTTCGGGCATGAAGCCAGCTCAATATCATTAATATTAGCGAACAGAATTACGAATGAATTTATTGAGAACTCCGAAACAAAAATGGAAGAAATGATTGAATATTGTTTAGCAAAAATATCAACGGTATAAGGCAGTTTTTTTCAAATACAATTCAATTGCTTTTCTTTTTTCATCAGTTAAATTATATTCAATTTTATTTTTCAGGTAATCATTCACATCAAAGTAAGAGAGTTTGTTTTCACTAATTACATCCTCTAAAAACTGAAAACCATTTTGTAATAAATGATTAAATTTTTGTAAAACGCTCTCCTCTATTTCTTTGTTTGAAACCCAAGCAGCAAACACAAAAGGTAAGCCAGTAAAGGCTTTCCAATGTTCTGCTAAATCTATTTGAGTAGTAAAAGTATTTACTTTATCGAATGTACGATCGCCAATAAGTACAAAACCTTCCCCTTCTTTTAAGCTAATTTCATCGAAGTTTTCATCAGTAAAAACAACCTTAAGTTTCCAATGCTCTGAGGCCAAAATAATGCACAATAAATTTGAAGTACGTGAATGTTTATCTAAATATATTTTATTGATTTTTTGCAATTCTGTATTAGAAAAAAGAAACACAGAATTTACAGCACCATCTGCAGAAATACAATAATTAGAAATAATGTTTGCATTAGAAATTTCGGGTATTACGGCAACAGGGATAAGTCCGATATCAACACTATTATCTACGAGTTTTTCCGCACAAACTGATGGGATATCAAGGCTAATATCGAATTCGTTAAGGGCATTTGGAATTAAGCCTTTTATAAATACTTTAGAATTTAAATAGGAAACTACGGATACTTTTGTTTTAGACATTGAAATGGTCTGTATTATTAAAATCGAGCATTTCAAATATACCATTTTTGTATTTTAAACGGTATAAAGAAACATTTGAATGAGGAAAATTGTCCATATTACTAAGTGGCAAATTTAAAAGCTGGCAAAGTAATAAACGCATAGCTCTGCCATGCATACATATTAATATTTTATTAAAATTTTGGTGCTGTTCTATTAATTGTTGAAGCACTAAATTTTGACGTTCGTTAACCTCAATCGGACTTTCTCCACCAGGAAACTTCAGATGCAAATGTCCATTCATCCAACTTTTAGTTAATTGATAAAACTCTTCTTTCATTTCTTTAGTGGCTTCACGGCCTTCGTTAACACCCCAATCTAGCTCATCAAAACCATCTCTTTGTTCCCAAGGTATGCCTTTGTTTATAAAGGCATCTACCGTTTGGTGCGTACGTTTTAATGTTGATGTTATCACCTTATCGAACTCTACATGATGATAAGCTTTGTAAAACTGATGTGCTTGGTGTTTACCAATTTCATTCAAGTCAGAATTCACTCCTCTACCTTGCACAATTCCTCTTTTGTTAAAATCTGTTTCTCCGTGACGAATGATGTATAGTTCCATATTAGTTTAATATAGGAAGTTCTACGAAAGCTTGCCCATTATTTTCTTTACTAAAATCGTAATCCTTGTAATCTTGTACAACATCATATAAAGTACCTCTTTCTATAGGGTGTCTGCCAACAATTTTTATTAACTCTACCAATTGCTGTGTAGTTAATTGAGGGTTTTGTTCTTCTGAACCTGCCATTGAATAAATTTTGGTAGTATCGTCGATAGTTCCATCAATATCATCTACCCCAAAGGAAAGTGATAATTGAGCTGTTGACCTCCCAATCATTGGCCAATATGCTTTTATATGCTCAAAATTGTCTAAGAAAATTCTCGCTACCGCATAATTTTTTAAATCTTCAATTACGCTAGTTTCAGGAACATTCGACATTTGATTGTCTTTATTTCTGAATTTTAATGGAATAAAGGTATTAAAACCACCGGTTTTATCTTGTAATTCACGCAACCTATTCATATGATCCACTCTTTGTGCATAACTTTCTATGTGGCCATACAACATGGTACAATTAGATTTTAGTCCTAATTTATGAGCAGTTTCGTGTATTTCTAACCATTGTGCAGTTGTAGCTTTGTCGCCACATATTTCGGCACGTAAAACTTCGTCAAAAATTTCGGCACCACCACCTGGTATAGAATCTAAGCCAGCTTCCATCATTATTTTTAATCCTTCCTCCACACTCACTTTTGCTTTGCGGAACATGTATTCGTATTCAACTGCAGTAAAAGCTTTAATGTGTAGGTTAGGACTAATTTCTTTAATTGATTTAAATAAATCGCAGAAAAATTCGAGGGTTAATTTAGGATGAACACCTCCTACAATATGAACTTCTGTAACGGGTTTGTCTTTATAAGATCTAATTATGTCTAACATTTGCTCTTTACTCAGTACCCAACCTTCATCGGCTTGTTTCAATAAACGGGAATATGAACAAAAATTACAGGTAAAAACACAAATATTAGTAGGCTCAATATGGAAATTTCGATTAAAGTATGTAAAATCACCATTTTTTTCTTCACGAATATAATTAGCAAGTAAACCTACATAAGATAGTTCTGAATGTTCGTATAAATAGTTAGCATCTTCAATGCTAATTCTTTGTTTATTAAGCACTTTAATTGCTATTTCTAAGTCTTTCCCTACTAATTTATTCGACTCTATTACTAATTCAAGTGATTTTGATTCCCGGTTCATATTACAAATGTATATGTTTCAACAACATTTACCTAACAGAAAGGTTTTTGGGGATAAATTGTGAGGAAATATTTGTTACATTTATCAATGCTTAACAATTAATTAATATACATATCTTTATATTTGCGTGTTATAATATTGTAAATAATCTAAAAAATAAATATGATCAAAAATCTACTTTCGAAAGCAATTTTCGTATTCGGTCTATTAGCCAGTACGATAAGTTTTGCGCAGAGTACCTACACTATCAATGTTGGCGATGGAGGTAATCTTTATGTACCGGCAAACGTAACTTGTTTAGTTGGCGACACCATCAAATTTGTTTGGGTTAGTGGTTTCCACCCTACTCAATCGTTAAACGGAACTACAATTCCTTTAGTAAACATGGATGGTTCTGGTGGTGTAAATTCTATTTACAAAATAAAAATGCTAGCTGCGGGTTCAGTGCCCTATGAGTGTACTGCACATGGAGGTATGACAGGTACTATTACCGTAAATGCTCCTTTTGTAGCAACCAACCATATACCTTTTACAGGTACAGGTGCTTTAACAGCAAACAATTGGACTACCCATAGTGGTACAACCGGACAATTACAAACTATCACTACAACTAGTGATAATGGAAATAGTTTAGCTTACACGGGTTTCCCAACTTCATCAGGTAACAGAGCACAAACTACTGCCGGTAACTCTGAAGATGTGAACAGAGTAGTCCCAATTATACCAGCAAGTGCAGGTACAGCTTATTTTTCAGCATTAATTAAACTACCAAATACTACTGGACAAGCTTTAAATACATCAACAGGAAATTATTTTCTTCATTTAAATGATAGTAGTGGTGCTACAGGTATCAGTAATTTAGCTGCTCGATTAACTATTAGAGCAGGAAGTGCAGCAAATACTTTTAACTTAGGTATTGTAAATACAAGTGGTGGTACTGCATCAACAGCAGTTCAAACATTTGGCGCAACTCCAACTGATTATGCAATAAATCAAACTTATTTGGTAGTTGTAAAATATACATTTGCAACCAATACCGCTAGTTTATGGGTGAATCCAACTATTTCGAGCACAGAACCAACACCATTAATTTCTAATAACGTAGGTACGAACGCTGCTTTATCTAAAGTTAAATCGATTTGTATCCGTCAAGCTGGTACTGTTTCAGCAGGTACAGGAAATATTGAAATTGATGAGTTAAGAGTAACTAACAATTGGAATGATGCTTTAGGTGTTATTGCAGTTGTTAATCCTTCTGTAAGATTTAATCCTACTACATTAACAGTTAATGAAAATGCGGGTACTGCTACAGTTACCTTAAACATTACAAATCCAAATGCAACTGCAACTAGTGTGAATGTAAACATCAAAGCAGGTTCAGCAACAGCTGGATCTGATTATACATTTACTTCACAAACAGTTACATTCCCTGCGAATAGTACAACTGCACAATCATTTACTATTCCAATAATTGATGATACAAATACTGAAGCTGACGAAACAATTGTGTTAGCATTAAGAAATGCTACAAATTCTGCAAGCATTGGAACAGACTCGCTTTTAACCATTACAATACCAGCAAATGATGCAGTTAACCCTAGTGTATTATTTAACCCAACTAGTTTAACGGTAAATGAGAATGCAGGAACTGCAACGGTAACTGTAAATATTACTAATCCAAATGCAAGTGCTACGAGTGCTACAGTTATAGTAAAAGGTGGAACAGCTACAGCTGCATCAGATTATACTTTTACTTCTCAAACAGTTACTTTCCCAGCGAACAGTACAACTGCACAATCGTTTACTTTTCCAATTATCGACGATACAAACACCGAGGCTGATGAAACGATTACTTTAGCTTTAAGAAATGCAACAAACTCTGCTACTATTACAGCAGACTCTATATTAACAATTACGATTCCATCAAACGATCAAGTAATTTCAAACACGCCAGTGTTAATTGAGAACTTTAACTACACAGTAAACGATACCTTAACTAAAAATGCTTTAACTGGTTGGGGAGTAGTTTCTGCAGCAGCGAATAGAGTTCCTGTAGTTGCTGGTTTATCATATCCAAATCACTCAGGTAGTGGATTAGGAAATGGAGCATTATTAAAAACATCTGGTGAAGATGTTGGTAAAAAAATTACTGGTAATCAAATTAGATCTGGTAATGTGTATGCTTCATATTTAGTTAATGTAACTTCAGCACAAGCTACTGGCGATTATTTCTTTGCAATGTTAGACTCTGCATTATCAGGTTTAAATTACAGAGCAAGAACATTTATTAAATCATCAGGAACAGGTTACAGAATTGGTATAACTAAAAGTGGTGGTGTTGCAGCAGCAGCATTTAACGCAACAGATTTAACATTTGGTACTACTTATCAAGTTGTTTTAAAATATTCAATTATACCAGGTACAGGAAACGACTCTGTAAAATTATTTATAGACCCCGTACTTGGAGCAGCTGAGCCTACTCCTACTGCATCAGCAGTAACTACAGAAAGTGATATTACAATTAGTAGCACAGTTGGAATTGGTGGTGTTGCATTACGTCAAGGTACTTCAACAAACGCAGCTTCATTAACTGTTGATGGTATTATGGTTGGCCAAACTTGGTCGTCTGTAACTCCATTCACTATTTTAAACCCATCTGTAGTATTTAACCCTACTACTTTAACTGTTAACGAAGATGCTGGTACAGCAACTGTTACAGTTAACTTAGCAAATGCAAACGCAAGTGCTACAAACGTAAATGTTGTGGTAAAAGGCGGTACAGCAAACGGTTTAGGTGATTATACATTTACTTCTCAAACTGTAACATTCCCTGCAAATAGCACAACTGCTCAATCATTTACATTCCCTATAACAAATGATGCAGCTTTGGAGCCAGATGAAACTATTATTTTAGCATTGAGAAATGTTACAAATTCAGGTTCAATTGGAGCAGATTCTATTTTAACCATTACAATTCCTGCAAATGATTTTGCTGGTGCAGTTGTTCATTTTGTAACTACTAGCGCAAATGTAAATGAAAATGTTGGTGCAGCTCAAATGAGTGTGATGGTAATGGGTGCTGGAACAACAAGCCCAACTAGTTTTAATGTTGTGGTTAAAGGTGGAACTGCTACTTCAGGTAGTGACTTTGTATACGCTACTACCACTTATACAATACCAGCAGCAAAAGATTCTACACTTGTAATTTCATTACCAGTGTTAAATGATGCAAGTCCTGAGGCCGATGAAACTGCAATTTTTGCAATCAGAAATATCACAAACAGCGGTACAATTAGTACTGACTCTATTTTTACATTAACTATTAAAAATGATGACATCGCATTTAAAAATATCTCTGCTTTAAAAGTAAATGATGTTAATGGAGTATCCGTTTTAAAAGATTCATTAGTATATATTAAGGGTATTGTTTACGGTGTAGACATGCAAGGTTCGCCAACAAGTTTACAGTATACCTTAATTGACCCAACAGGTGGTGTAGGTATATTTAGAGGTGGTGCAAATAACCCTCCTATTATATCAATCATTCCTGAGCAAGGTGATTCGATGATAGTTTACGGTAAGGTGGGTGAATTTAATGGATTAACTCAAGTAAACATGGATTCAATAATCCTTGTTTCAAAAGGAAATGCGTTAAAAGCTCCAAAAGTAATTACATCATTAAATGAGTCTACTGAATCTGATTTAGTTAGATTTAACAATGCTCAAATTATAGATACACTTGCAAATTCTGCATCGGGTACTACCTTAAGAATTGTAAGTGGTACAGATTCTATGGATTTACGTATTGATGCAGATGTGAATTTATTCGGTCAACCTTTCCCGCAAAAATTTAATATCATTGGTTTAGGTGGACAGTTTGATAATTCTAATCCAAAGAATTCTGGATACCAATTGTTGCCAAGAAGCATTAATGATTTAATTGAAATTGTAACTCCAACTGGTGGTTTAGATTCTGCAACTTATTCAGTTTCTGAAGGTGCTGGCACTAAAGTTATAAAAGTAAAATTAACTAGCCCTGCTACAGATCCTGCTAGCGTTAAAATTACCTTAACAGGTGGTTCAGCAACGTTTACTCAAGATTACAACTTTACAAACCCTTCAACTGTAACTATCCCAGTTGGTCAAACAGAAGGAACTGCAACATTTACCATTATTAATGATGCTGCTAATGAAAATAACGAGACTATTACATTTACTTTGAGTGATGCCGTTAATTTCAACTTAGGCACTCCTGCTGCTGGCACTATTACTATTATCGATAACGACCCAGTAGGTATTAACATTAATAAAGCAATTTATTTAAATGTATTCCCTAATCCTGCAAAAGAAAGCATCTCAATTGTTTCTAACGAAACCATCGAAAGTATTTCTATTGTAAACATCATTGGACAAACAATCCTTAACTTAAACGACGTAAATTCTACTGAAAAATCAGTTGATGTTGCAAGTTTAACTTCTGGAGTGTACAATGTGATTATTAATACATCAAAAGGTAGCTCAAGCAAACGCTTAGTTATCGAATAATACTAGAATCCAGTAAAATCTAAAAATCCCGATGCCTCAAAACATCGGGATTTTTTTTGTACCAAATTGACAGCTATTTACCCTGAATTACTATCAACTAATTATACTATTTTTGCATTAGTAAAAACAATCCAAGTACTTAATACTTATTATTATATACTTATATAAAAATGTCAATAGAAATACCAAATTCATCCTTCCCAAGAGTAGTAATTGTTGGTGGAGGTTTTGGAGGAATACAATTAGCCAAAAGTTTAAGAGATAAAGAAGTTCAAGTATTAATGCTTGATAAGCATAATTATCATACTTTTCAGCCTTTATTATACCAAGTAGCTACAGGTGGTTTAGAACCAGATTCTATTGCATTTCCCTTGCGTAAAATATTTAAACAACATAAAAACATTTATTTTAGGGTGGCAAGTGTTGAGTCGGTAAACACTAATGAGCAAAAACTGGTTACCAATATTGGTGATATTAATTACGATTATTTAGTAATTGCAACAGGCTCTACCACTAATTTCTTCGGGAATGATATGATCGAAAATCATTCGATGCCCATGAAAAGTATTCCTGAAGCACTAAACCTAAGAAGTTTGATTTTGCAAAGTTTTGAAGAGGCTTTATTAAAAGACAGTATAAATGAGCAAGAGGCATTAATGAATTTCGTTATTGTGGGTGGTGGCCCTACCGGTGTTGAAACTGCTGGCGCTTTAGCCGAGTTAAAAATGCATGTTTTACCGAATGATTACCCCGATTTAGATCTACGAAGAATGCAGATCAACATGGTAGAGAGTTCTGATCGTGTGTTAAACAGCATGTCTGTACAAGCTTCGGAAATGTCTGATAAGTTTTTAAAAGAAATGGGCGTAATGATACGCACTAATGACGCAGTGTTATCTTACGACGGGAGGAATGCAGTATTGAGAAGCGGAAAGGTATTAGAAACTACCAATCTAATATGGACTGCGGGTGTAAAGGCATCTACGTTCCCAGGTTTAGAAAAAGCAGAGTTTGTAAGAGGCGGCCGAATTAAAGTGGATGAATACAATAAGGTTACAGGATACGATAATATATACGCTATTGGCGATGTTGCTGCCATGATTTCTGAGCAAAACCCTAACGGACACCCAGGCGTTGCGCAAGTAGCCTTACAGCAAGCAAAAAACCTATCTAAAAACATCATCAATATAATTAATAACAGAAAGTTAAACCCGTTTAAGTATTTTGATATGGGTTCTATGGCTACTGTTGGAAGAAATAAAGCTGTGGTAGATTTACCATTTATAAGGTTCCAAGGCTTTTTTGCGTGGTTTATATGGATGTTTTTACACCTTTTATTTTTAGTTGGTTTTAGAAATAAAATGGTAGTATTGATTAACTGGATTTGGAATTACTTTAGTTATGATAGAGGAACTCGTTTAATTATTCGTCCCTACCGTAAGAACAAACAAATAATGCAAGACGAACAAGATTTAATTATTGATGCAAGACATTAAAATTATAGAATGCCCAAGAGATGCAATGCAAGGCTTGCATCATTTTGTACCAACTGAACAAAAAGTAGCATACATAAACTCTTTGCTCGAGGTTGGGTTTGATACCATTGATTTTGGAAGTTTTGTGTCTGCGAAGGCAATCCCTCAGATGAGAGATACAGCAGAAGTTTTATCAAAACTAAATTTACAAAATACAAAAAGCAAACTCCTTGCAATAGTAGCAAATACTAGAGGCGCAGAAGATGCCGTACAATTTGAGCAAATTAATTATTTAGGATTTCCATTTTCTATTTCAGAAACCTTCCAGCAACGAAATACCAATTCGAGCATCGAACAATCGCTTTTTAGAGTAGAAGAAATACAACAATTGTGCTCTTCCAACAACAAAGAATTAGTAGTGTATATTTCTATGGGTTTTGGTAATCCTTATGGAGAGGAATGGAGTATAGAAGTAGTGGAAAAATGGACCCGTAAACTGGTAGATATGGGTGTGAAAATACTTGCTTTTTCAGATACCATTGGAGTTTCTGATGTAAAGAATATCGATTATTTATTTAGAAACATTGCTCCTCTTTTTACAGATGTTGAGTTTGGTGCACACTTACATTCTACACCGGATGCACGTTTAGAAAAAATTGCAGCTGCTTATAATGCTGGTTGCCGTAGAATAGACTCTGCTATTTATGGTTTTGGAGGTTGCCCAATGGCAGGCGACGATTTAACAGGGAATATTGCTACTGAAACAGTCTTAGCTTATTTACAAGAGAACAATATTTCGATCGATATAAATACAGAAGCCTTCCTAAAGTCGATGCAATTGGCCAATAAAGTATTTTATCCTTAAGATTTTTGGAAGGCTCTTAACCTTAGTTCTGTTAATTTCTTTTTGGTAAATAACGGAAACACTCCATTCATCATCCAATCGTAATAACTTGGCTCTTGTTGAAAAACCTCGTTCACTTTTTTGCCTTTATGTTTACCAAAATTAAATAACTCCTCTCCCTTTTCGTTGTACACCATAGTACCAGCAAAATCTACATTTTTCTGTACTTGTGTAAAGGTATGAAGTGCTTCCACATCATTTTTTACGGGTACATATACCTTACCCTGTTTATCTTTAAACTCGGTATCTCTATACTTATCTAATTGAGCAAGCAACACTTCATAAGTTGCTCTTATGTCTGCTTCTGCAGAATGTGCATTCTCTAATTCTTTGTGGCAATAAAATTTGTAAGCAGCTTTTAATGTTCTTTGTTCCATTTGATGGAATATATTTTGAACATCTACCAATTTACGTTTACTAATATCAAAATCAACCTCGGCACGTAAAAACTCTTCCATTAAAATTGGCACATCAAACTTATTAGAATTATACCCTCCTAAATCGCAATTCTCCAAGAATTGAGCTAAGCCTTTCGCAATCTGTTTAAATGTGTGCTCATCTTTAATGTCCTCATCATATATACCATGAATTAAAGAGGATTCTAGTGGAATAGGAATCTCCGGATTAATTCTTCTAGTTTTTATTTCTTCGGTACCATCTACATTAATTTTTAAAATAGAAATTTCCACTATTCGATCACTCGCTACATTTACTCCTGTAGATTCTATATCAAAAAATGCTATTGGTTTTTTGAGGTTTAATTTGATGCTCATATGTTCAATAAAGCAACAATATAGGAATTATTCTTCAATTAATATTCCCATTTTTCCCATTTGATAATCGCGGTAAGCTTCCATAATTTCATTTTCCGAGTTCATCACAAAAGGACCTTGTGCTACCATTTTCTCATTTATTGCTTCTCCAGAGAGAAACAAAATTCGAGTATCTTCAAGTGCTTCAAATTCAATGGTATCACCTTTCATATCAAATACCACAGCGTGATGGTGTTCCGCTTCTCCGTAGCCTTTAATTTTCACTTTACCTGAAAGTATGTAAATCAACGATTCAAAATTTTCGGTTATGTTAATAGTAATTGAGCCAGAAGCTTGCATCTCAATACTTGCTGCTGCCAAAGGACTTAATCCTGTAATAGGTCCTTTTAATCCGTTAACTTCACCGGCTACTATGTTTACCTTCACTTTATCATCATCGTATTTTACAATAGTTAATTCCTCCGCATTTAAGGGTATGTATTGTGGTTGATCTTTTTTATGAGCACTCGGAATATTTACCCATAACTGAATAATTTCTTGTACTCCGCCTAGTTCATGTATATTTTCTGGTGGTCGCTCGCTATGTATGACTCCCATTCCCGCATTCATCCATTGTACACCTCCTTTTTCAACTACACTATTATTCCCTCTGCTATCTCTATGGTGAACTGCTCCTTCAAAAATAAAAGTTACAGGTGCAAAACCTCTGTGCGGATGTGGTCCTACTCCTGCATTTTTAGGTGCAATGTGTGTAGGTACCTTAACCTTTGCGTGGTGTAATAATATAAAAGGACCTATATGGTCAATATTGTTGGTAGGAAAAGGCTGACGAATAGGTAAACCACCCATATCATATGGATGTGCGTATAAAAGTTGTTTTACTTGTTTCATATAAATTGATATTTACATGTTTAAACAACTAATTAATTGTTTTGTTTGTGAAGTGGAAGTACAATGGTAAACTGTGTTCCTTGGTTACTAGAAATGAATGAAATTGTACCATTATGTTCTTCAATAATTTGTTTTACGATTGCCAAGCCTAAACCATAAGAAGCCTCCCCGTCTGTACCGGCTCTTCTAATTATTGGATCAGACACAAAAATAGAATCCTTAATTCGATCAGGTATTCCAATACCATGGTCTTTTATGTGTATGCTCAATTCATCTGTGGTATGGGTACAAAATACATTAATGATTGTATTTTGATATGAGAATTTTATAGCATTTACTAAAATATTAGTAATTGCTCGACGCATTTTTTCAACATTAATGTAAATTTTTAATGAAGGATTTACGGGTTCTAATTCAATATTTATAAATTTCTGATTTGCTTTAAACATGGTTAAAGAAACTGTTTGTGTTAATAGTTCCTTACAATTAAAAACCACTAATTCTGTATCGTTATCGAACTGACCAGGCTTAGCAAATTGTAAAATTTCATGAATTAAATCGTTGGTACTTTTTGCAGAAATTTCAATTAAATCTAAATACTCCAGTTGATCTGGGGTAAGGTTATCATCTTCTTTTAAGGTACCTGCTATAGAGTTGATGGCATTGGTTGGATTCCTTAAATCGTGTGCCACAATACTTAAAATTTTATTCTTTTCTAAGTCTCTCTGTTTTAACACTTCATTATTATTGGTAATTTCAGCATTGGCTTTTTTAAGTAATTCTCGTTGAGCTCTAACTTTACTATTCGACTCTTTTAACTCTTTGTTTTTTCGGTTCGATACCCTCAAGAAAACACCAATTATAACAATAAGTATAGTTAATCCTACTGAAATGTATATAATAAAATTTGTAAAATATTCTCTTTTTTGATTTTCCTTACTTAGCTTATTTAATTCGTTTTCTCGTTCTAAACTTTCTAGGGAAAGTTGTACATCAGAATCGTTTATTTTTTGTCGTTCTGCAAATAAAAACTCTTTATCCTCTACTAATCTTTTATGATGAAATAAGGCTAGTTTATTATTACCTATTTGTTCGTAATACTCAGATTTTAATTGATGAATAAAAACTAATTGTTTTTTGAAATGAGGATATGTATAATACGAATCGGGTACGGTGGTGATTTTATTAAACTTTAAGTAATCTTTTTTTTCTAAATAATAAGCTCCCAATGCTACTCTAGAAGTAACTGCATCTAAATTATCATATTTCTTTTGACTATTAATTATTACATTTTGATGAAGTAACGGCAATGCTTTTTCATAATTTTTTAGAGCCATGTATGCTTTCCCTTTGTTACCTAAAACAACGCCTTCTGCAACTCTTAAAGACTCGGGATTAACATCTTTTAAATTATAGCTTAGTTTAATAAATGCTAATGCACTATCATAATAAAACAAAGCTGAATCATACATTTGAAGTTTGGAATAACTTAAGCCAACATTGCTTAGAATTTCTTGGCGTTTAAACTCTGTCCAGAAATCTTTATTAGTACAATCTCTATAATGTATAAATGATTTCTTAAAATTTTCTATCGCTTCTTCGAATTTATTTTGGCGATATAAACTTAAAGAGATGCGATAATCATAAACAGCAAATTCGCAATTTTTACCTTGTTCATAATCAGATTCTCTTGCCGCAAAATAATATTTGTAGGCAGATCTATAATCGCCCAAACCATAATAAACATAGCCTTTTAAAAGTGTTGCTGCTACAAACTCATCGTTATAGTCATCTCGTTCATATTCTGATTCGAAAATTATTTGGTTGATATCGTCGAGGGCTAATTGAGGTTTACCTAGTTTTAAATTCAATTTAGAATTGTATTCTAAAATCTTTAATCGATATAATTTATGATTTTTAAAATCTTTTGTTTTTAAAACGGAGTCGATTATGAGTTGAGTGTTGTTGAAATCGGCTGCCAAAAAAAGTTTATCTATACGACCAACAATTAAACTATCCTTTTTAGTTAATTGAATTCCATCTTTATTATAATTTTCAGTATTGCAAGAAATTATTACAATAGAAATTAAAAAATAGAGTACGTAGTTTTTACAGAGAGCTTGGTAATTCATATTTGCCCAACAAGATACTAAAATCTTGAAAGACAATAAATAAAAAAAATAATTTTTAGCTACTTATGCTTTTACAGGTACTAATTCTAGTAACTTTTTCACTACAATATCTATTTCTTCCTTTGTATTGTATTTACAAAAAGAAAAACGCACTGCAGCTCTATTACTTGGAGATCCAATAGCAGTTAACACATGAGAGCCAACGTTGGAGCCAGATGAACAAGCACTGCCGCCAGATGCAGATATACCTGCAATGTCTAGGCTAAATAACATCATCTCTCCCATTTCTGATTCTGGGAAACTAACATTCAAAACTGTATATAAACTTTTATCAGGATTTATATCTCCATTAAAACTTATACCAGGAATATTATATTTCAACTGATCAATCATATAGGATTTCAAACTTTGAATATATTCTTGATGATCCTTAAGTTCTGCATAGGCAATTTCTAATGCTTTGGCTAAGCCAACAATACCGTAAACATTTTCGGTTCCTCCACGCATGTTACGTTCTTGGGCACCTCCGTGTATCATTGGTTTTATTTTTATAGTATGGTTGATGTATAAAAATCCAACTCCTTTTGGTCCGTGCAATTTATGTGCAGCACAAGTAATAAAGTGCACTTTTAACTTTGATAAATCGTGCGCATAATGTCCAAGAGTTTGAACAGTATCACTATGAAATATAGCGTTGTATTTTTCACATATATCGCCAATTTTTTCTAGGTCAATTAAATTCCCTAGCTCATTATTTGCATGCATTAACGAAACAAAACTGCGTTCGTTATTGGCTAACAATTCTTCTAAATGTTCTAAAATTACATGCCCGTTTTCATCAAGGTTAACAAAGCTTAATTTTATTTTACCATTTTTTTCTAAAACTTCAAGTGTGTGCAACACTGCATGGTGCTCAATTTTACTAGTAATGGCATGAGTAATACCATAATCATTAATTGCACAATTAATTGCCATGTTATCGGCCTCCGTTCCACCAGAGGTAAAAAATATTTCTGCAGGACTGGCATTTAATAATTTCGCAACACTTTTACGTGCATTTTCAATTATAGTACGTACTTCTCTACCATGAGCATGTATAGAGGATGGATTTCCAAATTGAAATTCCATCGTATTTTTCATCACCTCTAATACTTCTTTATCGATGGCTGTAGTTGCGGCGTTATCTAAATATATCCTGTTCATAATTAACTATTCATAAAGTCGCGAATGTCATTCATAATTTTGTTCGCTAAATTGTTTGCAGTAGTTTCTGTTTGGCTCTCTGAGTAAATACGAATAATCGGTTCTGTATTAGATCTTCTTAAATGCACCCATTCATTATTAAACTCAATTTTTAATCCATCAATTGTATTGATGGGTTGATCTTTGTATTTCTGTTCTACTTTTTTCAGTAGAGCATCGATGTCTAAATCGGCCGTTAATGATATTTTATTCTTAGAGATGAAATAGTTAGGATATGAAGCTCTTAAAGCTGAACATGATTTTTTTTGTTTAGCCAAGTGTGTTAAGAATAAAGCTATTCCTACAAGTGCATCTCTACCGTAATGTAATTCTGGTAAAATTACTCCTCCATTACCTTCTCCTCCAATCAGCGCCTTGGTGTCTTTCATCCTATTTACCACATTTACTTCGCCAACGGCTGCTGCAGTGTATTTACCATTTACTTTCTCTGTAACGTCTCTTAAAGCTCTTGTAGAAGAAAGGTTAGAAACCGTGTTTAATTCATAGCCTTTTTCTTTTAAGAATTCCGGCGATGTGTTATTCAATAAGAAATCAGCAATGGCAACTAAAGTATACTCTTCGCCAAACATGTTTCCATCTTCCGAAACAAAGCAAAGTCTATCCACATCTGGATCTACAGCTATGCCTAAATCTGCTTTTCGGGTAGTTACTTCTGAAGCAAGTGCTGTTAAGTTTTCGGGTAATGGTTCTGGGTTATGTGGGAATTTACCGTCTGGATTGCAGTATATTTCATAAATTTGCTCTACTCCCAGTGCATTCAACAAAGGTGGCAATGCTATACCTCCAGTAGAATTCACACAATCTATTACCACTTTAAATTTGCGTTCTTTAATAGCTTCAACATCTACCCAAGGTAATGCTAATATTTTATCAATATGTTTGTTGATGTAAGAATGGTCTTGTACATAAGAACCAATATGATCTACTTCTGCAAATGTTATTTCGTTGCTTTCAGCTAGTGCAAGCACCTCTTTTCCATCATTATCAGAAATAAACTCCCCTTTATGGTTTAATAATTTTAAAGCATTCCATTGTTTTGGATTGTGGCTTGCGGTAAGAATAATACCACCGCCTGCGTTTTCCATTGGTACTGCCATTTCAACAGTTGGTGTGGTTGATAAGCCTAGGTCAATAACATCGATACCCAAGCCTTGTAAAGTCCCAACTACCAGATTACGAACCATTTCACCAGAAATACGTGCATCTCTGCCTAAGATAATTTTCTTGTTTCCAGTTTTTTGAATGATCCAATATCCATATGCAGCAGTAAACTTTACTACATCAATTGGAGTAAGTGCATCACCTGCCGGACCTCCAATAGTCCCCCTGATTCCTGAAATAGATTTTATTAACGTCAATTTTTTTTTGGTTTAGTGCTACAAAAATAAAAAAAATAAGAGATTTGTAAGGATATTTAGCCCAGGATTACAGAATAATGAAAAAATGGTACCGCAGTTGGTTTAATTCCCCTTATTATCATATACTTTATGCAAACCGCGACCATCAAGAAGCGGAATTGTTTATTGATAGACTATACGATAAACTACATTTACAAGAGAATTCACTTGTACTCGATGCTTGCTGTGGCAAAGGTCGCCATTCTATCTACCTCAATAAAAAAGGTGCAGATGTTACAGGAATCGACCTCTCTCATGAAAGTATATTATATGCTAAACAGTTCGAAAATCATAAACTTCAGTTTTTCGAGCACGATATCCGAAACGAATTTTACACCAATACATACGATTTTGTATTGAATCTTTTCACCAGCTTTGGATATTTTAAAAGGGAAAATGAAAACCTAAAAGCCATTAAAGTATTCAGCAAAGCACTTAAACCGAACGGAAAATTACTTATTGATTTTTTAAATGCCGATAAAGTTTACAGCTCCATGAAATCTAAAGATCGAAAAACAATTGATGGGATAGACTTTAACATTGAAAAATCTATCGAAAACGGTATGATCATTAAACGCATAGATTTTGTAGATGGCGGAAGGCATTATGAGTTTAAAGAAGAAGTAAAAGCATTACATTTGCAAGACTTCGAAAAATATTTTGAAGCTGCAGGCTTAACTATTATTGAAAAATATGGCGATTATCAGTTAAATGATTACCAGACTAATTCATCCGAACGTTTAATAATGGTAGCTCAACGAAAAAAATGATTGAAACCTTAAACAACATAGATCATCAATTATTTTTACTCATTAACAGAGGGCTTGTTAATGATTTTTTCGACTTTCTGTTGCCGTTAATGAGGAGTAGATTTTTTTGGGCACCTCTGTATTTATTTCTAATTGTTTACATTTTAAAATCAAATACTACTCGTAGAGGCTTGCTTACTGTAAGTTTCCTCATAATAACCTTTGCGCTTACCGATTTTGTAAGTGCAGGCATTTTTAAAGAAACCTTTCAACGCTTAAGACCTTGCAACGAACCGGAATTTATGGCATTTGTTCGTAACCTAGTAGGCTGTGGATCGGGTTATAGCTTTGTTTCCTCTCATGCAACCAACCATTTTGGATTGGCCATATTTTTAGGTTTGTATTTTAATGATAAAAAATGGATTGGCAGAGCATTTATTGTATGGGCTGCAGTTATTTCATTCTCACAAGTATATGTGGGCGTTCACTTCCCATTCGACGTTTTGGCGGGTATGTTTTTGGGAATTGGTATTGCATATCTTAGTTATTATATATATCATCGTATCGATAAAGTATAAATGGAACTAACTGATTATTTTATATTATTTAGCTCAGCATTTCTGGGTGGCTCTTTAATTTTTTTAATTAAAAACAATTTAACTAAAAAATTAAAGTTGCTGCTTTCTTTTTCTGGAGCTTATTTGTTTTCAATTACTGTATTACATCTATTACCAGAAGTTTATGCCAGCAACAATTCTTATGTTGGTTTATTTATTTTACTCGGTTTTGGTTTTCAAGTATTTCTAGAACATTTCTCCGAAGGTATTGAACATGGGCATATACACGCTCACTCACACCAACAACACCTTTTCCCTTGGGGAATTATGTTGAGCTTGTCATTACATGCATTTTTAGAAGGTATGCCTTTAGTTGATTTTGGCTCAGGCGATAGTAACCTCCATCATACAGGACACACTTTGTTGTATGGAATTGCGCTGCACCATATACCCGCAGCATTTGCTCTTACCAGTGTTTTATATCAGAATAAAGTAAGCAAAAAAATGGTGATATTTTTGTTGATTGTTTTTGCATCCATGACCCCATTTGGTAGTTTATTTTCTGGGTTTTTACAAGGCAATTCTATTGGAGTAATAAGCAATTACTTTCAGTACATAATGGGTGTAGTAATTGGTATATTTCTACATATTTCTACCACCATTTTGTTCGAATCGAATGTCGATCATCGATTTAATTTTTATAAAATGATTGCAATTATTATTGGAGCTGGGCTAGCAGTACTAAACTTTTTACTTGGATAATTATCCACGCATTTTATCTAGTATTGCATTTAAGGTACGAGCTTCTTCTTCTGTAATATTTTTTGCAGGTCCATCAGAATCTATTTCATCGTCTATTTGCTTCAATAAATCCAGGCCTTTCTGAGAAATAACTATATCAACAGATCGTTTGTCTTTTTTATTTACACAACGATCTATCAGTTCTTTCTGCTTTAAACGATCCACCATACGTGATGCATCACACATTTTATCGAGCATTCGCTCTCTTAATAAATTTATAGAAGATGGGTTTGGGTATTGCCCTCTTAGTATTCTCAAAATGTTAAACTGTTGCATGGTAATGTCGTAGGGTAAAAATTCCTGACGAGCAATATTGTTTGACCAGTAATAGGTAAAAATCAAATTAACCATTGCTTTGTGATGCTCTGATTTAAAATTCTTTTGAAATATCTCTTTCTCTAATTCCATGTTCATTAGTTTAGTTATTTAAATATACAATAATCATTCATTAATTATTCTATGGGTTCTTTTTCAGAATTATTGCCTTTGTTGGGGTTTTTAGGCTCTTTTTTATACTTCCAAGGACAGTGTCTGCATCCACTTTTACAACAATAGCCACGTTTTAAGTGGTACTGTTCAGTGAACACATAATATCCATTTTCAATGTAAAAATCGACTTTCTCTTCCATTTATAATACTTTTACCTTAACATCAGTTCCTTCAAAATGTTCTAGTAAATGAGCTGGGTTTCCATGTATCGCCCATATTTCGGTAGGTTTTACCTGTTCTATGTATATTAAAAGTTCGCTCCAATCCATATGGTCGCTTATTTTTAACATCTGCTGTTTACTTTGTAAATGATCCCAGCCAGACGCAAAAGCAAATGTATAAGGGTATTGTATTTTATACGATTCGTAAGTTAAAGGAGGAACAATGTATATGCCTTCTCTTCCATTTCTGATGTCTTTTTTTTGCAAGATCTCGTACCTAAATTCACTCTTACCTAATCGTTCATAAATTTTATGATAAGGGTAAATATCAAAATGGATGAATACATTTTTATCAGGAAAAACAGTATTAATTAAAGCGTTAATGCGTTGTGCTTTTCCTAATACATAAGAGCCAATAACAATTGGACCTATTTTATCTTTTAAGGTATTAATTTCATCTAAAGCATTTGGGTGTACGAAACTAGGGTGTGCAAAAGTGGTTTCTGTAATTAATACATCGGCCCTAGCAAATTCTGTAGGTTCTACGGTAACATCAACTTGTAACTTAATATCACCACTGTACAAATACTTAACGTCTTTATACTGCATCAAAATTTGTGCACTACCCAAAATGTGTCCTGCAGCAATAAAACTAAACTGTACCTCGGCAATTGTGAAAACCTGATTAAATTCTTTGAGATGAAATAACTTAGCTGCTTTGTGTTTATAGCGTAACTGCATAAATGCTGCGGTAGCTTCCGTACAATATACATTTACAGAACCTGGCGAGGCATGGTCGGCGTGTGCATGAGAAACAACCGAATTATTTACAGCAGATTTTGGATCTATAAAAACATCTGCATACTTACAATAATAACCATTGCTCGTTTTAACTAAAAAATCATCGAGGATCATTATTTTTTAATAGTTGTTGATGGATTGTATTTACTTGATGTATCAAAGAATGCTCTTCATCATTTCTTATAATAAGATCAGCCATTTCTCTTCTTTGCTCATCACTTAATTGTGCATCAATTCTTTTTTGTGCAATTTCTTTACTCACTTTATCACGTTTACAAATGCGTTCTACCCTCGTATTCATTGGCGATTCCACCACAATCGTGTAATCGTTGTATTTGTATGATCCAGATTCGAACATTAAGGCCGCTTCTTTAATTACGTATGGTAAATGTTGATATTGCTGCACCCAAATGTTTCCATACTCTATTACTTTTGGATGCACCAAACTGTTTAATAACTCTAATTTACTTGCATCATTAAAAACAATAGATGAAATATAAGCTCTGTTATAAGTGCCATCCAACAAATAAGAATCTTTACCAAACTGTGCAATTATGTTTTGCTTTAAGTCAACATCGTTAGTAATTATGTTTTTAGCTAAAGCATCTGCATCGTTAATAGGAATTCCCATGCTTGCAAATATTTTGCAAACAGTAGATTTGCCAGAGCCAATTCCACCTGTTATGCCAATTACTTTCATCTTCTTACTATAATGTATTCTACTGTTTCTGGGCTTATTTGTATGTCTTTTATTAAGCTAGGTGAAGATATTAATTTCAACCTTAACCTGTTTTTTAAATTCCGATCTGGCTCTGCAATTACTTTAAATGATTGTTGTATGATTTTGTTGTAATTAGATAATGCTACTTTATATTTAATGGTACATTTAGATGGGAATGTAATCATACCTACGGTTTCATTTCGTTGCGAGATACCTATTTTCATTATGCCCTCCGTGTATTGCTCAACGGGTATATTTACTCTAGTCGTTTTTATTTTTGTGTTGATGTTTGGGAACGATTGTAAATCTAGGCTCACATCAATACTGTTATTTACATTTAAATTTTGTAAAATGATGGGTGTGGTTTTTATACTTTTTATGTTTTTAATTGATTCATATGGTCCAGAAATATATACACTGTCTGGGTACCAATTTACTTTTTCGGAAAGATCGTAACCATCTGTAAACTTCAAATTTAGTATCGGCTCAATGGGTACTTTTTTAATGCGTTTGCGTTCTACTACAAAATTAATTTTGGTAGGATAAACGTTCATTATTTTCATTTTACGACTCCACTGACTTTCAAAATCTACTAAAAGTTTATTTAGATCAATCTCTTCTTTATCTTGTATGGCGCGGTAATCTATAATTAAGGTATCCGAAATTAATTGCATACGCGAGCGTATAAAATTCCAACCACTGCCTTCTACCGTAAATGAGATGGTGCGGGTTTCTTTCGTACTTAATGCTTTATCGTCGGGAAGGTTTATAAATTGCAGATTGCTGCTTAGCTCAAATCGGTGAGCTTTGTTGAGGATGTTTAAGAACCAAAAACCAAGTGCTAAGAGCAAACAACTAAAGAAGAGTAAAATTCTACGGCGATAACGCTTTCGAGTTTTATCTTTAATAAGTTGTTTCCACTGTAATAGTTTTCTTTTCAAAATAAAAAATGCTAACCAAAACTAATAAATAATTGGTTAGCATTTATGTGTTGCAACGAATTACTTCGTTTCGTTTAATTTTTTAGATGCTTCTAATGAAACAGATACTCTATCTATTTTCATTTTTACACCATTTTCTATTTCCATCATAAAAGTATCATCGTTTATTTCAGCGATTTTACCATGTATTCCACCAACAGTAACAATTTTGTCGCCTTTTTTAAG
This sequence comes from Sphingobacterium thalpophilum, assembly GCA_943371235.1. Lineage (GTDB taxonomy): Bacteria > Bacteroidota > Bacteroidia > Sphingobacteriales > Sphingobacteriaceae > CAJBVG01. The sequence goes on along the minus strand of CALRTZ010000015.1, from coordinate 2,811 downwards.
GTTTGTAATAAAGTTCTTTTGGTCTTTCATTCTTTTCGTTTGTGGACGAATCATGAAAAAGTAAAATACCACAGCGATTAAAATCAAGGGTAAAAAACTCATAATCGGATTTGAACTGCCACCAGCTGGTTGCGTCATTAAAATTGTGTTGAACATATTTGTTGTATTTAAATTTTTTAATTTTCTTTAATCATTAGCACACTAACTCATTAGCACACTAGCATACTAATCGAGTATCTCGCCTCTAAGGTACAAAACTTTGGTATTAGGTATTGTATTAGAAACCAATGTAATGGTTTTGGTTTGCATACCCATTTTGCCGTTGCTATCAAACACTACATCTATTTTCGATTCTTCACCTGGTTGAATCGGTTCTTCAGGGTATGAAGGCACTGTGCAACCACAGCTTGCGCTTGCCGATGAAATTATTAAAGGAGTGCTACCTGTGTTCTTAAATTTATATGAATACGATACTTTTTCACCTTGTTTAATTTGTCCGAAATCAAACACATCTTGTACAAAAGTAAATTTTGGCAATTTAGAAGTATCAACCTTACCATCATTGGTTAAAGGCACTTCAATCGACATGGATTTTTGCTCTTTTTTTCCGCAAGAAACCATTGCAATAACTGTAAATAGAATCAATAATTTTTTCATCTTATAAAAATATAATTTCCTATTGTTTTTTTATTCTAATAATCCTCTTCCAATTTTATTGATTTTGCCGTCATTTTTCAAATCAATAAGTATTTTATCTAAAATTCCGTTTATGAAGCCTTTACTTTTAGGGGTACTAAACTCTTTCGAAATATCGATGTATTCATTCATGGTAACTTTTACCGGAATCGAATTAAAATTCATTAATTCGGTAAGTGCCATTTTCATTAATATAGTATCAACCATTGCAATACGCTCTACATCCCAATTCTGAGTTTTATCAGAAATGTATTTTTCTGTTTCAGCATTATTAAAAATGGTTTTGTTAAACAATTCAAGTACAAACTCTTTATCTTCTTCCCAATTTGCGGTAATTGGCAATATGTCTAAAGCATCCGTCGCTCCTTCTTTGTATGCTCTAAGCGTTTTTAACACCATACCATCTACCGAATGTTTATCAACCGGCCAATTAATATAATTTTCTTCTAAGAACTGTTCTAATAAAGGATCTTGGAATAAAATGGTTTTAAATAAATGTGTAATAATTTCGCGATCTTGAATAAAACTTGGCTCCGAAATTGCACCATACTCAATGTATTTCTCGTCGGCTTTCAATTTATTATACAGCTCTCTAAGCAACATATCTTCACCTTGCCAGCTTACTTTGTAGGTTTTTATGAGGTAGGTAAGATTTTTATCTACTGCTAATAATTTGATGAAGGAATTTTTTTCGAGGATGGGTTTTGCAGTTAAATCATCACTTGAGGGAAGGTATTTAGCACTTCTATCTTCTAAATCTCTATACTCGAAATGGTTGAGTTCTAGTAATAATTGAAGGAGTTGAGCATAACTTTTATGTACCGAATGAATAGATTCTAAAAGAGAATTTTCAAATTGTTTCCGATCAGGTTTGTCTACTTGTTGAAAAGCGTAAACAGTTTGAAAGGCTTTGATACGTAAATGACGACGATTTAACATAAAGAACGAATTATTTGTATTAAAAATGCGAAGCAAATGTACTCCGCATTTTTGTTATAAGCAAGTTAATAGCAAGCTTTAATTCTACGAATGTCTTGAATACGCTTTTCAGCAATTCTATTTGCAGCTTCGTAGGTTGGAATATTTTCTAATTGAGATTTCTTTAAAATCTCTAAAGTTACTTCGTAAATATGTTCGGTTTTTTCTAAGGCTCTTTTTGAGCTATAACCCATTAACTCCGAGTAAACATTAATTAAACCACCTGCATTAATTAAGAAATCTGGTGCATATAAAATGCCTTTTTCCATTACCATTCTGCCGTGTATATTTTCGTCGGCTAATTGGTTATTTGCAGCACCTGCAATAATTGCACATTTAAGTTTTGCTAAGGTTTCAGAGTTTACCGTTGCACCTAATGCACATGGAGCATATATATCAATATCTAAATCGTAAATGGTATTGTTTGCTACCACTTCAGCTCCGTATTTTTTAGAAATTTCTGCTAAACGCTCATCGTTAATATCTGAAATATAAACTTTTGCATTTTCTGATCTTAAGTGTTTTACTAAGTTCTCGCCAACATGGCCTACGCCTTGCACTGCAACTACTTTGCCAGATAAGCTATCATTTCCCCACAGTTGTTGTGCACAAGCTTTCATGCCCATGTATACTCCGTAAGCAGTAACCGGTGATGGATCGCCTAAACCTCCTAATGACTCTGGAATACCTGCAACATGGTCTGTTTCCATTTTGATATATTCCATGTCTTTCGGACTGGTACCAACATCTTCGGCAGTAATGTATTCGCCATTTAAGTTTTCGATGCATTTACCGTAACGGCGCATCATGGCTTCTGATTTGTCTTTTTTAGAATCGCCTATAATAACGGCTTTACCGCCACCAAGGTTTAATCCTGTTATAGCAGCTTTGTATGTCATCCCGCGAGATAAACGCAAAACATCATTTAATGCTTCTCCTTCTGTTTTGTAGTTCCACATACGTGTACCACCCAACGCAGGACCTAAAGTTGTATCATGTATTGCAACAATTGCTTTTAAGCCTGTTGCTTTATCGTAGCAAAAAACAACTTTTTGGTGGTCATTTTCAGCCATTGAATTAAATACTGAGCTTTCTCCTAGAATATCTGACATTCGTTTTAAATTTTTGTGTGTAATT